>NZ_JBFBGW010000007.1:0-203872 GCF_040684895.1 Paenarthrobacter sp. NPDC089322
ATCCCCTGGTACACACCACCACCCCACATCGACCCCACCCAAACACCCCGACGCAACCACCACCACACACCACAACGCACCTAAACACCCCGCCCTACTGAAGGAGGGGTAAGGCAACCTCATGCGCTGGAAGCACTCAACGCAACGACGCGAGGCCGACGCAGCCGCGCGCGGGGGTTATGACGTCCCCAAGTCGAGGATCTTGCGTTCCAAGGTGGCTCGCTCGGCTGCGTTTGAGCACAGTTGCACAGCGTGCACAAATTGCTCTTTTGCCTCAGCGCCGCGCCCAAGCCTTGCGAGGAGCTCGCCCTTCACTGCAGGCAACAGGTGGGATCCGTTGAGCGCTCCCCTGGCTGCCAATTCATCGACGAGTTTCAGTCCGGCGGTCGGTCCCGATGCCATGGCAACCGCGACAGCACGGTTCAGTTCAATGATCGGCGAGGGCGTCAATCGTCCGAGCGCTTCGTACAGGATCACTATCCTCTGCCAGTCGGTTTCCGCCACGGAAGTGGCGACGGCGTGGCATTCCGCGATGGACGCCTGCAGCCCGTAGGCGCCGAGACCGCGCCCCGCACCAACCGCCGTCGCTAATGCGGCGCGGCCGCGTCTGATCGCCGACTGGTCCCACCGCCGTCGATCCTGGTCCTCAAGGAGAACAGGTCGTCCGGCTGAATCGAGCCTTGCCGGGAAGCGGGCTGCCGTGAGCTCCATCAGGGCCAGCAAGCCGAACACTTCCGGTTCCGGTGCCAAACGCACCAGGACGCGGGCCAACCGGCGGGCTTCGCTGGCAAGCTCGCTGCGCATCCACGACTCACCCCCGGTGGCAAAGGAACCCTCGGTGAATATCAGGTAGACCACCTGCAGCACTGAAGCGAGCCGCTCCGGCAGTTGGTGCGTTTCAGGTACGGCAAAAGGAATCCCGGCTGCCGAAAGAGTCTTCTTGGCACGTGTGATTCGGGCCTGGACGGTGGGGACAGGAACCAGGAATGCCTTGGCTATTTCCTCCGTGCCCATGCCTCCCACAACACGCAGCGTAAGGGCAATGCGTGCTTCCTTGGAGAGCACTGGATGGCAGGAAATGAACATCAGGGTCAAGACGTCGTCGTCAATGGCATCGGCGTCGAACAACGCATCCACCCCGGGCTGCTCTTCCGAGAGATCACGCGCCAGCAGAGCGTACTTTTCGTCCCGGGCAGCGTGCCGTCGGAAGGTGTCAATGGCACGACGACGCCCTGCCGTCAGCAACCAACCGACGGGTTCGGCAGGGACACCGTTGACGGACCACGAGACAAGAGCTTCGGCCAACGCTTCTTGCGCCACATCCTCGGCCAGTGGAAAGTCCCCTGTATAGCGGGCGAGGGCGCCGACGATGCGGGCGGATTCACTTCTCCACACGGCCTCGACTGCGGCCCTCGCCTGGTTACTTGTCACTCTCGGTTGACTCGAAGACCTAGAGTTGTCCGGTTTGTTCCCGCCAGGCGCGTTCCTTTTGGATCCACTCGTTGTCTTGGGGGAATTCGTCGATGCTGGTCACGCGGCGGATTTCCGTCTTGGTTCCCGAGGTCATCGGTGCGCGCTTCGCCCACTCGATGGCTTCCTGCTTGGACGCGACATCCAGGATGTAGTATCCGGCGAACAACTCCTTTGTCTCCCCGTAGGGGCCGTCTGTAACGACTGGTGTTTCGCCCGTGAAGTCCACGACGACGCCCTCTTTGGCGTCGTCCAAACCCTCGGCGGCCAACAGCACGCCGGCACGGATCAATTCATCGTTGAACTTGCCCATCGCTTCCAGGATTTCGTTGAAGTCGATGTTCTCGAACTTAGCCAACGATTCGTCCGTTGCCCGCATGATCAACATGTACTTGGCCATTTCAGTCAATCTCCTATGATGTGGAAAGTCGCCCTTCGACCTTCTCACCCACAGGTCGAATGGCGCGACCATAAATCGACACCGCTTGGAAAATTGCTGCGGAACCGTTCGTGAAGGATCCCCGGGCCAGGGGCGATTCACTCAGCGCCCGGGGATCCTGCTCCTAGTGGGCAAGCTGGAAAGCTGTCATCCAGTTACCAGCGACCACCACCCCCAATGATGCCGGCCTCCACGGCCTTGCTCACGGCGTCGGCTTCGGCTTGTGTGAGCTTGCCGTCCGTGACCGCTTTGTCCAGCCTCGTCTTGAGTGCAGCTGAACGCTCTGCTTTGGCCTCGCTGCGGATCTCTTCCAAGGCAGCGGTAACTTTGGCTTCCTCAACTCCCAGCGCCTCAGCCAAAGACTTGGCCAGGGCAGCCTCTTGCGCTGCCCTGTCCGGCTTTGTGCCTTCCGCCGGCGGCGTTGCGGGTTTATTGGCTTCCCGGAAAGCCTGCAATGCTTCCGTTACCTTGGCCTCGTCAACACCGAGCTTGCTTGCCAGCTCGGCCGCGATCTGGCCGCGGTCACGGCCGTGGCCGCCTCCGGGCCGGTTCTGCCCTTCGGCGGGAGCCGATGCTTCAGCCGACGACGTAGCACTTGGCGTCGGCGTAGTCGTTGCCGAGGCAACGCTCGTGACACCCAGCCCTGCGCCTAATGCCAGTGCGCCGGTCGCAATGCTTAGCGCGATTCTCTTGGTCTTTGACATGTGCCTCTCCTTTTTCGACCGTCGGAACGGCGAGTGCACCGTTGAACGGCTGGTGACGTGGGACGAGCATGTACGCCGTCCTGAAACCACGATGTCGGAGCGAACCAAGCCCGTGCTGTTCCCAAGCTGTCATTCAGCTGTGAAAGCACGGCGCAAGCTGTGCGCGGCGTTGGGGGCTAGCGGACTACGTCCAATGCATCCAGCAGTCGCTTGACGGAGCCTCCGAGGTTCCATTCCGTTGCCAGTCGCTCCAGCTCCGCGCGTGCCTCACCCGTGACGGGGCGCAGGCCTGCTCCAGCAGCGTCCAGCGTGGGAACGCCCAGGTCCCGTACAACATTCACGACGGCGGGTGCCACCTTGAGGTAGTCGGCGGCAGCGTCCAGTTTGGCCCGGACGGAAGCCGACAACCCGCCGTCGGGGTCCTCAGCAGCCTCGAGGAGACCGGCAAGTGAACCGTGCTCGGCCAGCAGCGAGGCTGCGGTCTTCTCGCCTATGCCCGCGACGCCCGGCAACCCGTCGGACGCATCGCCGCGCAACGTGGCAAAGTCTGCGTATCGCTGAGGCAACACCCGGTACTTTTCCACAACCACGACATCGGTCACCACCTCAAGGTTCTTCATTCCGCGGGCGGTGTATATGACCCGCACTTCGCGCTCGTCGTCGACGAGTTGGAAGAGGTCACGGTCGCCGGTTACGACGTCCACGGGCATCGGCGCTTTGCTGGCGTAGGTACCCACGACGTCGTCGGCTTCATGCTCGTCGACCCCCGCGATCGCGATCCCAGCGAGGCCCAACACGTGGCGGATCAGCGGGATTTGGGCTTCCAACGGGTCCGGGACGATTTCGACGTCGGGTCCCGCCTGGACGATCTCTGCCACCCTGTGCGACTTGTAGCTCGGGATCAGGTCCACCCTCCAACCGGGGCGCCAGTCGTTGTCCCAGCATGCCACCAGATGGGTTGCTTCGTAGTCTGTGATGAGGCGGGCGATCATGTCCATCAACCCACGGACGGCATTCACCGGAGTTCCGTCCGTACGGCGGATCGAGTCGGGTACGCCATAGAAGGCACGAAAGTACAACGAGGCGGTATCCAAAAGCATCAGGCGAGGCATACCTGATCCTGACACGGAGATAAAGAAAAGCGGAGTAACCGAGCCACCTTCCTGCCGAAGGCGTCAAAAGACTTGAACGCGGTTGTGAGGCGCATTACCATTGTCTGAGCGATAATAGAACGAGGTGTTCTATTATCGAACAATTTTCAATCCAACCTGCAGCCCACGAAGAAGTGAGGAAAGCCCGTGCAGTTTCACCACCACGGTTATGTATCCGGTGACCCGCGAGTCGAACCGGCGGCCGGCGTCGGAATCGACCGCCCGGCCGAGCTTCCCGATGAAGTTGACGTCCTCATCGTGGGCACCGGCCCTGCCGGGATGCTGACAGCGGCCCAGTTGGCCCAGTTCCCGGACATCACCACCCGCATCGTGGAGCGCCGCCCCGGTCGGCTGGCGATCGGCCAGGCCGATGGGATTCAGGCCCGGAGCGTGGAGACGTTCCAGGCGTTTGGTTTTGCGGAGCGGATCATCGCGGAGGCGTACCGGATCACGGAGATGGCGTTCTGGAAGCCGGACCCGGCGGATCATTCTAAGATTGTCCGAAGCGCCCGAGCGGTGGATGATCCGGCCGGTATCAGTGAGTTCCCGCACCTGATCGTGAACCAGGCACGCGTATTGGATTACTTCGCCGAGTTCATGGCCAACTCGCCCGCCCGGATGAAGCCTGACTACGGGTACGAATTCCAGGGCCTGAAGGTAACCGGTGAGGGCGACTACCCCGTCACGGTGTCCCTCGTCCACAGCGCCGGTCCGAACGAGGGCCAGGAACGGGTGGTCCGTGCCAAGTATGTCGTCGGCGCCGATGGTGCGCGGAGCAAGGTCCGCGAGTCCATCGGCTGCCATCTGGCCGGTGACCAGGCGAACCACGCCTGGGGTGTGATGGATGTCCTGGCGGTGACGGACTTCCCGGATATCCGTACGAAGTGCGCCATCCAGTCCGGCTCCGGTGGCAGCATCCTGCTGATTCCGCGCGAAGGCGGTCACCTGTTCCGGATGTACGTGGACCTGGGTGAGGTCGCCGCCGATGATCACGGCGCGGTCCGGAAGACCACGATTGAGCAAATCATCGCCAAGGCCAACGACATCCTGCACCCGTACACCTTGGACGTACGCAATGTCGCGTGGCACAGCGTTTACGAGGTGGGGCACCGGCTCACGGACAGGTTCGACGACGTCCTGCCGGATGAACGCGGTACGCGCACGCCACGGGTGTTCATCACCGGCGACGCCTGCCACACCCACTCCGCCAAGGCCGGGCAGGGCATGAACGTATCCATGCAGGACGGGTTCAACATTGGGTGGAAACTCGGCCACGTGATCGAGGGCCGCAGCCCCGAATCGCTGCTGGATACCTACTCGGCCGAACGTCAGGTCGTGGCGAAGAACCTGATCGATTTCGACAAGGAATGGTCCACCCTCATGGCCAAGAAGCCGGAGGAGTTCAAGGACCCCACCGAGCTTGAAACCTTCTATACCAGCACCGCGGAGTTCCCTGCCGGGTTCATGACCCAGTATGCGCCTTCCATGGTGGTCGCCGAAGCCAAGCACCAGGACCTCGCCACCGGGTTCCCAGTAGGCAAGCGCTTCAAGTCCGCGCCTGTGCAGCGGGTATGCGACACCAACCCCATGCACCTGGGCCACCACGCAAAAGCCGACGGGCGCTGGCGGATCTACGTCTTCGCCGACGCCGCGCCCGCAGGCGCCGAAGGCGCGGTCGCGGACCTGGCCGAGTGGCTCGCAACAGCACCTGACTCACCGCTGGCCGCGACGCCGTCAAACCTTGACCGCGACGCCTGGTTCGACGTCAAAGTCATCTACCAACAAGACCACACCGGAGTAGACATCAACGCCGTACCAGCCGTGTTCAAACCCACTGTCGGCCCGTTCGAGCTCACCTATCTCGAAAAGGTCTTCGGCACCGATCCCGCCCACGATATCTACGACCAGCGCGGACTCAGCCGCGACGGCGTCGTGGTAGTTGTGCGACCGGACCAGTACGTCGCCAACGTCCTTCCACTCACCGCAACAGCGGAACTCGGCGAATTCTTCACGCCATTGCTCGACGCGAGGCGACCATCGGAGGGCACCATCAAGCCAAAGCTGGTCAGCCACGCCTAGTCTGCCCGCAGCAACAGCCCGGTCGGTCTCCCGCAAAGATCGTCCGGGCTTTTGTCTTCGCGGCCGCACGCAGATGTCCTTGTTAGATTGGGGGCATGATCAAGCGACGCGCGGGGGGCGCCGGGGAAGTTTGTGCACAAGTGACGCGGGGAAGAAGCGTCATGAGAGGCATCATCCGGGCACAAGCTCTGGTCCTTGTTGGTGCGAGCCTCGTTAGTTGCTCCGCGCCGCAGCCCTCGGCAGCACCGGTTTGCGTGGTGGCAACAGATCTGGTTCCTGACGCCGGAATCCTCTCCGGAGTGAGCCTGGACTGGGAGCGGGAGACCCTCGAGCAATACGCCACGAAGCTCGGGCGACGACCCGCCGTCGTCGTCTACTCGACAGCCTTCCCGCTGATCCAGGACAACGCCCGGAACCTTGACGCGGCCTTCGAACAGATCAAGGCCAACGGCGGAACCATGTTGCTGACGCTGGAACCCCACGACGGACTCGAATCCGTAACCAAGGAACATGCCGAAAAACTCGGGGAACGCCTGGTGGGCTATAACAACGGCGGCGTTCCCGTGATCGTTCGGTTTGGCCAGGAAATGAACGGTTCATGGTTCCGCTGGGGCCAGAAACCGGCCCAGTACGTGGACGCCTTCCGGACAGTGGCCGAAGCCGTCCACCGGCTGGCACCGGGAAGTGACATGATGTGGGCGCCAAACTACGGCGGAGGTTACCCCTTCAGCGATGGGCAGCACGGGGTTCAAGAAGGCCCCCCGCAGTCCGCGGCGCTGGATACCGACGGCGATGGCTCGGTGACCGCTGCTGACGACCCCTACGCACCGTACTACCCGGGCGACGACGCAACAGACTGGGTGGGCATGTCCCTCTACCACTGGGGTGAGACGTACCAGTCAGGAACGAACGTGGTTCCTGAGGACGGGAAGTTCATCCGTCAACTCACCGGCAGTTACGCAGGGACCGGAGGTGACGAACTCGCTGTACCTGATTTCTACGAGGAGTACGGCTCCGCCAGGAACAAACCCGTCGCCATCCCTGAAACTGCCGCGCTGAGCATTCCATCCCGCGGCGGTGACGACGAACTGGCTATCAAACAGGCGTGGTGGCGGCAGCTCTTCGACCCGGCGATTCCCCGCGACTATCCATCCGTGAAGATGGTCAATTGGTTCGAGTGGGAAAAGCTTGAGGTGGAACTCGACGTGAAGGCCGATGTCGACTGGACCGCCGTCCAGGGACAGGCAGTACGTGACGCCTACGTTGCGGACCTGCCCTCCTGGTTCAAAGGTGCCCAAGAGCCGAAGCCCTGCACGCCGCCGGCTTCCTAACGCGGATATCATGCGACAGTGTCCGGGCCATCAGGCAGAATGGCTGTCATGGGGCGTTGGGACGAGGCGAGGGTAATCAGTGCCGCACCGGACGCGTCGTCCCTGGCAGCGGCCCGAAAGCTTGCCCGGCCCGGCCCTTGGTCGGAAACAGGCAGCAATGACGTCCTGGTGTGGGGCAAATGCCAAGGCAGCGGAAAGACGCCTTATCAAGTCAGCGTGGACACCGCCGCTCCCGCGTACCGGTGTTCGTGCCCCAGCCGCAAGTTCCCGTGCAAGCATGCCTTGGCGTTGCTCCTCATGTGGTCCCGCGGCGAAGCATCAGGGGACAATGCAGGGACCGCCGATTTCGCTGAGGAGTGGGCGGCCAAGCGAGCGGAGCGAGCCACGGCGCGGGAACGCAGGCAAAGTGATCAGCCGGCCGACCCGGCGGCGCAGGCCAAGCGGCTGGCTGACCGGCTTCAGCTCATGGACGCAGGCATCAGCGACATTTCCCTCTGGTTGATGGACCTTGTCCGGACCGGTTTGGCGGCTGCCCGCAACCAGCCTTACTCGTGGTGGGACAGCGTGGCGGCCCGAATGGTGGACTCGCAGCTGCCTGGCTTGGCCGAGCAGGTCAGGGCGATGGCGTCCGACATCCATGCCCGCGCTGATTGGGCGGAGCATCTTCTGCTTCATGCGGGCCGCTGGTGGGCCCTGACCAAGGCTTGGAGCGACAGGGACAAACTGACACCGGCCGAATTCGCGGACGTGCGGGCAGCACTTGGGTGGGCCACCGCTTCCGCTCACGTGGCAGGCACCGAGTCGCTACCTGGACCGTGGCTGGTGCTGGGCGCCCATCGAAGTGACGACGGCAAACTCCAGCAGCAACGGACGTGGCTTCGCGCGCCTGACGGAACGGTCGTCGTCGTACTGGACTTTGCGGGACAGGGTCAAGGCCTGGCGACACCGCAACTGGCAGGGGCGCTGCTGGACGTGACCTTGGCCCGATATCCAGGCTCGGCACCACAACGGGCGATGTTCACGAGCGCTGTTGCGTCGCGCGGCTTGGCTGCCGGCCTTGGCAATGGAGGGACCATAGCGGACGCCTTGAAAGAAGAGGCCGCCGCCGTCGCTGTGTCGCCATGGCGGGCCCGTCACCCTGTCCTGCTGGGCGCAGTACGGTTTGGATGGGGAAATCACGGCTGGATTCAGGACGGGACCGGAGCTGCCCTTCCCCTGATCGACGCATCCATGGACTCATTGCTGGCGATCACGGGCGGCTATCCGGTGGATGTCTTCGGGGAGCTCGAAGACGGCCATTTTCGCCCCCTGACCCTTGCCATCGACGGTACGGTGGTGACTCCATGACGTGGTTTGATGAACTCCGGACAACCGCGCTGGTGGGCACGGGTCGGCACTCCCCTCCGCAGCCGCCCGGCGAGTTGGGCGTGCGACCCCGGACGTCGCAACCGACTCCTCAGTCCAATGAGGAATCGCTGCTTGACCAAGCAGCACTGGCGGACGTCATCAGGCGTTCCTCCCGCGTTGCGATGCCGTCTGTCACCGCGCTCCCCCCGCCGGCAGAGCCGGACACCGAGCCCCAGGCCGACGGGGAGGCCGCGCGCCTGCTGGACCTGTTGCTGAACCAGCCGCCGGTTGGGCCGGACTTACGGACGCAACTGGTGGCCGACTGGCTGCGGTTGGCGGAAAAATCACGACGCCGGGTACCGCACCGGCTGCTTCCGGTGTTGTTCGCGTTGGCGGGCACAAAATCCGAAATCTTCAGACAGCTGGAACCGGCCATTGGAACACGCGGCCGGTGGTTGTGGAACCTGGAACCGGGACACGAATCCGCCGGCCAGGGCGCAGCTGGCCCGCATCCCGTCGGCGCCAAAGCGTCGCAAGGAGTTCCGAAGATGGCCGATGCCGCTCTCGCTCGTGAACGACTCAACATTGCTTGGGATGACCTCAGCGCCCGGGAGCGGGTTCGCCACCTGGACTCGTTGTCCGCGGATCTGCGGGCTGACGACGAAGCGTTGCTTGAAAGGGCCTTGGACGACAAAGCAAAGGGTGTCCGCGAGGTCGCAGTAGGCTTGCTCGACCGTCTTCCGGACAGTGCACGGGCTGGCCGTATGGCCGACCGCCTGCGTCCACTCCTGCACTTCAAAGGGCTGCTGAACAAGCGCGTCGCTATCGATCTCCCTCCGGATCCGGATGCAGCGGCTCTTCGCGACGGCCTGGCGCCGAATCCCCGCACCGGGGAACCGGACCGGTTGGGCCGCCTGGAAACGATCGTCCGGGGAGCCCCGTTGGAGGTGTGGACAACGGTGTCCGGTCGGAAGCCGGAGGCAATCGCGGCGCTCCTGGAGGAAGAACCCAGGATTCTTGAAGCACTGAGCGCAGCCGTCGTGGCGCGCCGGGACCTCGCGTGGGTCCGTGCCCTGCTGACCATCCGCACGGACGTTCGGTTACTGGATTGCTTGCCGCCGCCCGAACGGGAACAGTACGTGGTGGGGCACCTCCGCGCCGAGGCAGGGCAGCCGTTGGCGTTGGCATCCTTGGTCCAGGACCTGGCCAGGCCGTGGGGGCCGGACCTGTCACATGCCGTACTGGAGATGATCGGGGGCAAGAACGGCGGACTCCTGGCCAGGCACCTCGCCGGCATCCTGCCCACCGCATTGCCACCCGAGGCAACAGAGCAGTGCAGAAGAATGCTGGAGCGCTCGGACGACGATGCCGCCCGCCGTCGTGTCCTCCGCGACGCCGTTCAATACCAATCATTCCGACAAACCCTGACGGAGGCCTTCCAATGACCGATGAGCAGACCGGAACGGATATCCTCCGGGCCCATGCCGAGGACGCATTTGCCGACGAACTCCGTGCTTTGGAGGCTGTGGACGACCGGCCCCGGCCGCCGGGTTGGCATCTGTCGCCGTGGGCGGTCACCCAATACATCCTGGGCGGCCGGCCCGCCAACGGCGTGGAGATCACACCCAAATACCTGGGTTCGGAACGCCTGGTGGAGATCGCCGTGGCATCCTTGGCCACGGACCGGGCACTGTTGCTCCTTGGCGTGCCCGGTACTGCAAAGACGTGGCTGGGGGAACACTTGGCCGCCGCAATCTCCGGTTCCTCCACCCTGGTGGTCCAGGGAACCGCCGGCACGCCGGAAGAAGCCCTGCGCTACGGCTGGAACTATGCCCGCTTGCTTGCAGAAGGCCCGACCCGTGAGGCGATGGTTGCCGGCCCGGTCATGCGAGCAATGGAAACCGGCAGCCTCGTACGGGTGGAAGAACTGACCCGGATACCATCCGACGTGCAGGACTCCCTCATCACCATCCTCAGTGAGAAGACCTTGCCGATCCCGGAGCTGAACGCCCAAATCCAGGCGCGCAAGGGATTCAACGTCATCGCGACCGCCAACAACCGCGATAAAGGCGTCAATGACCTATCTTCGGCGCTCCGCCGCCGCTTCAACACGGTGGTCCTGCCACTCCCGGACAGCATCGAGCAGGAAGTCGAGATAGTGACGACCCGGGTCCGCAGCCTCGGTGCGGCGCTGGAGCTCCCGGCCGACCTGGCTGCACTGTCCGAGATCCGGCGTGTTGTCACGGTGATGCGGGAACTTCGGGCCGGCGTAACCCAGGACCAGCGCACCACCATCAAGTCACCGTCCGCCACGCTGTCCACAGCCGAAGCTATCTCCGTGATGACCAACGGCTTGTCCTTGGCTGGGCATTTTGGGGACGGTGTGGTGCGGGCCGAGGACGTCGCCGCAAGCCTGGTGGGCGCCGTGGTCAAAGACCCGGTCCAGGACCGCGTCGTTTGGCAGGAGTACCTGGAGACCGTGGTCCGCAACCGGCCCGAGTGGAAGGACCTCTACCGGGCGTGCCGCGACCTCGAATCGTTCAACTGAAAGGCTTGTCCTGAACCATGACAGACGTCCACGTCCTGGGCATCAGGCACCACGGACCCGGTTCGGCGCACTCCGTTGCGCAGGCACTGGCCCGACTCCGGCCGGGCCTTGTCCTGGTGGAAGGTCCCCCGGAGCTGGACCAGGTCATCGGTATGGTCCAATACCCCGGGATGGCACCGCCGGTCGCCGGGTTGATCTACGCGGTCGACGAGCCCAGGGTTGCCTCCTTCTACCCCATGGCAAGCTTTTCGCCCGAATGGGTTGCCATCCAGTGGGCGCTGTCCACAGGAGCTGCCGTGCGTGCCATCGACTTGCCTGCCACCCACAGCTTCGCGCTGCGGTTAGCCGCTGAGCGTCCTCCCACCGCGGCTGTCGTGGACAGTTTCCCCGATGCCTCTTCCGGTCCGGCGGTGATGCACGACGGCGGGCCCTCCGAAGAAGCCGGGGCGCCTGCCCTTTCGGTACAGCAGCCGTACCGACCGGATGCCGTCACCATGCTGGCGGAGGCCGCCGGTTACACCGATGCGGAACGGTGGTGGGAAGACGCGATCGAGCACCGAAACTCGGACCCGGTTGATCGTTTTGATGCCCTTATTGAGGCCATTTCGGAGATCCGAGCCCTGGACGAACGCCTGCCCGACCATCCGGATGTTGCGGAGAACAACCGTCGTGAAGCGGCGATGCGCCGCCTCCTGCGGGCTGCCATGCGTGAGGGACACGAGCGCATCGCAGTCGTGTGCGGGGCATACCACGCGCCGGCGCTGGTCCCGGGGACTTTTCCCTCGGCTGCGGCCGACAACAAAGTGCTCGCCGGACTGCCCAAAGTGAAAGTGGCGGTCACGTGGGTGCCATGGACGTCGGACCGGCTAAGCCTGCGCAGTGGCTATGGCGCCGGAGTCTCGTCGCCGGGGTATTACCAGCATCTCTTCGAGCACTGGACCGCGAGCAGCGCTGCGGCGCCAGGTATGGCAGCCCGGGACACAGCAGCTCAGGACATTCCACGGGAGGATGCCGCCGACGTGGCGACGTCATGGCTCGTGCGTGTGGCCCACGCGCTACGCCGGGAAAACCTGGACGCATCAACGGCCTCTGTGGTGGAAGCAAGCCGGATGGCGACCGTGCTTGCCGCTGTTCGAGGACGTCCGAGCCCGGGCCTTCCCGAACTCGACGATGCCACCCAAGCGGTTCTTTGCGACGGCTCTCCCCTACCGCTGGCCTTGATTCACAGGGAACTGACTGTCGGGCTGGATCTGGGAACCGTTCCGGATTCGGTTCCGACTGTTCCCCTGGCCGCCGATCTTGCAGCAACCCAGCGCCGGCTGCGGATGAAGGCCGGCGCCATGGAAGAAACCCTGGTCCTGGATCTGCGGAAGCCAAACCAGCTCGCCCGTTCGGTGCTGCTTCACCGTTTGGATTTGCTCGGCGTGGACTGGGGTGTGCCCATTGACGTCGGCCGTACAACGGGCACCTTTAAGGAGGCATGGACCCTTCAGTGGCGGCCGGAACTGGCAATCAGCATTGTGGAGGCCAGCCGGTATGGCACCACGGTTGCTTCCGCCGCCGCGACGTTCGTGTCGGAACAGGCCCAGACTGCCGGCAGCCTCGCTGAACTCAGCGAACTGCTAGGCAAATGCCTGGTGGCCGAACTGCCCGACGGAATAGCCGGCGTCGTATCTGCACTGGCGGAGCGCACCGCGCTCCAGCAGGATGTCCCGCCCCTCCTGGAGGCGATCGCGCCCCTTGCACGCACCTGCCGCTACGGAAACGTTCGTGGCGTGGACGTTACGAGCGTGCGGAAAATCCTCGACGCCACGGCTGTTCGTGCCTGCGTCGGGTTGCCCACTGCCTGTTCCGGATTGGATGACGAGGCCGCGTTGGCGATGCGGCGGGCCATCGATTCCGCCCAGGACGGCCTCACCCTGTTGCCGGATCTGCCCCTGGCCGACTGGCATGCAGCGCTGGCAACCGTGGCCCATTCGGACCGTATCCATGGTTCGATCGCAGGCCGGGCTACCAGGTTGCTGCTGGATGCTGGCATGGTGGACGGCGATGACGTTGCTGCCAGCCTCAGCCGGGGTCTTTCCCGGGCTACGCCTGCTCTTCAGGCCGCGGCTTGGCTCGATGGCTTGCTGTCCGGTGACGCTACGCTCCTGATCCACGATCGCCGCCTGCTGCAGATTGTGGATGATTGGATCGGCGGCGTACCGGACGACGTTTTCGACGACGTCCTGCCACTGGTACGCAGGACGTTTTCGGCGTTCAGCCGTCCGGAGCGGCGCGAGATCGGGGAACAGCTGAGCCGGGTGGGCGCAACAGCGCAGGAAGATGAGGCGGCCACACTGGATATAGCCGCTGCACTCCCTGCAATCCAAACGATGGCCCGGTACCTGGGTTGGGAGGCCGCATCATGACCGAAGAGAGTCAAAGCATCGATGGCGAAAGCCGGAGTCGGCTAAGCCGCTGGCGCCTCGTGTTGGGAGGGAACGAGGCCGACGGCATTGCAACAGGTGATGGCCACCGTGTGGAACTCTCGGCGGCCGATGCCCGACGTGACGCGGCCCTGGAAGAGCTCTACGGCGAGCCCACCAAAGGACGCGGCGGCCTTGGCGCGTCAAGCCCCCGGGTTGCCCGATGGCTCGGTGATATCCGAGGGTACTTTCCGTCCTCCGTGGTCCAGGTGATGCAGGCCGATGCCATGGACCGGCTGGGGCTGCGGCAGTTGCTGCTTGAACCGGAGATGCTGCGCACCGTTCAGCCGGACATCGGTCTCGTGAGCACGCTCGTCGGTCTTGGTCGTGTCATTCCGGAGCACTCCCGGGAAACGGCACGATCCGTGATTCGGCAGGTGACGAAGGAACTCGAGGAACGTCTCCGTGCGAAAACCATCCAAGCTGTGTCCGGTGCATTGAATCGCTCCGCACGAACCCGTCGGCCCCGCTACCGGGACATCGACTGGAACCGGACCATCGCCGCCAATCTCAAGAACTACCAGCCCGAGTACCGCACAGTGGTACCCGAGAAGCTGCTCGGCCACGCCCGGCGCAGCAGCGAGATCCAGCGGGACATCATCTTGTGCGTCGACCAATCCGGGTCCATGGCCGAATCCGTGGTGTATTCAAGTGTCTTCGGCGCCGTCCTGGGATCGCTGCGGTCGGTAAGCACCCGGCTGGTGGTCTTTGATACCGAGGTCGTGGACCTGACAGACGACCTGGATGACCCGGTTGACGTGCTCTTTGGTGTGCAACTGGGCGGCGGAACGGACATCAACCGGGCGCTGGCATACTGCCAGGACCAGATCACCAAGCCCGCTGAGACAATTCTCCTGCTGATCAGCGACCTTTATGAAGGCGGGGTTGCAGAGGAGATGTTACGTCGGGCTGCTGCGATTGTCGGCCGCGGAACCACCATGATTGCCCTGCTTGCTTTGAGCGACAGTGGACACCCCTCCTTTGATTCCGACCACGCCGCAGCCCTGGCAGGGATCGGAGTGCCCGCCTTTGCCTGCACACCGGACCTTTTCCCGGACATGATGGCTGCCGCGATCGAACGTCGCGATGTCAGCGAATGGGCTGCATCCCAGGACATCGTCATCCACCACGAACCATAGCTCTTCCCGCTCTGGCGGATAACGGCGAACCGGACGAGAATGACTTCGTGGCCCCTCCTCCCCGCGGTGGCGACTCCATGAACGACGCCGCCCGAAAGATTCAGCGTATCTATCTCACGCTGACCCTCGGCAACACCATTGCCGCGTCCTTTATTTGGGGAATCAACACGCTCTTCTTGCTCGACGCAGGCCTTAGCAACCTTGAAGCCTTCGCAGCCAACGCGTTCTTCACGGCGGGGATGGTGTTGTTCGAGGTGCCCACAGGAGTCATCGCCGACGGGTGGGGGCGACGCACCTCCTTCCTGCTGGGCACCATCACACTTGCTGCTTCCACGTACCTCTACTACGTCCTCTGGCAGATCTCTGCGCCCTTCTGGATGTGGGCGGTAGTTTCCGTGCTGCTGGGCCTTGGTTTCACCTTCTTCTCCGGTGCCGTTGAAGCTTGGCTTGTGGACGCATTGCGATACTCCGGTTACGAAGGCGGCCTGGAAACCGTCCTCGGGAGGGGGCAGATGGTGCAAGGCGTAGCCATGCTGCTCGGCTCGGTGGCGGGCGGCGTCATCGCCCAAGCCACCAACTTGGGACTGCCCTTCCTCCTGAGGGTTCTCGTGCTGGTAGCCATGTTCGCAGTAGCCTTTGCCCTGATGCGCGACATCGGATTCACCCCCGAACGATCCACCCACCCTCTCCGAGCCACGCGGACTGTTCTTTCGGCGTCGATCGAGAACGGCCTGAAAAACCCTCCCGTACGCTATGTCATGCTGGCCGCACCCTTCAGTGCCGGCGTCGGGATTTACGTCTTCTACGCTCTCCAGCCATACCTGCTTGACCTGTTCGGCGACCCGCGCGCTTATTCCATCGCCGGGCTGGCAGCGGCGATCGTTGCCGGTTCCCAAATCGTTGGCGGTTGGCTCGCGCCCCATGCGCGACGCCTTTTCCACAAACGCACGTCCGTGCTGGTCCTGGGTGCCCTGGTAGGCGGCGTGATCCTGTTGATCCTCGGATTCACGCGGATTTTCTGGGTTGCACTCGTGCTGCTGGCGCTATGGGCCGTAGTCGGTTCGGCGGCAACGCCGGTGCGGCAGGCCTACGTCAACGACTTGATTCCCTCCAAGCAGCGGGCCACAGTGCTCAGCTTCGATTCGCTCATGGGGTCCAGCGGCGGCGTCGTGGTCCAGCCCCTCCTGGGCCGGGGTGCCGACATTTATGGTTATCCAGCATCGTTGGCGATGGCCGGCATCATAGAACTGATTTCACTTCCGTTCCTGGTGGCAACCCGCAGACAGGGTGCCGCGGCAGACCGCTCCAGCACGGAAGCCCCCGCACCGGAAGAAGGATCGCGGGCGTGAGCGTGGTCTTTGGCGGGATGGCCGTCAGCCTCGACGGGTACATCCGATCGGAAAGCGGTGACCTGTCATGGCTGAACGATGCCATGGCCAAGGATGAAGACTACGGATTCGAAGCAACGGAACGCAGGACTGCCGCTTACGTCATGGGAGCCGCGACGTACCGCGATGTCCTGGACATGGGTGGTGGCGGTTCCACCGTTCCCACCTATGTCGTGACGCACGACCAATCGCTTCCATCCAAAGGCGCGACCCAGCTTTTCTCCGGCGATCTCCCGGACCTCGTAGGTATGATCAAGCGCTCAATCCCCGAGGACAAGGACATCTGCATATTCGGCGGCGGGCAACTCGTTACCCAGTTCATCGAGCTGGACTTGCTTGACGAGTTTGGTGTGTCCATTGTGCCGGTCATCCTCGGCGGCGGGATCCCGTTCGTCGGAGACATCAGCCGCTGGACAAAGTTGCGACTTTTAGAGTGCAAACCGTTTCCGTCCGGCATCGTGTTGTTGAACTACGCACTGCGGGCATAGCCGCTCATGCCCTGCCCGAGGCATGGTTCACACAGTAAGGAGTCCAAGGCCTGGCCTCAAGACGGCCTTCGGGAATGGCAGCGCCACAGACCAAACAGGTCCCGTACGTTCCCGACGTAATTCGTTCCAGTGCAGCTTCAATCTGCTCCAAGCCCACCCGGCTCTGCTCGAACAGCGCTGACGCCTGCGAGAGTTCGAAAGCTATGGTGCTGCCCTCGGGATCGTGTTCGTCGTCGACGTTGGAGTCCTGCCGGGCAAGGTTGACCGAGGTAATGTCGTTCTTTAGGGACTGCAGCAGGCCACGTTTGAGCTCGCGCTCCTTCTCAAGCCGGACCCGGAACCGCTCCACGTCAACCATGGACCACAACGCTACAGCACGGGCCCGCCCGGGCTATCTACTGCCGGTTCCCGGAGGGCCATCAAGGACCGTGGGCACGTACTCAAGGAGCTGAAGGCGCCCGTCGAAGATTCGGCTGTCAACCATCTCGAGGGAGATGTCCGGGTACCCGTCGTAGATGCGCTCGCGGCCAGTCACCCCCGTAATGACGGGAAAGACGACCAGACGGAACCTGTCCACCAGGCCGGCGCTGAGCAGGGACCTGCACAGGCTCAGGCTGCCCAATGTGCTGAAGGGCCCGGGCCTGTTTCGCTTCATTTCCCGGACGGCTTCCACCGCGTCCCCACTTACCAACTCACAGTTCGGCCAGGTCAAGGGAGACTCAAGGGTAGAGGAGAAGACGATCTTGGGGACAGCGGCAAGGCCTGTCAGGCTGGCCCCCTCGGCCTCGGAAAATCCCGAGTCCTCCGCCGCGGCTTCCTCTGACATGCCGGACATGAGGCGGTAGGTCCTGGACCCGAGCAGCAATGTATAGCCCTTCTCCCCTTCCTCCCCAAGCCACGCCAGATACTCCGGCCCCTCCAGTCCCCAGAAACCGGGCCACCCCTCAGCTGAGGCGTACCCGTCCAAGGAGATGATCAGGTCGACCATCAGTTCGGCCGACGAACCTTCGGCGTTGTTGTCATGCATTGCGCCTCCCCGGGCGTTGCTGCTTATTGGGCTTCCTGATGCTTGTCCACCCACTGTGCCCGCCAGTCAGGCGCGTCAAAGGCTTCGCTCCAGTACGCGGTTTCCTTGGCGATCCGGCCGTCCCTGAATTCAAAAATGAACACTGTCTCATACCTTGGCCCGCCGTAATCCAGAGTGGCCTCAGCCACGACGATGTTTCCTCCGCTGAGTAGTCGTCGCGGCGTGATGGTTGGCAGTTGGGGAAAGGCGTTGTAGATGCCCCTGCGGTTTTCAGCGCCCCGAACCACTTCGCCGGACTGCGGCCAATGCATTACAGCGTCGTCATGGAACAACTCGTCCATCACCTCGACCCGCCGATCGTTGATGCACTGGATCAGCCGGTTGACCACGCTTTCATGAGCACTTGGTTCATTCACGATCTCCACCTGGTTTCGGAAGGCTTGGGTAATGCCAGCATTGTCCTCCCGAACCGCGGATTGCACCACGGCTCAGCGTTTTGTGCTTGCGCCTGCGACAGGTTTCATAGGCCCCAAGGGCTGCGATTTCATGACTCCTGGGAACTCTGGGACGCTTTTTCCGCGTACGACGCAGAGACCCGGCGGTACACGGGCGTCATGAAGGCCAACAATGCGGCTGCAACCAGGATGATTCCGGCTATCAGGAACACCAGTGCGATGCCCCGTGAGGTTCCTTCGCCCAGCAACGGTGCAAGTTGCGCGGAACCTTCAGCGGAACGTGCATACGGGATGATCCAGACTTGGGCGATGGGCGCGATCAGGAAGGCAGTGATGGGAGCGGCCGCCGATTCGAACGCCATGGCAAAGCCGAAGACCCTTCCCTGTCGGTTCAAGGGCACTACTTGCTGGATCACAGTCTGCTCGGCGGCTTCCACCACCGGAACCAGCACCAGGTACAACCAAATTCCGACAACATACAGCCACGCCCACTCCCGTAGCGTGAACACCGCCCCCAGGAAACCCATCAACACCACGGCGATGAGCATGGAGCGCAAGGGATTTGAGCCAAGCCCGAACTTTCCGATCAAGGCCCCGCCGACAATGAACCCGGTGGCACCCACCGCGAAGAATGTACCCCACAGCTCCACGGGGAACATCTCCAGTCCGTAGGGATCCATCAACGCCATGTAGACGCCGCCGACGAAATTATTGAACGTGGAGAAGAGGATCAACGCGAAGAGCCCGGAGATGGCCAGTACTGCGGCGAGCGAACCGCGGAAATCGAAACCGCCGTGCGCGTCAGTAGCAGCCGCCCGCACCTCCTCCGGCATTCGCAGGGTGAGCAGGTGGACGTAGGCCAAAGCCGTAAGGACCAGCGAAACGACAATTGTTCCACCCATGCCCAGCAGCCCCACCGACAGGCCCGAGAGCACCGACGTGACGACGAACATCAATCCCTGCACCATGCCCACCAGGCCGTTGGCGTTCGCCCGGCGGTCAGGTTCGATGAGGATCGTGACAGTCGTGGACAGGGCGATATTGCGCATGTTTTCCACGACGGCGCCCACCAGGATGATGACCGTGAAGATCCAGAACCATGGCTGCGTCAGGTCCAGGAGGGAGGTAATCGGTGTGAGGAGGAACATCGCCCCGGACACCACGAACATCACCAAAGTGAAAGCAGCGGCGAACCGCATCACCGTCAACTTGCGGTAGCGGTCCACGAAAGTGCCGAAGCTGATGCTGGAAAGGGCGATCAGCAGCATGTAAGCGCCACCGATCACGCCGGTGGCAATCACATTCCGCGTCTCCAGGTAAACCCAGAAAGTCAGCGCAAACCAGAGATAGCTGGTGGTGATGTTGGCGAGCGCCGTATTCACCAGGATCCCGGCGAACGTCCGGGAACGCTCCCTGGGACTGCGCAGGGATGTGTCGACGGCGCCAGGATCGGTAAGGTGCGCACCGTCCGGGGAAGGTGCGGAGGTGACGGCCACGGCGTCTGTGGGCCGACCGTCGTCGGGAGCCTTTGAGCCCCCGGTATGTTCCGGTTCCTGCTCAGTCATGGACCCCAGTGTAATAACAGGCGGTGACGCGGTCACCGCCCGTTGGTGTTCTTACCCCATGTGGTCAGGCGGGGCAGGCGTCCTTGAGTGCTTGGACGGACTCAGCCGGTACTTCGTCCCCGGCCTGCGCAATCTGGTCCATGGGCGTCGTGATTTCTGACGGAACACCGGCTGTACGGGCGGCGTCCACGAGGCTGCCGAGGAGGCGTTTGTCGTCAACGCTGACCAAGCCGTCTTGGACCACCGCGCAAATCTGCCGGGTTACTTCGTCGGCAGCAGCGGTGGCCACCTTGGAAGCTGCTTCGCTGGCCGCGTTTCCAGCGGCTTCTTCAACGGCGCCGCAACCGGCAAGCATCAGCAACAAGGGGACTGCGGACAGGGCTGCAAAGCGACGTTTCATGGTTCCACCCTAGCAACCATCAAGCGGCACCCCGTTTATCTCATGGTCGCGTGGGTACGCAGTTGGTATTGTTCCCGCATTCGGCAAGGCACGAGTCATGTGGGCACAAAGTCATGTGGGCACGAGTCATTTGGACGGCAGGAGGATTGGATGGTTTCCATGGAGAAGGACGGGCTCAGGGCAGCAACTCAAGAGGCCGGCGCTGTCGACCTGCTGCTCATACGCCACGGTGAGAGTGAAGGCAACGTCGCAGCTACCGAGGCACGTCTTGCGGGGGCAGAAGTCATTAATGTTCCTGCCCGTGATGCGGACGTCAATCTTTCCGGCACCGGGCAGGAACAAGCCAAGGCACTCGGTTCTGCACTGGCACGGATTGCCGAGGAGTTCCGCCCCGACGCCGTGGTGTCCTCACCGTATGCCCGTGCCAGGCAGACCGCCGAAATCGCGGTTGAGGCAGCCAACTGGCCATTGGCCGTGCGGACCGATGAACGGCTGCGCGACCGCGAACTGGGGATCTTGGACCGGCTGACCCGGCTGGGCGTTGAGGCGCGTTTCCCCGAGGAAGCCGAACGGCGGCTGTGGCTGGGCAAGCTCTACTACAGGCCGCCCGGCGGAGAATCGTGGGCCGATGTAGCCCTCCGCATCCGTTCCGTCCTCGCTGAGCTCAACAACCTGGGAACCGGGCACCGGGTGATGGTGGTGTGCCATGACGCAGTCATCCTCCTCTTCCGCTACGTGTTGGAGGGCATGTCCGAAAAGGAGCTCCTCGACCTTGCCGCCGGGACGTCGGTCCTGAACGCGTCGATCACCAGGTACGTCCGGCCCTCAGGGGCAGGTCCCTGGAAGCTGGAGAGCTTCAACGTGGCGGACCACCTCGCGGAGCACGGCGTCACCATCACTGAGCATGCAGGGGACGCCAGTGTCCACCCGCAGTGATTGGACGGGCACCACGCCGGTGACGCCCTCGCTGCTACGCGATTGGCCGCTGCCTGCGCCCGGCGAGGACAAGTATTCCCGCGGTGCAGTCGTGGTCATCGGCGGGGCGCGGGCAACGCCCGGTGCTGCCTTGCTGGCCGGCACCGCGGCCCTGCGTGCGGGCGCCGGCAAGATCACGTTGGCTGTTGCGGAATCCGTAGCCGCGCACATTGGAGTCGCCCTGCCGGAGTGCGGGGCCTTGGGGTTACCTGAAAACGCCGCAGGTTCCTTGACCGGAAACGGCCTGGAGCTGATCTCTTCCTACCTCGACCGGGCCGACACCATACTGGTGGGACCCGGCTTGGACGATCCCGAACTGACAGGAGAGCTGTTGCGGGCGTTGCTCGAGCGGGAGGAACACGACGGTGGGCCACACAGCCAAGGTGGTCCCGCCGTCGTTATTGACGCTTATGCCTTGGGCGCGTTGGTCCCTCTCGAAGAGCAACTGGGCCCGTGGCGCGGACGAATGATCCTGACCCCCAATCCGACGGAAGCGGGCATCCTGCTGGGTCGCGACGTAAGGGACCTGGAAGCCGACGTTGCGGAAGTCGCCAAGAGGTTCGACGCCGTGGTCAGTTGCCAAGGCGTTATTTCCCTGCCATCGGGGAATGCACCGGAAGATTCCGGACTCTGGAAGATCACCACCGGATACGGCGGCCTGGGGACTTCCGGCAGCGGCGATGTCCTGGCCGGTGCGATCGCCGGACTTCGGGCGCGGGGAACAAGCGACGCTCAGGCCGCCTGTTGGGGAACCCATCTTCACGCCGCAGCAGCCGACCGTTTGGCCAGCAAGCTCGGCCCGCTCGGATTCCTGGCGCGCGAACTGGCCGATCAACTGCCCGCGCTGATGGTGGAACTTAACACCTGAGAAGCCGCGGTGGGACGCCGTGCTCAGGCTGGTTCGTCGGGTGCGTCCTCAGCGCGCTCACTGGTACGGATGATGCCCAATTGCTCAAGCTGGGAGGACATCCCGGCACCATCCGATGCGTATATCCACGGGATCCCCGGCGTGGGCTGGCCCTCGGACTTCGACCGGCCACCCGCCAAGACCGCTTCACCAACGGAGAGTTGCCGGATCGCAATGGCCCTGACGTTCTCCGGGTGGCGCTGGGCGAAGTCGGAATAGATGGCTTCATCGTGCTGACCATCATCGCCGACGAGCAACCACTTGACTCCCGGGAACTCCTCCGCGAGACGCTCCAAAGACGTCCTTTTGTGTTCCTTGCCGCTCCGGAACCAACGGTCAGGGGTGGGGCCCCAGTCAGTCAGAAGCTTGGGGCCCGCCGGATACAGGTTCCGCGACAAGAACCGGGCCAACGTGGGCGCCACATTCCACGCACCCGTAGACAGGTAGAGTACGGGGGCGGAAGGTACCGTCCTGACGATCCGCTCGTACAGTACAGCCATTCCCGGAGTCGGCGTCCGTGCGTGTTCATTGAGGACAAAGGTGTTCCACGCTGCCAGGAATGGTCGGGGCAAGGCCGTCACCATCACCGTGTCATCGATGTCGGAAACAACCCCAAAGTCAGTGTCGTCCGCTATGACCTGAACAGGAGCCTCCACTGTCGATCTCCCGGACTGCAGGGAGATCGAATGCCAACCCGGCGCCAGCGCGGCTGGAATGCGGGCATCCACCACACCGCCGCGATCGGCTACGACTTCATGGACTTCGCCTGCGACCGTTACCAACACCTTTGCGTGCGCTACCGGGGCGCTGGTGAAGTTTCGCCAACCACGCATACCTTCGTGTAATGGCTTCAGCGGTCCCTCGGTGGTGTCGCTTCCCATATCGCGCGGGTCGCCGAGCACCACCCTGGCCAGCACCCGGACCCAGGAGGTCGTGCCGTATCCGGTATAGGGAATCACAGTCTCCACACGGCCGCGGCGAATGGCCAGCTGTGTAGAGAACCTCAGCCACGCGTCGTCGAGCCGCACTGCCAAGTGACGACCCTTGTCACCTTGGAGAGTGCGCTGACTGTCATCGTTTCCGGAACGGGCGCGGGGTTTCACCAGACGTGGAGACATGCGTCCAGTCTGGCACGAGAGAGGATGTCGAACGAGTTTCCTGCACGTCCGGATCACCGCGTCGTTGCTCTGGCAGGGTGATCCGATCGTTGCTAGCGTGTCGGCATGAGCCCGTCGAAGACTCCGGCAGAGATCCTTGACATCGCCGGCAGCGAAGTGAGCATCTCAAGTCCGGACAAGGTGGTGTTCCCGGACGCCGGGCTGACAAAGCTCGACCTCGTCCGCTACTACCTGTCAGTCGCCGACGGGGCGCTCCGCGGAGCAGGCGGCCGCCCCATGGTGCTCAAACGGTTCCCCAAGGGGATCGATGCCGAACCGTTCTTTCAAAAGCGCGTACCTGAAAACCACCCCGCGTTCATCGACACAGCAACCCTGCGCTACTCGTCCGGCACATCAGCCGAAGAAGCTGTCATCAGGGATGCTGCAGGCCTTGCATGGGTAGTGAATCTCGGGTGCCTTGACCTCAACCCCCACCCCGTCCGCGCGGAGGACCTCGAGCACCCCGACGAGCTCCGGATCGACCTGGATCCCATGCCCGGGGTGGACTGGTCACAGATCGTCGATGTCGCATATGTGGCACAGGAGGTCCTCGACGACGTCGGGCTCGTGGGGTGGCCGAAGACCAGCGGATCCCGGGGACTCCATATCCTGGTCCGCATATCGCCGCAGTGGACCTACAAGGATGTGCGGCTGGCCGCCGAGACCCTCGCCCGTGAAGTCGAAAACCGCGCGCCCGGCCTCGCCACTGCCCGGTGGTGGAAAGAGGAGCGCGGCGAGAGCGTGTTTGTCGACTTCAACCAGAACGCCAAAGACCGCACGGTCGCATCGGCTTACTCAGTGCGCGCACTCCCCGATGCGCGGGTCTCCACCCCGCTCACGTGGGACGAGGTCCGCACCATCCGTCCTGACAGCTTCACCGTGAGGACAGTGCCGCAACGGTTTGCGGACCTCGGCGACCCCCACAGCAGGATCGACGAAACAGCCGGCTCCCTCGACGGACTACTTGCTCTCGCCAAGGAACTGGGTCCCGCCGAAAAGGCGCCCCGCTCCGGTGACGGGACGGGGCGCCGGCAATCGACCATGCCGCTCATCGAAGTGGCCCGCACGAAGACCAAGTCCGAGGCGCTATCTGCCTTAAAAGAATGGAAGGAGAGCCACGCCGGCATCGTTCACGCACTGCACCCGGCCGATGTGCTGGTCGATGGCATGCGGGGTTCAAGCTCGCTCTGGTACCGGGTGCGGGTGAACCTCCAGCACGTTCCCGAGGACGACCGACCTCCGCAGGAGGAACTGGTGGCCGACTACGATCCCTGGGCGGGTAAGGAGTGGCCGGGGAGGGCGTGACGGGACCTTAGAGACCGAGCAACTTGTTCAACTCATCCAGGGATTTCACGGTGGTGATGTTGTAGCCGTCGGCGAAGGGTTCAGCGCCACGGTCCAGCATGACAAGGTCCCGGAAGCCCAGGTTGTACATCGGGATGTGGTCGTAAAGTGGGTGCGAAGAGACATGCAGGAAGTCCTCAGGCTTGGCGTCCAGGGCGTCCAGCATGTACTCAAACGCCTGGAGGCGCGGTTTGTAGGCTCCGGCCTGCTCAGCGGTAAACACGGCGTGCCAATCTGCACCCAGCTTGGGAATGCTGATGTCCAGGAAGCTGTCGTCGGCGTTGGACAATGCCACCAGCTTATAGTTGTCGCCCTGGAGCTTCAGCGCGGCCGGCACGTCCTCGTGCGCAACAGCGTTGCGTACTGCCTCAGCGAGCTCTGCGCCGGCACCGGGGGTTGGTCCAATACCAAATCGCTTGCATGCGCGGTCAAAGGCATCCTGAAGGATCTGCTGGTAGGGCTTGTAGTCGCCGTTGACCTCGTCGAACCGGTATGCACGGAAGACCTTCTTGAAGGCCAACCACTGCTCCTCCGGGATGCGGCCGTCAAGAAGACGTTGCGTGGTGGGATAAATGGTGAAGTTGATCAGCGTGCCGTAGACATCGTAGGAGATGTACTTCGGGCGGAAGTTGGTGTTTGCCATTATTAATCCGTTTCTTGTCATAGTTATTCTTCGTGCGGCTTAGCTGAGAGCCAAGGACGTGAATTTCATGTCTGGTCCGAGGAACCTGGCAGCATCCATGAAGCTGACATCCGTGGCTGTTTTTCCGTCCAGCAGGAGGTCGGCGGCAATAGCTCCCAAGGCGGAGGCCAATTTGAAGCCGTGGCCGGAAAGGCCGGCCGTGACGACGACGCCCTCCATTCCGGGCACCGTCCCGAACAGCCCGGTCTTGTCCGGCAGATGACCGTCCGCACACACGGCAACCCGCAGGGGTTCAGGCATCAGGCCGGGGATGAACTCCCGGACCCAGGCCCGGATGGTGTCCAGGTGTGCAGGGTCCCACGTGGGAGGCTTTTCCATGGAGTCAACCTCATCCAGGAATATGCTCGCGACCACTTTGACCGTCCAACCGTCCGCGCTAGGGAATCCGTAGAACTGTGCCTTGTCCGGCCGCCCGTCTTCCTCCGCCCTCCTGAGGAAGACCGGCATGTCTTCCCTGCAGAAGGCTGCCGGTTCCGTGGCCGGAAACCAGGTCAGGATCTGCGGCAGGACGGAAAGGTGAACACCGAGTTCCTTGCACACAGCACCGGCACCATTGCCTTGCGAGAGGATCACCCGGGAGGCAATGATCTCTTCTTGGTCGGTCCGGACGACGTACCGGTCACCGTGCTTTTCAACGGTCCGGGCTTTCCGGTTTCCCAGGAATCGGGCGCCAAGACGGGTGGCCTCTGCCAACGCGGCCGTAACGGCCTTCTCCGACTTCAGGTAACCTCCCTCGGGGTCAAGAACAGTGACGTCAGTGTCCCTGATGACATGCTCGGGGTACCGTGCCCTCGCTTCGTCACCGCGAAGAAACTCGAAGTCCAATCCGTTGGTTTTCCCCGCGTCAAGAAGTGTTGTCAACCGCGGATTGTTCTCGTCGTAGATCGTGAGGGCGCCCGTCGTGTGAAGCAGGTCGGCGCCGCTGACCTTCTCCAGGTCACGCCAGAGGGTCTGGGATCTCTTCAGGAGGGGTGTGTAGTGCCCACCTTCTGCGTACACCTTGCGGAAAATGCGCGATTCCCCCGCGTAGGCAGAGAACGGGCCGGGGATCGAAAACCTGTCCACTCCGATGACCCGCACACCACGGGCGGCGAGTTGCCAGCTCGCCATGCTTCCTACCGAGCCAACACCGACGATGACAACGTCAGTTTCGAGTGCAGTCATACTTCTACCTTGCTTTCCCTTATTGCACGCCATGGACCGATTCCGGCCCGCCTCTTGAGGCGGCTCTCCGTGGGACGCGCTTTCAGTCAAACCAGCGTATGACACAAGAAGACACCAGATAAGGGCATATGAGACAATGCATTGTTTCCCTAAGCGAAAGAAGCAGCCATGGATCTCAGCTCAATCGATGATTTGGATTTCTTTGAACAGGTATCCCGTTCGCAGAGCCTGACCGAGGCGGCCAGGAACTGGGGAAAGTCGGTTTCAGCGGTCAGCAAACGCCTTGCCGCCCTCGAATCGCGGCTGGGCGTGCCACTGGTCAGGCGCAGCACTCGCAAGCTCACCCTCACCGAAGAGGGACAGCTTTATGCGGCCGGAGCATTGGCCATCCTTCAGCAGAAATCCGATCTTGAGGAAGCATTGTCAGTGCACCATGTTGAGCTCAGGGGACGCATCGCCGTTCGTTCCAGCCCTGGGATCGGCCGCACGCACATTGCGCCCCTGCTAGCGGACTTCGCCCGGCAGCACCCGTTGATCCAGATAGACCTGGAACTTTCACCGCTGCCCTTGAACATCTCGGGTACGAATTTCGATATCGCCATCCGGGTCGGCGGACTTTCGGACTCAAGGCTCAAAGCAAAACTGCTGGCGCGGAACCGACGGATTGTGTGCGCGGCGCCCAGCTACATGGACAGCGCCCCGCCACTACGCACCATCAGGGACCTTGAACGGCACAACTGCATAGTCCTGCGCGAGAACAACGCCGACTACTCACTGTGGCGCTTTGGCGAAAAGGAGCAGCAGTACGTAGACGTCAGGGGCAGCATGATCAGTGACGACGGTGACGTGGTGACTGACTGGTGCGTCCAGGGCATGGGCCTGGTGATGCGCTCAACGTGGCACGTCAATCCACTGATACAGCAGGGAGCGCTTCAGCAGGTCCTCGCCGACGTGCCCACGCCCAGCGCCGACATATTTGCCCTCTACCCTGCCACCGTGAGAACACCGCGTCGCATCACCGCGGCGATTGAGCACCTGCGGGATGGCCTTGCAGCGAGGTTAGGCTCTTAGTTGCAGGGAACAACCACGAAAGATGCCAAAAAGGGTCCGGGACAGCTGCTGCCGCCCCGGACCCTTCATGTCAGGCCTGACTATTCCTTCGTTTCCTGGACGTCCTTAACAACCCACATCTTGCGAACGGTTTCGCGGATGGTCCAGTGGCCCTCCCAGCCTGCGGGGGTGACGAAGAGGGTACCGGGTCCGATTTCAAAACTGCTGCCATCCGGCTCGGTGATGGTTCCACTCCCGCTCAGGATCTGGCAGATCTCGTCGTAGCCGGGTCGGGTGCTCTTGAACTCTCCCGGAGTGACTTCCCAGATACCGGTCTTGAGATCGTCCCTGTTCCACAGGCGGAAGGACACTTCCGTCTGCCCGGGGGTCGTTGAAGTCTCCTTGGGTTTGTGTTCCCCGGGGTTTGCTGTTGTTGCGTCATTCATAACGGTCGCCTTGACCATGGCTGCTCCTTCGCGGGCTGGGCCCTTAGTAGTGGCAGGCCCTTCCTTCCTCGGAAGAGCACTCTAATCACCCTAGCAATTGTCAACAATTGACGATAGGCGGCGCATAAAGGTTTCGTTGTCGGGGCAGGAGTGTTACAGGGAGCGCGGCCAGGAGGTTCCATGGAATGCGATGAGCTTCTTTCGCTCCTGGCAATAATGCATTGCGGTGAGGGGTGATAATCAGACGCTTCTTGTCTTTTACGCTGATCTGACCGGAACTCCAGCCCAGAAGACTGCCCTATGTCCGCCGACCAGGGACTCAAGACCACCGCGTCCGCCAAGGAAAGGACCCCAACTTATGACTCACCTCCCCACCAATTACCCCGCGCGGACCATCGCGCGACAGCAGGCCTGACCATGAGCCGAACTCCACTGCTTGCAATGCTCCACACTGTCCCCGGGCTTGTCACTGATATGGAGCACCTGGCCTGGAACCTGGTTCCGCGTCTCCGCGTGCTGCACTTCGTGGACGAATCCTTGCTGCAGGACACCATTGCCGAGGGAACAGCCCCCGGACATGTTCGACGGCGACTGGTCGCCTATGCCCGCTATGCCGAGGAATCGGGAGCCCATGCACTGCTCGTGAGCTGCTCCTCCGTTGGCGAAGCGGCCACCGCTGCCCAGGACTTTGTTTCGATTCCCGTGCTGCGCATCGACACTCCCATGGCTGATCTCGCCGTCGCCTCCGGACACAGGATCGGCGTGCTAGCGACATTGTCGGCGACGCTTGGCCCAACCACACGGCTCGTCCAGGACTCAGCCAAAAAGCAGAACAAGAAACCCCACATCACGGCTGTGAAGGCCGAAGGCGCTTTCGACGCCCTGCGCGCGGGAAACCGGGAACTGCATGACAGCCTTGTCCTCGACTCTTTCGCTGAACTGGCAGCAGATTGCGACGTAGTCGTTCTTGCACAAGCGTCCATGGCCCGAGCCATCGAGCACATTCGGGACCGGCCCGGAGGCCCGGTTGTCCTCGCTTCCCCCGACTCCGGCATGACACAGCTCAGCGCTCTTTTCGGACGCCAGGATCAGTAAATGACGTCCCTACCCGAGGAAGAACCCGCCATGCCCAACAATCACATGAAATCCGACGTCCCATGGCTTGGAGTCATCGCCGACGATTACACGGGCGCCTCCGATGTGGCGGGCACCCTCGTGGACGCCGGGATGCGTGTGGTCCAGACCTTCGGTATCCCCGACCTGACCGTCCCGCCGCAGGACGTCGACTGCATCGTTGTGTCCCTGAAAACCCGCAGCGTGTCCCCCGGGGAGGCGGTGGAAGAGTCGCTCGCTGCGGCGCGGGCCCTCAGATCATGCGGGGTTCGTCAGCTCTACTTCAAGTACTGCTCGACATTCGACTCCACTTCTGAGGGAAACATCGGGCCCGTCGCAGATGCCTTGCGGGAAGAGTTTGCCGCTGCGGGCCAAGTGACCGTTGTAGCTCCTGGAACGCCTGCACTGCGACGGACCGTATACAACGGGGTGTTGTTCGCGGGAACAGATCTCCTCCAGGAATCATCAATGCGCCATCACCCGCTGACGCCGATGTCCGATTCGAACGTGCCCAGGCTGCTCCAAGCCCAAACCACAACCCCCGTCGGCCACGTAGGCTACAGCACGATTGAAGCCGGTGCGGCAGCCGTTCGGTCCCAATTCCAAAACCTGGGGGACGACGCAACCGGGTACGTCGTCGTCGACACACTCACTGACCGCCACCTCGAAGTGCTGGGGGCTGCAGTGTTCGATCACGCCCTTGTCACCGGCGGATCAGGACTCGTCGGAGGTCTGGCTGCTGCACGCAGATCCAGCGTCCCACCGAAGTCAACACCAGCGGCCAGGCCAACCGGACCGGCGGCGATCATCGCCGGCAGTTGCTCCGAGATGACGAACGCCCAGATCGCAACTTTCCGGCAGCTTCGTCCCTGCTTCCTCGTGGACCCCGTTGCCGTCGCAGAAGGACGGGACGTGATCGCCCAGGCGCTGAACTTTGCGAGGGAGAACCTTCCGCGCGGCCCCATCCTGATTCATTCCACTGCCTCCCCCGAGGACGTCATCCGAACCCAGAGGAAGCTTGGTAAGGTCCGGGCCGCTGCTATTACCGAAGACAGCCTGGCAGCAATCGCCGAAGGACTCGTCGGTATGGGATGTAGGCAGCTTATCGTCGCCGGCGGAGAAACGTCCGGCGCTGTAGTCCGCAGGCTTGGCGTCACCACGGCGCATGTCGGCAAACAAGCCTCCCCCGGCGTCCCCTGGCTGACAACGCAAACCGCACCTTCACTATCCCTCTTGCTCAAATCGGGAAACCTGGGCGGTCCAACACTCTTCCTTGACGCATGGGATGACAACCTATGACCGGAATGGACTGCCGCAACGAACTCGTCCGTTTGGCAAGGTCACTGCATCAGAGAGGCTTGACCAGGGGGACATCAGGAAACCTCAGTGCACGTGTGGACGGCGGGATGCTCATCACACCCACCAACGCTTCATTGGGGGAACTTGGAACAGATGATCTGGCGTTGGTTTCGGAAACAGGCGACCACCTTTCCGGAGCCCGCCCGTCCAAAGAAGCATTTCTGCATTTGGCGATGTACAAAGCGCGGCCTCAGGACCAGGCTGTCGTCCATCTGCATTCCACTTACGCCACGGCCGTTTCGTGTCTGGATAATCTGGACGACCATGACGTTCTGCCGCCGCTGACCGCCTACTTCGTGATGAGGGTTGGGAGGCTGACCCGGTTGCCCTATTTTGCGCCCGGAGACCAAGGACTGGGCGAAGCGGCCCAACGGGCCGCCCTCTCCAGCCACGCACTGCTGCTGGCCAACCACGGGCCGATCGTTTCGGCACTCTCCTTGGCACAGGCAGTGGATGCAGCAGAGGAAGTGGAAGAAACAGCGCGCCTGTACTTACTGCTCCAAGGGCACGCCACACGACCTCTCCAACCCGAACAGGTAGCCCGGCTTGCTGCATCCCGCGGGTAGCCGTGCGCCACGCAGGACCCCGCCTATGCTCATGTTCTTGCCCGAGGGCGTTTAATCGTGAGTACGTTCCCTCCCTCCTCCAGAAAGCAGACCTCATTTGCCACTCCTCATCAGAACGGAAAGTCCGGTAGATGAACTGACTGGATTTCTTGGTGTCGTGGCGCGGATCATCGATGCCTTGGGCGAATGGGGAGTTGGCTTTCTGACCCTCTTGGAAACGGTGTTTCCACCTGTTCCCAGCGAGGTGATCCTTCCCCTCGCCGGTTTCCTCACCCGGCAAGGGAGCATGAACATCGTCCTGGTCTTTATCACGAGCACGTTGGGGGCTTATGCCGGTGCGCTCCTGCTGTACTGGCTTGGCTACAAGGTGGGCATGGAACGGTCCATCCGTCTGTTGTCCAAACTGCCGTTGATGGATCGCGAGGACTTCGAGAAAGCGGCCGATTGGTTCGAACGCCATGGCAAGTCGGCCATCTTTTTCGGTCGGCTCCTCCCGGGCGTGCGAAGCCTCATCTCGCTGCCCGCGGGCGCTGAAAGCATGAACCTTATGACGTTCAGTCTCTTCACACTTGCAGGGACCGGCCTCTGGAACTCATTGCTCATCGGTTTGGGTGCGCTGCTTGGAGCGCAGTATCACCTCGTTGACCAGTACTCCCGCTTCCTCAATTACGCCTTGTACGCTGGGCTGGGAGCGTTCATTGTATGGCTCGTCGTCCGCCGTCTTAAGAAGCGCAAGGACGCCTCGAACTAAACAAGCGGGAGGCCACTTTTGTTGAGGGAAGTCGCTGAAGGCGTTCTGGTCCATGAGAGCGACTTCATTCAGAGCAATTCCGTTGTGGTTCAAGGCGATGACGGCGTGCTGCTGATCGACCCGGGAATAACGACCGCCGAAATGTCGTGCCTTGCCCGTGACTTACGTGGGCTTGGCGAGCCCGTTGTTGCCGGCTTCTCGACCCACCCTGACTGGGATCACGTACTTTGGCACCGGGACTTCGGCAAGGTGCCGCGCTACGGTACAGCCCGGTGCTCGGACTCGCTCCACAGCCTCCTCGCACACGCGGACTGGAAGGACCGCGTTGCCGAAGGCCTTCCACCGGAGTATGCCGGGGACATTCCCATGGAACTGCTTGGCCTCCTCACTGGCCTCCCGGAGGGAGCAACCCGCATCCCGTGGAATGGGCCCAAAGCCCGTATCATCGAGCATCAAGCCCACGCCCCCGGCCACGCAGCGGTGTTGATCGACGGTCCAGGCGTCCTCGTCGCCGGCGACATGCTTTCTGACATCCTGATGCCGTTCCTGGACCTGGAAGCGAAGGATCCGCTGGGCGATTACATCGCCGCGTTGCAGATCTTCGAAAACATGGCCCACGAAGTGCGGACGGTTGTCCCCGGCCACGGTTCCGTGGGAGGGGCCGATCAGCTAAAGGCACGTATTGAGCAGGACCTCGCCTATGTTTGTGACATTCGGGACGGCAAGGTGACGCACGACCCGCGGGTCGGTCCTTCCGCCACGCTGGACTGGCTGCCGGACGTTCACCAATGGCAGCTCGAGCGGCTTGCCACCAGGGAGCATAACGGCGACGCCGGGTAACGCCCCCTGAGGTGCCGCCGCCCTATGCAGAGACCGCACGGCAGGATGACAGCCCCGGCCTAGGATCCAATCGCCGGAGTAGCCCTGACGGCGTTGACTGCCCTGTCAGCGATAACCTGCGCGGCAGTTCCTGAATCCAGGATGGTGTTCCGGACTGACTCCGGCGCCACAACGGCGGCGGCCACGTCCACGCTGTGGGAGGCGGCGGTGGTCAGTAAGGCATCCACCTGGGCCGCGAAACAGGAATCACTCGACGCGGAGTCAACGTCCAACGCCACCACGTGGTTGTTGGAGACGAAGTTGCCGTTCCCTGCCAGCAACCGGATGATGACAGGTGTCGCACCTGCCGGCCGGATGCTTTGCGAATCCAGGATGTGGGAAAAGTGGTTGGCGACAACAGAGTTGTTGTTGCCGCTGACGCAGAGAAGTCCGTAGACGTCGTCCAGTCCGTTATCGACGCCCAGGAACGGCGTCCAAGGCTCGTGGTCGCGAAGGAAATGGTTCGTGGCCACAAGGTTTTCCGAGCTGTTCGCTTCGAGAATCACCATCCCCGGGTAGAACGAGTGCAGTCGGTTGTTGGTGACGCTTGAACGCGTGACACCCACAAGGTGGACGCTGCTCGCCCCACGGGGGAACACGTTGTTCGCAGTAATCAGGAGACCGCCATGGTTTTCGGCAAAGATCGAATGGCCCTTGAAGCCCGCCCCGATCAAATTGTCGGTGATCTTTGATGCCTGCCCCCAGCCGCGGAGCTCGATGCAGTTTCCGCATTCAGCGATGAAATTGTCGTGGATGGACAGCGCGTCCGCATTGTGGATCGTGAGCGCATTCTCCAGATAGACAAACCCCATGCCGTTGATCCGGAAGGAGTCATTAGCGCTCGCCACGTGGATTCCGGTCTTGCCGTTGACGTAGGTGTTCTCGGCAGGCAACCCCGAGCCATCCGGGGTGAAGTGCAGGCCATCGATGCAGAAGTTTGAGAACTCCACGGAACTTATCCGCGGGCTTCCGTCACGGTGGACGAAGAAGGCGGCCCCTTGGGAGGCCTCCCCCGCTTTGCTGACGGGAATGTCGACCAGAATGCGGCTGCCACCTGGCCACAGCTCATGCAGGCCCGGCCATTCGTCGTCGGGAACGTTGAACCTGATGCTCGATGACGTAAATCCGTGTCCCGAGCCCTGGATCCTGAGGAAGCTGACATCGATGACCACCTGCGTACGAAGGCGGTAATCGCCGGGCGGAAGGTAAATCACCGCGCCGGGCTTCCCGCCATCGTCCACGTCGGAGTTGTTCTGCCGGGCCTTGATGTCAGCGATGATGCTGTTGATGACCTCGCCGACGTCTTCGGACGGATTGCCGACGGGCCACGCGGTGACGTCGTAGTAGTTGTTGCTGGACATGTAATTCTTCCCTTTGTGTTGTCAGGCGAGTGTCGAGACCGAGAGCTTCCGCAGTGTTGCCGGGCCTCCCTCAGCAACCAGCCGGTTCCCCACGGCACCGGCCGGGGGAAATACCAGATCTGTCAGGACTACCTTCCCGCCGTTGACGAATACTTCCACCGAGCCGTGGTCCACGATGATCAACAGGTGGAGCACACCGTTTTCAAGATCAACCGGCGCTGATTCCACGGAAGCAAACTTTTCGTGGAAATCGGTGTTTCCCGACTTCCTGCGGTCAAGCGTGAGCCGTGCCCGGCTCGTGTCGTAGCTGAGAATCGTGCCGTTACTCCCGTCGCCGGTCTCGAAGAACCGGAAATCAATTCGACCGGCAGTTCCAGGCATAATTTCGGCCTCGATAACCTGCGCGCTGCCGGGCACGGCATCCGGCAAGCGGACGGCCGCATGTCCCAGCTCAACGGCGCCTGTGGCCAGGCGGTCCTGGAAAGAAGGTCCGGCACCTGAGGCAGTTCCGCTCAGAACCGGCCGCTGAACAAGGCGGGCGGAGCCGTCGACGGCGGTGAGGCTCACCTCGCGCGCGATGGTCATCGATGACCGCCACGGTGCGGTTGGGAGTTCGTTGGCGTAGTCCCAGTTGTTCATCCAACCAATGATGATGCGCTTGCCATCCGGAGCGTTGCTGAAGGAGACCGAGGCATAGCAGTCGCGTCCCCAATCCAGCCAAAGGCATTGCTTCAAGGCTTCGGAGGCGTCCGGGAGGGAAGCAAGTCCCGCCGGCGCCACGAGTGAACCTGCGTCCGGAAGGAACCGGACGCCGTCGAAGTGCCCTACGAAGTACTGGCCTCCGGAACCACCGGCCACAGAACCGGGGTTTACGTTCACGATCAGGACCCACGCGATGTTGTCCGGATCCCCGTCCACCGGAAGGGGAAACAGGTCCGGGCATTCCCACTCTCCGGCATCAGCGTTGGCGGGGCCGAAGTCGCTCAGGAAGTTCCAGGATTTGAGGTCCTCCGAACGGTAGAAGACCACCTTTTGCTCCACAGCTTCGACGGCGACCATCACCCAATACGCGCCCTGTTCGCCGGAGTAGCGGAAGACTTTGGGATCGCGGAAGTGGGCCGAGTTCCTGGTGAGGACGGGATTGCACGCATATTTATGCCACGTCATTCCGGCATCCAGGCTGTAGGCCAGGGACTGGGCCTGCATGCCGCTGTGTTCCGTGCCCGACTTGAAGGCGCTCGTGTAGATGGCCACCAGGGCGGGTTTATCCGCTGTACCGAAACCGGACGTGTTCCGGTGGTCGACCACGACGCTGCCGGAGAAGATGTCCTCTCGTTCGTCGCAGGCGATGGCCACGGGGTGTTCGGTCCAGTGCAGCAGATCGGGAGACGTCGCGTGGCCCCAGGACATGTTGCCCCAAACGTTGTCGTACGGGTTGTTCTGGAAGAAGAGGTGGTACAGGCCGTTGTAGAAGACCAAGCCATTGGGATCATTGAGCCAGGTATCCCTTGCCGTGAAGTGAATGGCGGGCCGGAACCTGCCGGTTTCGGCCGGGGCTGTTTCCGGGCGTGCAGCGTCAAGGCTACTGGACATATCTGGCATTCCTTTTGGGACGTGGAAGGGCTGGCGGCCTACTGGCGGGGCGCGGTGATGGAATCGCGGCGCACCAGCGGGCAGCTCAAAATGGTCGGGTGAAGTGCCATGAGGGCAAGATCGGTCTTCCCCTCGACGGCGTCAATCAGGTGCTCTGTGGCCCAGGCACCCATTTCGTAGTGGGGCAGGGCCACCGTGGTGAGGCCCGGATAAAGGTTGGCGGCGATCAGTTCCTGGTCGTCGAAGCCGACAATTGACAGGTCCTCCGGAATGCTGAGTCCCAATTCTGCCGCCGCTCGGTAGGCGCCCATCGCCATCCGGTCGTTGTAGCAGAACAAGCCCGTGGGTCGGCTTTCGCGGGCCAGAATCCTGCGGGCGGCTTCATAGCCACCCTGCACCTCGGAGATCTCGGACTCCACAGGTGCCGCGTCGCCGTCGAGCCCTGCTTCCGTCAGCTTGGCCCGGAAGGCCTGGAGCCGCTGGCGGGTTGCAGGCACATCATCAGTGTTGTTGATGAAGCCCACCCGGGTGTGCCCCGCTTCAAGGAGCGCGGCAACCGCAGTGCGGGCACCACCTTCTTCGTCGGGAATCACGGCAGTGATGCTTCCGCTGGTCGCCACCGAGTCCACCAGGACCGAGGGTACGCTGCCGAGGTTGTCCGGCAGCTCCACGTTGCGGTGGTACATGGTGGCGTAGAGAATGCCGTCCACCCGGCGCTCGAGGAGAGCCTGGACATCCGCCTGCCTGGATTCGAGGGTGGAGGAGCCAGGGGTGTTGATGATCATGAGGTTGTAGCCCCTGGCCTTGGCGGCCTCGTCGGCACCAAGAATGATCCTGCCCGCGTGCGGCGTGGTGGCGATATCCTCGCTGACCAAGCCCAGCATGCCGGTCCGTTGCGTGCGGAGAGCCTGGGCAAGACGGTTGGGGCCGTAGCCCAGTTCCTCCGCAGCGGCCCTGACTTTGTCCCGCGTTTCGGGGCTGATCCTGGCGTACGAAACATCGTTCAGGACGTGGGAGACAGTCGTCACGGAGACGCCGGCTGCAACCGCTACGTCCTTGATGCCGATGTTCTTATTGTTCATCTGTCTTCCACGTCCTTATGGTTGGTGATGCCCGCGGGGCTATCAGTAGGCTACTGGTTGTTGCGTCGGGCGCCGTGACGGCGCTAGCCCTTGACCGCGCCCAGCGTCATGCCTGCCACGATCTTGCGCTGCAAGAGGAGCGTCAGGAGGATCACGGGGATGGAGTACACCGCCGCGAGTGCGGTCATGGAGCCCCAGTCGAGTCCAAACTGGGTTTGGAAATTTGCAATCACCACTGGCGTGGTTTGCGAGCGGATGGCGGTCATGAGCAACGCGAAGAGGAACTCGTTCCACGAAGCGAGGAAGGCGAAGATCGCGGTGACGGCGATACCTCCCGAGACCACGGGAATCACCACCCGCCACAGGGCGCCCAGCCTGCTGCAGCCGTCCACGGTTGCTGCTTCCTCCAGGTCACGGGGCACCGCTTCGAAGAAGCTGGACATCAGCCAGATCGAGAGCGGCAACGAGATCGTCGTGTGCGCAATGGACAGTGCGATCGGAGTATCGGCCAGGCCAGCCGATGCCATCATGGACGCCAAGGGAATGCCGATGGCCACCGGCGGCACCATCCGGGTCACCAGTGCTGCCATGATGAACACCCGGCCGCTGGGCGTCTTGTAGCGGGTGATCCCGTACGCGGCAGGCACAGCGAGGACCAGTGACAGCAGGGTGCTGATGACGGCCGTTTGGATGCTGTTGATGAAAGAGGCGACTACGCCGCCGCGACCAAGCGCGTTGGCATAGTTCTCCAGTGTCCATTCCTTGGGGAGGATCGTGGGTGGAACAGCGATGGTGTCGATCGGTGTCTTGAACGATGTAAACAGCAGGTACAGGAACGGGAAGCCGTAGAGCACCATGGCCACTGCCAGCAGGATCCACAGGATGGTTCGTGTGCTGCGGCGGCCCGCCTCGAGGCCTTCGCGGTTGACCCCACGGCGCTTGCGCATCGGTTGGGGGTTCGCAGTGCTCGACGGCGGGAGCCCGGGTTTGGTGGCGACATCTCCCGTCTTCGTGGGGTTCTTCGCCGCTGCCAGGCGGACGGCCATTGCCGCGCGGCGCCTGCTTGAGGCTGCAGCAGGGCCCGGCCTGCCGCCGTCGTACATTGAATCTGCGGTGATCATCAGGTGTCCTTTCCTGGCCGCCAGATGGTGGCTACCGCGAAGAAGGCGACGGCGAGCATCGCGAGCAAGTAGATGGTTCCCATGGCGCTGGCAAGCCCCGGGTCTCCGAAGCGGATCATGGTCCGGTAGATCAGCAGGCTCATGGTTTCCGATGCCGACTGCGGCCCGCCGTTGGTTTGGATGAGGATGGTATCGAAGGCCCTCGCGGCGTCGATCCCCCGGACCACCAATGCCACGGCGATGACGGGCCGCAGCAACGGAAGGATGATCCGGAACAGGAGTGCCGGTGCCCTTGCGCCGTCAAGGCGGGCCGCCTCGATCAGGTCGCCGGGGATGTTCTGCAGTCCTGCGAAGAGCACCAGGCACATGAAGGACGTGGTGAGCCAGATATCCGGGATGGCCACCGAGAACAACACGATGCCGGGGTCGGAGAGCCACCCGATCTGGTTGGGATTTTCGAGGATCCCTGCTTGGTGAAGGAGGGTGCCGATGAGGCCGAAGTTGTCGATCATCAGGAACTTCCACAACAGGCCTGCCACGATCGGGGCGATCATCAGCGGGTAGAGGAAGACTGTCCGCCAAATCTGGGATTTCCGGCCCAGGGTGGTGAAGAGCAGGGCCATGCCCAGGCCGAGGGCGAATTCGAGGGTCACCACCACCACCGTGTAGGCGAGGGTGCGCCATCCGGCACTTGTGAAGGCCTCGGAGGCGAAGGCCGTCACGTAGTTCTCGAATCCCACGAAATCACGGGGTCCGCCGGCGATCGGCGAAATTTTGAAGAAGCTGTCGGCCACGAGGCGGAAGAGCGGGTAGGCAACAAAGACGGCCAGGAACAGTGCCGCGGGCGTCATCAGGAAGAGGGCGAAGCGGCGATCGGAGATACGCACGGTGTTCTTTTCTGCTGGTTGGGACCGCGGCTGGCGCCGGCTGTTGCGTTCAAGGCGCCGGCCGCGGAGTCTTACTTCAGGAGGTCCTGGATCTGCTTCTTGGCATCGGCCAGGAGGGCGGAGGTATCGCCACCGGCAACTGCCTTCTGCAGCAACGGGATGAGGACCGTGTCCACAATCTGCTGCCACTTGGCCGTTGCAGGACGGGTCGCGGTGGCAGGGGCGTTGAGCGTCTCGATCAATGGCTTGAAGCTCTCGTATCCGGGCTGGTCCTGGTACTTCTCGAAGGCGCTGATGCGCGATGCCAGGCCGAGCTTGGAGTCGATGCCCATGCTGTTGTGGTCGTACGCGCACTTGATGAACTTCTTCGCAGCATCAGTGTTCTTGGTTGCCTTGGGTACGGAGAGGTACCACGGTCCCGGAACACCCGCGACGCCGGCGCTGCCGCCAATCATCGCTGCGGCTCCCACTTTTCCAGCCACTGGGGAATCGGCGGGAATCTGGCGGTACGCGTGGGCCCAGAAACGCGTCATGGCAGTCTTGCCCTGGTTGAACAGGTTTTGCGCTGCAGCCCAGTCAACCTGCGCGGCACCGCTGGGGGCATCCTTGGCCAGGCTTACGTAGAAGTCGAGGGCTTCCTTATGGGCGGCGTTGTCGATCACCACATTGTTGTTGTCGTCAAGGACCATAGGGGAACCGGCCTGGAGCACGTGGGCCAGCCATTCCGTTTCCACCGCGCCCTTGACGTCCGTTCCGAACATTCCGTCCTTGGTGAAGAACGCGGAGATGTCCTGGTACTGCTTCCAGGTTTTTGGAGCCGCGAGTTCATAGCCGTACTTGGCCTGGAACTCGGACTTGTTCTTGGAGTCTTCGAAAAGGTCCTTGCGGTAAAGAATGATCTCGGCATTGGTCCATGCCGGCATGCCGATGAAGTGGCCGTCCACATTTGCTTCCTTCACCAAGGCGGGGAAGATGTCCTTCTTGGCCTCGTCGGTGAAGAGTTCGTCGATTGGCTGGACGGCGTCCTTGAAGCTGGGGAGCCACACGGAGTCCAAGGCCGCGACGTCGAAAGAGACGTTGCCGGAAGAGAACTCGCTGGACAGGCGGTTGAACATGCCGTCGTACGGCAGTTCGACGAAGTTGACGTCGATGCCTGCATCCTTCTTGCATTGCTCGGCAACGCCGGTGAGTTCAGCGTGCCCGCCGGCCTCGACGAGGACATTGACGGAACTGGAGGCGCTGCCGGAAGTGGGCGCCGGACCGCCGGCACCGCAGCCTGTGGCCGCGAGTGCCACCGCAGTGCACAGGCCACCAAGGGTGACGAGTCGGGAGATGGTGTTTCGAGTGGACATCGCTGTCGACTCACTTTCTCTTGAACGGAAGCTGGTTGGTGGGTGGGAGTAACGGTGAAGATGAAAAATCGTTTTGCCAAAACGACTTGGCAAAACCATATGGCTAGTTCTCGCAACGTGTCAAGCGTCACTTTGCCAGGCATCGGAGGCTCTTGACGCACTGGGCGACCCGGGCCTAAAGTCATCGTCGCCGGAAGAAAAACCGTTTTGGCATATTTTGGCGGATTTGGCAATTTTGGCAAGTTCTCCGGAAATTGCGGCACACCCTTATGGCCGTGCCCTTGAGGCCGCACACTTTTCCCGCCTCTCGCGCCATCGCCTGTGCCGCACCGTGCATTTGACTGGTGCATCCGCTCTACGCGCTCGTCAACAACGAGGCAGCACTCTTCCCGGCGAACTCCCCCGCCCGCACCATCAACCCGTTCAAAGGAGAACCATGAACCCTGGAACTGTTAGCCGAAGGAGCATCCTCCGGTTGATTCCAGCAGCGGCAGCCGCTTGCACCGTCGTCGTGATGTCCGCCGAGGGGGCACTGGCCCGAAAGGCTGCCCAAAAGGCCGCCGAAAACCGTCATCCTGCAAAGCCTGCCGACGTGAAAGGCCCGCAGGCTACGCCGAACCACCGCGGAATCATCGGCCTGCTCTAGCGATCCAATCCCGCAACACCCGCATTGCCACTCAAGCAAGTACCCGAAGATCAGAGGAGAACACGCCTTGACCACCGTTTACGACGTCACCACCTGGTCCGTCCCCGGAAACCCGTCCGCAACGCCCTACAACGACATTGGGCTCATCATCAACAGCATCATCGCCGACGTGAAATCCCAACAGACCAGCCAAGCATCCAAACCCGGCGCAGTGGTCTACATCCCGCCCGGAGACTACTCCCTGAAGACCCGCGTGAACGTGGATGTCAGCTACTTGACCATCCGCGGTTCCGGGCATGGATTCACCTCCAGCAGCATTCGCTACAACGCCGGAAACACCTCGAGCTGGCATGAAATCAACCCGGGCGGCAGTCGCGTGCGCGTGGAAAACACGGACGGGAACACCGACGCCTTCCGGGTTCATCGCACGGGCGACCCGCGCCTCAGTTCCGTCGTCTTCCAGAACTTCTGCCTGGACGGCGTCTCCTTCAATTCCAACCAGAATTCCTACGTCAACGGGAAAACCGGAATCCGTTTCGATTCCGCCAACGACTCATGCCGGGTAGAAGGCATGGGCATGGTGTACCTGGAACACGGACTGGTTGTCCGGGACACTGACGCCCTTAGCGTCAGCGGCAACTTCCTCGCAGAATGCGGCTCCTGCGTGGAGCTGACCGGCTCGGGCCAGGCCTCAAAAGTCACAGACAACCTGATCGGCGCCGGCTACGTGGGATTCTCAATCTTCGCTGAGGGCCACATGGGCCTGCTGGTGACCGGCAACAACGTCTTTCCACGAGGCAAGAGCAGCGTGCATTTCAAGAACTGCACGCGCTCTGCAATTACGTCCAATCGTTTCCATGCTTTCTACCCCGGCATGGTGAACTTCGAAGGAAGCTGCACGGAAAACCTCGTGGGAGCGAACCACTTCCTGCGGCAAATGGAACCGTTTGATCCCTTGAAGCCATACAACAACGGACTGGACGACCTTTTCGGGCTGGTGCATATCGCAGGCAACAGCAACACCGTAACCGGCAACCACTTCAGCTATGACGTCCCTTCCGGGTCGGTCACGCCATCCGGACAGACGCCCACCATCATCCTGGTCGCTTCGGGAAGCAACAATTACATCGCCACCAACAACACGGTGTCAGCCATCGCGGTGCACACCGTGGTCCTGGACGCGTCCACCTCCGGGTCCAAGGTGCTGGATAGCGGAGACAACAACCAAGTTGTGCGTTACGCGTCCAACTACGCATTCAGGCCTACGCCGTAGGCGCCGGCTTGATCCTGCGCTCCTTCACTTCCTCGGGACTCTTACCTGCCCTAGGCTAAGGCCACTGGCCTGCTGAGGGTGCAGGGCGATCGCCAGCGACACCGGGAGGGAAACGCCCATGCTGATTTGCGGAACTTGTGCAGTCGAACGCGACGAACCAACACCGGAGTTGTGCCCGATCTGCACCGACGAGCGACAGTACGTTCCGGAATCCGGGCAAGAGTGGCTCACACTGAAGGACTTGGAACGGTCCGGCCATCAGGTCATGATGACGGAAAACGAGCCGGGACTCTTTGCGATCAGGGTGGAGCCAAAGGTGGGAATCGGCCAGACCTCCCAGCTCCTGGTTACACCTGCCGGCTCACTGCTGTGGGATCCGGTCGGCTTCGTGGACGACTCCGCCGTTCAGCGAGTGCTTGAGCACGGACCGGTGCTGGCCATCGCGGCCAGTCATCCGCATATGTACGGTGTTCAGGTGGAGTGGTCCCGCCGTCTCGGCGACGTCCCGGTGCTTGTCTCAGAAGCGGACCGGCAATGGTTGGGACGCGACGATGCAAACGTCACCTTGTGGTCGGGCAGCACGACAATCGCCGAGGGACTAACGCTGCATCAGACAGGCGGGCACTTCCCCGGCAGCTCGGTAGCACTCTGGACCGCAGGGGCAGAAGGCAAAGGGGTGCTGCTGACCGGCGACAGCGTATTCTCCAACCCGGACCGCAGATCCGTATCCTTCATGCGCAGTTACCCCAACCACCTACCGCTGTCCGGTGCCGTCGCCCTCCGCATCGCGGCTCAGCTCGGTGAGCTCGCTTTCGACCGCATCTATGGCAACTTCAACAACATCATCGCATCAGGTGCAAAGCAGGTGCTGAAAGATTCCGCCCAAAGGCACGCTGCCTGGGCTCGGGGAGACTTCGACCATCTGACCTGAGTGGGCCCACGATACTCATGTTGAAGCAACTCTTCCGCCCATATGCCAAGAAGAAGGTAGGCCTGATCGGGATTCGACGGCATGGGAACCCCTTACCAGCAGACGAACCCGGTCGGGAGAGCGGGACTATGGACGTACATACTCTGGACGCGTCGCTGAGCGGCGGCGATGATGAGATCATGCGCGGCGCCGAGATAACCAACGGCAGTCTTCGGGCACCCCGCGTTGTGGAGGCGCATTGCCATGTCAGCGAAATCACGCCGCCCGGGCAATGCCCGTGCCGGTGACATCAAGCCGGACGACAAGTTCCTCGCCTGGTACTACGCCCATGTACCTACAGAGGAACTGAAGGGCTACAGCTCCGACATCCTGCGTGCCAGAGCGGCGCACCATCTTGACTTGGCATCCTGGCGCATGCCCGGACAGACCCTAGTCAACATTTCAAACGAACTCGACGTAAGCATTGTGTCAGTGGTGGCTGAAGAAATGCCGTACCTGCTGAACTCCATCAGGGCGGAACTCACGCTTGAAGATGCGTCCGTCCGGCTGCTCGTACATCCCACGTTCGAAGTAGTGCGCGACAGTCATACCAACGGACTCTTGGAGGTCATCCCCGGCCCACCAAGAGAAGGACTCTTGGACTTACCGATGCCCCACGGAATACGCGAGACGTGGGTCACGGCAGAAATCGGCAGGCTCGCAGACGCCGCAGCGATGAAGGATCTGACAGACCGACTGCATACGGTGTTGGAGGATGTGCGCATGGTGGCTGACGACGCCGCGGCCATCCACCGAAAATTCGCCGAGGCCGTGGCCTCGGTGGAGGAATCGTCCATAGCCGTTGTTCCGGCACGAGAGCAGTACCGTCAGTTGCTTCTTTGGTTGAAGGCCGGCAACTTCGTGCTGCTTGGATACACGGAATATGAGCTCACGACGGCGGGCGGCAAGCAGTTGCTGACAGAGCGGGGAGGTTCTTCGCTGGGTCTCTTGAGGCGGCCTGGGTTGGACGAAGTCACACCCGAGCGGGGACCTGCGCTACATGGCGGGCATCAGATACTGACTATTGTGGGCTCTGGTGCGCGGTCCACCGTCCTACGGGCAGCATTTCTGGACGAAGTGCGCCTACAGGCGTTAAACGAGAGCGGTAAGGTCATCGGGGAACGGAGGTTCGCGGGACTCTTCACGCCGGCGGCCGACCAGCAGTCAGTCCAGCGGATTCCGATCATCCGGGACAAAGTGCAGGCCGTTGTGGAACGGTTAGGGTTCAGGCCCCCGTCCCCCCAAATTGGGAAAGTGCTGGCCATCCTGGAATCATTTCCACGCGATGAGCTCTTTCGTCTTGAGGCGGACGAACTCGCCGTTCCAGCGGCCGAGATACTTCGTTCCGAGGTGCTCCAAGCGATGCGAGTGCTCCCCTGGCCCCGCTCTTCCGAGCAGTTCGTCTCAAGTCTGGTGCTGTTACCCCGCCATCACTACACCACAGCCGTGCGGCTACGTATGGAACAGAATTTAAAGCAGGCCATCAGGGCGAAATCCGTCCACGTCACGGTGATGCCGGCGCGGTCCCCCGTGGTCTGCGTGCTTTTCCGGGTGCACGTCAACGCCCCTGCGTTGGAAGCCACAGCGTCCGGGGCAACGGTCGTCGACTTTTCCGAACTCGAGAGGCACCTGACATCAGGTGTCCGCTCCTGGAAGGAAATGCTCGGCAATGCAATTCGCGATCATTTCCCTCCTGTAAAGGCCGCCCGGCTCTCTGAACGGTGGTTGGACGCGTTTCCACTAAGCTATAGCGCGGTTTACGGGACGGACATTGCCGTAAAGGACATTATCGCTTTTGAGACGTTGCATGTGGGCGGTACAGGCGGTGGACCCGTGGGTGATCCCCTGCTCAAGGTTTACAGAGCGACGGCCAGCGCTTCGCTCAAGCAGCAGGAGGATGCCCGGATCCGCCTTTATCTGACGGCGCCCAGAAGCCTTACCCAGATCCTGCCCTTACTGCACAACCTCGGTGTAGAGGTGCTGGAGGAACGACCCTTCGAACTTTTTCACGGCAGCGGACAGTCCGTGTATCTTTACGACCTCCGGGTGAAGTATCCGATGGGTGCTGATCCAGACGCCCGCAGCGGACTCCTCGCAGATGCTTTCGCCGCTGCCATGCGGGGGGATGCCGAATCCGACCAGATCGACGCGCTCGTTATTGGTCAGGGCGTGGACTGGCGGCAAGCGACAATCCTACGAAGCTACGCGAAGTACCTCCAGCAGTTGGGGACGACGAACTCCTATGGATTCATCGCGGACACACTTGTAGGCAACCCCCGGGCAACACACGCGCTCCTGGCCTTGTTCCACGCTAAGTTCGATCCCGGTTTGGACGACTCCCGCCGCTTCAGGAATGTTGCTGCGGCCAGGAAGGAGCTGCAGGCCGCGATTGACGAAGTCCCGGGGCTCGACGCTGACCGGCTCCTTCGTACGTTCATGGACCTGGTGGAAGCGACGCTGCGGACCAACTACTTCCTGAACAAGCCCCAACTGAGCGTCAAGCTGGATCCAACAGTGATTTCCCATGCCCCTGTGCCGCGACCGAAATACGAGATCTGGGTCTACTCACCACGCCTTGAGGGTGTTCATCTTCGCTTCGGAGACCTCGCCCGCGGGGGTCTGCGTTGGTCTGACCGGAGCGAGGATTTCCGCACCGAAATCCTGGGACTGGTCAAAGCACAGGAAGTGAAGAACTCGGTCATTGTCCCGGCAGGAGCCAAAGGAGGTTTCTATCCCAAGCGACTCACTGACCCCGCCTCGGACAGGCAGTCATGGTTGGAAGAGGGCTTGGAATGCTACCGGATTTTCATCCGGGGTCTGTTGGACCTCACGGACAATCTGGTCATCACGTCACGAGGAGAAAAGGTGGTCCCTCCTCAGGGTGTGGTGCGGCACGACAGCGACGACTATTACCTTGTTGTTGCAGCGGATAAGGGCACAGCGTCCTTTTCCGATGCCGCTAATGCCGTCGCGCAGGAGTATGGCTTCTGGCTGGGCGATGCCTTCGCTTCGGGCGGCTCGGTGGGCTATGACCACAAGCAGATGGGCATCACAGCGCGCGGCGCCTGGGAGTCAGTCAAGCACCACTTCAACGAGCTGGGAATGGACCCGCAAAGATCTGACTTCACAGCTGTGGGCATCGGAGACATGAGCGGGGACGTGTTCGGAAACGCAATGCTGCTCTCACCCCACATACGTCTGCTGGCTGCATTCGACCATCGCCACATTTTCCTCGACCCGTCCCCTGATGCTGGGGCGTCATTCGAAGAACGCCAGCGTCTATTTCGCCTACCCCGCTCGTCGTGGGCCGACTACAAACCGTCGCTGATCAGCCCGGGAGGGGGCGTCCATTCGCGGAGTGCCAAGGCAATAGGAATCACTGAGGAGGTCCGGACCTCGCTCGGCCTGGCGCCCGGAACTGCCCAGCTGCCGCCGCATGTCCTCATTCAAGCCATTCTCCGGGCCCCGGTTGATCTTCTCTACAACGGTGGCATCGGTACATATGTTAAGGCGGCCATTGAGAGCCACGCTGAAGTTGGTGACAAAGCCAACGATGCTTTGAGGGTTAACGGTACCGAACTGAGGGCGCGGATAGTGGCAGAGGGCGGGAACCTGGGAATCACCCAGCGTGGGCGGATAGACGCTGCCCTTGCCGGTGTCCTCCTCAACACCGATGCCATAGACAACTCAGCCGGTGTGGACTGCTCGGACCACGAAGTCAACATCAAGATCTTCGTTGACCGTGTGATCGCCTCAGGCAGGCTGCCCACCGCGGAACGGGCAGGCTTGCTCCAGTCCCTGACCAATGAGGTAGCCCGATTGGTTCTGGAAAACAACGTGAACCAGAACATCCTGCTTTTCAATGACCGGCACCTCGTAGTGGAGTTGAGCCCCGGCTTTGAACGGATGATGGATTGGCTTGAGGACGTTGCAGAGGTGGATCGCAACCTGGAGGGCCTTCCCAGCACGGAGGAACTCCACGAAAGGCTGCGCGCAGGGATTGGGCTCACCTCGCCGGAACTTTCTGTACTTGCGGCGCACGCAAAAATCGAGCTGGCCAAGGACCTCATTGCCAGCGACCTGGCGGACGATCCGTGGTTCAGGCGCGTGCTCCGCGACTACTTCCCCCGCCAGTTGTCGGAACGTTTTGAAGAGGCACTGGACGAACACCCCTTGCGTCGGCAAATTATCTGTACGGTCCTGGCCAACGACATGGTCAACCTTGGGGGAATCACTTTTGCCTTCCGCGTTATTGAGGAAACCAACGCCACCGCGGCGGCGGTCGCCAGGGCTTTCGTGGTGGTCCGTGAGGTGTACAACCTGCCGTGGATCACGCGTAGGTTGGCGGCACTTCCAGCAGACTTCCCCGGAGAGTACGCTGCAGAAGTTGCCCTGTACCTGCGCAGGGCCTTGGACCGCGCAACGCGCTGGTACGTGACGCACGAACACCGGGACCAGCCCGTTACCGTGGCTTTGGGCAGAATCGCTCCGACGTTTGAACTGCTCCTGACCAGGACCCGGGAGTTTCTGCGCGGCTCCGATCGTGACCACACGGAGGACAGGATTGCGCGCTGGAACGACGTAGGGATGCCGCGCGAATTGGTGAAGCGTGCGTCGGATCTGCTGGAGAGCTTCGGGCTGCTTGACATCTCGCTCCTGGCCGAACGGGTGGAAGAACCCCCCGCTATGATCGCCGATCTGTACTACGCGGTTTTCCACCGCATCGGTGCGTTGGGCCTGCTGCTGCGCATCACCGACCTCCCCAGGCAGAACCGCTGGGAAGCCTCGGCGCGTGCTGCCCTGCGTGACGACGTTTACTCCGCCGTGGCAGACATGACCCTTTCAGTCCTGCAGACCACCCCCGGTGCCAAGGGGGTAGCTGCCATGGAGCGCCTTGTTGAATGGGAGAGTGGCCACCAGGAGCAACTGCGTCGCATCAAGGACACTTTTGCGGAGGTCACCAAACCCGGGCAAGTGGACATCGATTCGATCTCCGTGGCCCTCAAGCTCCTGCGGACCCTGGTACGGCGGTGAGGGCTGGGTCAGCGCGACAGGAGCAGCGCTTCGCCTTGGCCTCCGCCGCCGCACAGGGCGACCGCTGCCTTGCCGGTGCCCCGACGTTGCAGCTCGTACGCTGCAGAGACCACCACCCGGGCACCGGAGGCGCCGATGGGATGGCCCAGGGCGATCGCTCCCCCGTTGATGTTCACCTTATCCATGGGGATCCCGAGCCGCTCGGCCGCATGAAGGGCTACTGAGGCAAACGCCTCGTTGATCTCCACAAAGTCCAGGTCTTCCACGTCCCACCCCGCCGTTCCAAGCGCCTTCGCGATGGCATGGGCAGGTTTGTCAGGCAGCGAGGTATCCGGGCCGGCCGTCTGTCCCGGAGCACCCAGCACTGCCATGATCTTGAGGCCGTGGGCTTCTGCATAGCTCCGCGTTGTGAGGACCACGGCGGCAGCGCCGTCATTGAGCGGCGAGGCGTTGCCGGCGGTCACCGTACCGGTCGGGGAAAACGCTGGCCTAAGCCTGCTCAGGGACTCTTCGCTGCTGTCCGGACGCACGCCTTCATCTGTATCTGCCAGCGCCGGGTCCCCCCGCCGCTGCGGCACTTTGACGGGAAAGATTTCCTCGTCGAATAGCCCTGCAACCTGAGCGGCCGCCGCCCGCCGGTGGGAATCGGCTGCTACCTTGTCCTGCTCGGCACGGGGAATTCCCAACGCGTCATTGACGCCATCCGTTGCCAGGCCCATGGCCTCGTGATCGAAAGCATCAGTCAGGCCGTCATGGGCGGCTGAGTCGATCAGCACGGTGTTTCCGTACAGAAGTCCGGCGCGCGACCCCGGCAGCAGGTGCGGGGCGTTGCTCATCGACTCCTGTCCGCCGGCGACCACGACGTCGGCTTCTCCAAGACGCAACAGGCGGCTGGCGTCAATAATGGCGCTCAGCCCGGACAGGCACACTTTGTTGACGGTGACGGCGTGCGCGCTCAGCGGAATCCCTCCAGCGACGGCTGCCTGACGTGCAGGATTCTGTCCCGCTCCGGCTTGCAGCACGTGTCCCATGATGACGGCGTCGACCACCTCGGGGTTGACGTTGGCCCTCTCGAGGGCAGCGGCGATCGCGGCACCACCGAGTTCGATTGCGGACAGCGGAGCGAGCTGACCCATCAGCCGTCCTTGTGGCGTACGGGCGGCCCCGACGATGACAACATCCGATGGGGGGTTCATTTTCTTCTCCCTGAGGGATCGGGGGTGGACGGGCCGAACTCGCAGGTTGGAACGACCCGGGTTGGGGGCGGGACTTCCGGCTGGCGGCCAGCACCTGGCCGGGCTACCGGACAGCGGAAACGGGAACTCGCATGCGGGGATGGAAAGCGGTGCCTGCCTCCCGATCCAGAAGCGGTGTCAGACCTCCGGTGTGAAAGGGGTAGTTTGCTCCTAGGATCATGCATAAATCGATCTCCTCGGGTCCTGCCACGATTGACTCTTCCAGCATCGCCGTAACTTCCTCGGCCAAGGCTGCCAGTACATTTGCCCGGACCTGACGGGGATCCATCGGCTGGGCAAGCGGCAGGAGGGCAGCAGCGGCTGGCGAGATCCCGCCGTCGTTGTCCAGGTAGCCCGGAAGCCCCGCAGCGACCACTGCCGTCAGGCTGCGACTCACGCCAAAGCGCACCGGATACGCCCGGTTCATCGCCTCGCAAATGTGCAGCTGTACTGACGGGCCGATGTACTGCAGAAGTTGCAGCGGGGTCATTGGCAGTCCAAGAGGTTCCAAGGCGTGGTCCACCACGTCCGGATCGCCGCCGTCGTCAATCAGTGAAAGCACTTCGCCCATGAGCCGCGTCAGCAGGCGGTTTACCACGAAGCCCGCAGTGTCCTTGACGAGCACACCGGTCTTTTGAAGTAGTCGTGCCAGCTCGAACGCAGTGGCCAGCGTAGCCTCGTCAGTGCGCGAACTACTGACGATCTCCACCAGCGGCAGCACGGCCACCGGGTTGAAGAAATGGAAGCCAATCAGTCGCTCGGGGTGGTTCAGGGCGGCACCCATGGCCTCAATGGACAGCGAGGAGGTGTTAGTCAACAGCAGCGCGTCCGGCCTTATGAGGGATTCGATTTCTGCAAACACGGCGCGCTTGAGATCAAGTTCCTCAAAAACAGCCTCAATGACCACATCGCTGTCCGCGAATACCGTCTTGTCCGTACCTCCGGTGATCAACGCGCGGACGGCATCGGCACCATCAGCCGTGAGGCGACCGCCCGTAACGAGACTGTCCAACTGGGCGCCGATCCAGACCAGCGCGGAATCAATGCGTTCCTGGGACAGGTCCGTGATTCGCACCGGCACACGCAACTTTTGCGCGAAGATGAGAGCCAACTGACTGGCCATCAGTCCAGCTCCGATGACGCCCACGGACCGAACCGGTAGGGTTTCCACGGCCGGCCGCCCTGTGGGTTTCTTTGCCATGGACTGTGTGAGCTGGAACGCATAAATGCTCGCGCGGGCCTCATCAGAGAGAAGCAGTTCACCGAACGCGCGGATCTCCGCCTCTTGTTTCATGGTGCCGCGCGGTGCCCGCGCTGCCGCGGCGATCAGCTCCAAGGCACGGTAGGGGGCGGGTGCAGCGCCGTGGAGACGTGCGTCGAGCTTCTTTCGGATTGTGTCCAGCGCTGAAAAACCGGCGACGGCGCCAGAAGGCTTCCGCTCTTTGCTTCGGTCCACGTGCGCTGTATCCGAATCCGTCCCGGAGAGGATGCCGACGGCGAAGTCCAGCGAGGCTTGCAGGAACCCATCCTCCGGGAGCCGGCGGTCGACCAAGCCCATCTCGGACGCAGCCTGCGATGAGAGCGTCCTGCCCGCAAGCGAGTCCGTCACCACAAGGCGAGCCGCAAGGTCCAGGCCAAGGAGGGCCATTGTTCGCGGAATACCGCCCCAGCCTGGGATCAGCCCGAGCCGGACCTCAGGAAAACCCAGAGCACGTGCGGAGTCAGCTACGGTGCGGTAGTCGGCATGCAACGCCAGTTCCAACCCGCCGCCCAACGCGACTCCATTGATGAAAGCGAACGTGGGCACAGAGAGCGTGGCCAGGCGGCCCAAGGCCGCGTGGCCTTGACGCGCGACGTCCTCGGCCTGGTCCAAGGTGGTGGCCTCTGTCATCACCTTGAGGTCTGCTCCGGCACAAAAAACCGGGCCGTGGCCGGTGACGGCAACTGCATCAACACCAGCAAGATCCAGGGAGCCCAGCGCAGCCTCGAACCCGGCCAACGATGCCGGGCACATGGTCACAGGATGTCGTCCGGAGTTTTCAAGGCTCAGAACTGCAAAGCGGAAACCGCCATGGTCCATGTAGGTGGTTGAGGTCGTCGTGACTGACTTCCCGGCCTGTGGGGCCGGGCTGTGGATATCAGATCCCATGGCTACGAGAAGCTCGGAATGCCGGTGATCGCACGGCCCATGATCAGGGTGTGTACCTCGTCGGTGCCCTCATAGGTTCGAACGCTCTCCAGATTGTTCGCATGCCGCAGCGGTGAATACTCAAGGGTGATCCCGTTTCCGCCCAGGATAGTGCGGGCGGTACGGCAGATCTCGATCGCCTGACGGACGTTGTTGAGCTTGCCAAAGGAGATCTGTTCGGGACGCAAGCGCCCGGCGTCCTTCAGTCGCCCTGTCTGCAGGGCAACGAGTGTTCCCTTCTGAATTTCCAGGACCATATCGACGAGCTTTTGCTGGATAAGCTGGAACGAGGCAATTGGCTTGTCGAACTGGGTACGCTCCTGCGCGTATGCCAGAACGGTCTGGTAGGCGTCACGAGCGGCGCCCATCGCGCCCCACATGATGCCGTACCTGGCTTCGTTGAGGCAGGAGAACGGACCGCTCAGCCCCACCACACCGGGCAATGCGGCGCTTTCCGGCAGATGAACGTTCTCAAGGGTGATGTCGCACTGGATGGACGCGCGCATCGACATCTTCCCCGATATCGGGATGGCAGAGAAGCCCGGCGTGTCAGTGGGGACGACGAAGCCGCGGATGCCGTCGTCGGTCTTTGCCCAGATGATCGCGACGTCGGCGATCGAGGCGAGGCCGATCCAGCGTTTCGCTCCGTTCAAGACCCAGCCCGACTTCTCCCGAACGGCGCGGGTGACCATACCAGCCGGGTCGCTTCCGGCAGTTGGCTCTGTAAGGCCAAAGCAACCGATCAGCTCCCCTGCAGCCATGCCCGGCAGCCACTGTTGCTTCTGCGCTTCGGAGCCGAACTTTGAGATGGCGCTCATGGCGAGCGATCCCTGCACGGACACAAAGGTACGAATGCCGGAGTCCCCGGCTTCAAGCTCCATTGCGGCGATCCCGTATTCGACCGCGCTGCGGCCCCCGCAATCGTAGCCGGCCAGATGCATTCCCAGGAGGCCGAGGCTCCCCATCTCCTTGACCAGATCCTGGGGGAAGACGGCGTCCTCGTACCAGGAACTGATGTTGGGTCGGATACGGTCATCGACGAACCGGCGGACCTGCGCTCGCAGGTCCAACTCCTGCTCCGTAAGCAGTGCGTCGATGTCGAGGTAGTCGGTGGAAAGATCGGTCACGAGTGTGCTCCCATTGGCTGGTGCTTGCTGTTGCTGTGGTGGTCTGGGTGTTTCGGTAGCTTCGTTGTGGGGGGTCCGTGAAGCCAAGCGGACACTTCGTCCGCATCCTGCCCCAGCCGTGGCGGCCGACGTGTGTACGAGACAGGCGTCTCGGACAAACTGATCGGATTGGCGGGCAGGCGGACGGCGTCGTTTCCGGCGCCGAGGGTGACGAGGGGGTTCAGTCCGAGGTCGTTGGCCATCGCGAACGCGTCGGCGATGTCATTGACCGGACCGCAGGGTACGCCGCAGGCGGACAGCGTGCGGTACCAGTGGCCCGCGGTCTGACCGATGGTCTGCGTACTGATCGCCCGGTCGAGTTCCTCGATGTGGGCCACACGCGCCGGGTTGGTCGCGAACAGGGGATCTTTCGCGAGCTCAGGGATTCCGAGTGTCGCGCACAGTTGAGCGAACTGCCGATCATTGCCAACCGCGATGACCACGGGCCGGTCCGACGCAGGGAACAGCTGGTACGGGGCGATCGAAGGGTGCCGGTTTCCAATGATGCCCGGAACCGAGCCTGCTGCGGTGTAGCCAACGCTCTGGTTGACCATGCTGGACAGTAACGTACTAAGCAAGTTGACTTCGACGAGTTGGCCGCGGCCAGTGGTCTCCCGGGCCCGCAGGGCCGCCAGCACGCCAACCGCGGCATGCAGCCCAGTCAGGACATCCACCAGGGCGACCCCCGCCTTCACCGGTTGCCCGGGGCCCGGACCGGTTACGCTCATCAGCCCGCCAACGGCCTGTACCAGCAGGTCGTAGCCCGGCAATGCCGCCGCGGCCTCACCCGCACCGAACCCCGTGATCGAGCAATACACGAGCCTCGGGTTGATCGCTGCAAGCTGGTCGTAGGACAAGCCATGCCGCGCCATGGTGCCCGGGCGGAAGTTCTCGATCAGCACGTCAGCCCGCCGGATTAGCTCCACCAGGTTTCGGTGGTCTGCCGGGTCCGACATGTCGGCTGTGAACGAGCGCTTGTTGCGGTTCACTGACAAGAAGTATGTCGCTTCATGATCATCAGTAAACGGCGGTCCCCACTGACGAGTGTCATCACCAAGGCCAGGGCGCTCGATCTTGATGACATCCGCGCCAAGGTCACCGAACAACATTGTTGCGTAGGGTGCTGCCAGCACCCGGCTGAAGTCGGCAACTACTATCCCAGTCAGCGCGCCGAAGGGCTGGTGTTGGGAGCCGGCGTCAGTCATCTGGTTCTCCATTCGGGTGAATCACAGGCTCAGTGGGTGGCCGCGCGCGGGGCGTTGTTGAACAGGGACGTCTGAACGATCAGCATGATCGCGGCCGCAGCCAACGGCAGTACGGTGACCTGAAGCAAGCCCGCGCCCTGCCAACCAAGGTGAGGCACCATTGCCGCGAACAGCAGGCCGGAAAAGGCGGCGGAGCCGTAATAGCAGGTGACAAACAGTCCGGCGGCGCGGCCTACCTGGTGCGGACGGACTGCCCGCTGGATCACGCTGTTTGTGTTGGGGAAGAAGACTCCGGTCCCGAACACGCCCATAAGGCAGGCGAAGACACATTGCCATGCGAATGATGCCTGCACTTGGTAGATGAGTACGCCGAGCACAGCCATCACCACGAGGGATACGATCAACAGTGTTCTCTGGTTGATCCGGTCACCGATCCAACCGCCGAGCAAGCCGGCCAAGCCGCCCAGTCCGACGAAGCTGAGCGCCAGTGCTGATTCCGCGGTGGACACTCCCAATTGGGTGGTCAGGAAGGTGGGGTACAAGCCCAGGAACCCGTATAAGGCGAGGGCCCCGCATCCGGAGGCAGCGGCGATAGCAAGGGAGTTACGGTTGTACGCCTTGGCGGGCATGTAATCGTACGAGCCCTCGGTTCCGGTGGTGCTGATGGCCTGTTCGGTGAATTTGCGGCTGACCGTGAACATCGCAACTACTGCCAGCAGCAGGCCAAGTAGTCCGAAGATAACGAACGGGGCCCGCCAGGTTCCGAATTGGCCCGCGAACATGATTCCGAGTGCCGGTCCGAAAGTTGCGCCCAGCCCGAAAGCAAAGCCCAGGATGCCCAAGGCAAGGCCGCGACGGTGATGGAAGAAGGCGCCAACAGCTGCGAACAGTGCTGCGGCTTGCATCCCCTCGCCCAGTCCGGAGATGATCCGGTACACCGCCATGTCTCCCCATGAAGTAGCAAGCGGCGTGGCCAGGGTCCCTAATGAGTAAATCGCGATGCTGACCAAGAGGACAGCCTTGCGCGAGAAACGCTCCACCAGGAAACCAGCGGGAATTCCGGCGACAGCCATTCCGAGGGTAAAAACGGTGGCGAGCAGTCCACCTGTTTGGAGATTGAACCCGTACTCTTTGGCGATCGTAGTCATCAGGGGCGCGAAAACCTGGCGATCCATTGCGTTGAGCATGAAGGTAACCGCCAGAACACCCAGCGATATGCCGGCAATGACGTTCGTGGCCATGCCCTCGGGGTTGTTCTTGACCCTGGATGGAGTAGGGCTGGCGGGGACGGCATCCATAGAGATGGCGTCCATCGGCTCAGGGTAGGTGGGCACTGCGTGCTTAAGGCTGGACCCTGGTGCGCCAGTGGCGCTGCCGGGACCGGAAGTATTTGGATGGGACATCGTTGTCTCCTTGTTTTGGGGCTTGCGTTCGTGGAGGTGTGTGCCTGCCCAAGGGCAGTCCACGAGATGCTGTGGGAGAGCCACCTCGTACGGCCCGCTAGTGGTTGGCCGTGGCGAAAGTGGGACTGGAAGATTCTGCGATGCGGGGTGATGCTAACGATAGCACCGTGCTCGGACGAGTCAAGGCCTCACCATGAAATCCCTGCCGCGACCGTGGCATTCGAGGGCTACCAAGGTCCGCCAATCCAAGCTAGAACCTACGGGCCCGCTAGTTCCTCCCTACCAACCCCCGGCGTTTTCTCTTGACGTGCTGGACCAGCGTGCTATCGTTAGCACCAACGTGATGGTCACGGCTACAGCCACGACCACCGCACGCAATGGCCCACAGAGAGAATTGCCAGGAGGAACCATGGTCACGACCAAGGATATCGCCGCGCACTTGCAACTATCGGTTTCCACGGTCGGCCGGGCGCTGGCCGACGATGGACGCATCAGCGAACAGACCAAAGTCCGTGTTCGCCAGGCTGCCTCGGAGCTGGGTTACGTCGGTAACCGTGCGGCCAGGATGATGCGTGGCGCCTCAAGCAACGTCGTCGGGCTTGTCATTCCGGACGTTCGCAACAGCTTCTACTCCACCATCGCCCACGAATTGTCCGCGATCATGGCCGGCGAGGAGTACCAGCTGATGCTCGCGGAAACGTTCGATGATCGCCTGATTGAGAGGCGACACCTACGCGAGTTGTCTGCCAGTCACGCCGCAGGAGTAGTGATTGCACCGACCCCCAGCCCACACGGGGACTCGGTCAACCTGCTACGCGGCATGCCGCACGTCCAGTTACTTCGCAGGCATGCATCCCTTGGCGGGCAGTGGTTTGGCCTCGACGACCAGCGGGCCTTACAGGATGCCACGGCGCACCTACTTGAACTCGGGCACACGCGGATAGCGTACATCGGCGCCTCGGAGGACCTGCCGACGGGCCGCGAACGCCTCGAGGGCTACAGCCAGGCGCTGATCGCTGAAGGCGTCTCACCGTCGTCTGACTTGGTCGAACTGGGCCCTCCGGCCTCACCGGAGCATGCCCAGGAGGCCCTCCGCCGGCTGCTGAACCGCCCGACCCCGCCGACAGCCGTTGTGCTGGGCTCCGTTCAACACACCGTTGGCGTACTGGACGCGGCCCTGGAAATGGGCGTCGAGGTGCCCCATGAGCTTTCCCTCGTCGGTTTCGGCGATCAAAGTGGGTTCTCCTGGTGGGGGCCTGGCCTCACTACCATCAGTCTCCCGATCGGAGACGTGGCCACCTCCTGTGGACTTTGGTTTATCCGCAGGCTCAATAACCCGCCAACCGGCAACGATCCCTATGAGTCCGTGTCGGCGGGCTGGCTGGTGGCCCGCGGCAGCACTGCCGCACCGCGGGCGGAAACGCGAAAGCGCTCCGCCTGACGTCGTGACACCTACAAGAGCTGCGCACTCTATGCGCACAAAGAACAGAGAGTGCTACCCCTAGCACCAATTGGAGAAATTATTATGCTGCCACCGGTCGACTTGCGCCCGCCGTTTAACATCAGCCGAACCAGCCATTTACGCCTTAATGTCGCCGACCTGGCCGAGAGCCGTAAATTCTACACCACGGTCCTTGGTCTGGTGGTTAGCGATGAGGACGAATCGACAGTCTACCTCCGCGGACTGGCCGAGGCATGTCACCACAGCCTCGTGCTGGAGCAGAGCCCCGACGGCGGCACCGCCCGTCGGATTGGATTCCGGGTCTTTTTCGATGAGGATCTGGACGAGGCATATCGTTATTTCCGCGAGCGCGGACTCCCGGCCGAGTGGGTGGAGATGCCGCATCAAGGCCGCACGCTTCACGTCTCCGACCCCATCGGCACGCCCTTGGAGTTGTGTGCAACCATGTCTACCCGGCCACGCTTGCACATCAACTTCGAGCAATACCAGGGCGCTCATGCTCAGCGGCTTGACCACTTTCAGCTACTCGTCCCCGACGTCTATGAACTGTGCGCTTTCTATGGCGAACTCGGATTCCGGAACTCGGAGTACTTGGAACATGGCGACGAGCTGATCGGCGCATTCATGTACCGAAAGGGAACCTGCTTGGACCTGGCCATCGTGCCCGGCGACGGACCAAGCCTTCACCACTTTGCCTATACCGTTTCCGAAAGCCACGACATCTTCACGGCCTGCGACTTCGCTGGAATCCTTGGCTACGGTGACGGGGTAGAACGCGGCCCGGGACGCCATGGACCTGGCGGCATGCTTTTCAGCTACCTTCGCGACCCTGATGGCCACCGCGTCGAAGTTTTCAACAGCCACTACCAGACCATCGACATCGAAACCGAACCTGTTCGATGGGACGCTACCTCGGTCAGCACCAACGCCCGGTGGGGACTGCCCGCCTTGGAAAAGTGGTACTTCGAAGCTTCGGCTTTCGTTGACGTCCCCTTGAAGTCCCCTGCCATTCCCCCATCCCCCATGACGCTGGAGAAGTTCCTGTCCAGCCCACAGCCTCGCTGATCCCCTACCCCGAACTGGAGTCCAACAAATTATGTCCCGAGTTCCTTCCCTCACCCGTGACCATGCCCTATCGATCGACCAGCAGCCGCTGTGGGACCGGCTTGAAGCCGAGCGCAAAGTTCCGACCGCGAACATCTTCCGCACGCTGGCGAATGCGCCCGTGCTTCTTGATGCCTTTCTTTCCTACGCCAACGCCCTGCGTGACGGTTCAAAGCTGAGCCCTAGGCTGCGCGAACTGGCGATATTGTCAGTGGGTCATGCCACCGGTTCAGAGTACGAAATCGCGCACCATCAGTCCCATGGGCGCAAAGCCGGCATCACAGACGAGCAGCTTGCAGCGGTTGCCACGGCGGAGGACTCCGGTCTCTTCAACGACGCCGAGCTCGCTGTCATTGCCCTTGCACGGGAGTCCACAACCCAGGTGCACGTATCCAGCTCGACGTGGGATGCCGCTGCTGCCCATCTGGACGACCAGCAAATGGTGGAGTTAACCCTGACCATTGCCTGGTATAACTCCGGTGTCCGCATCATGGGCCTGCTCCACATCGACCTGGAGGACAGCTACCGCAAGTAGCTTCCCGGCAAACGAACCCCCCAACCCCTACTCTTCCAAGGAGCCCGTCAATGACGATGATGCGCGCCGCACGACTGCACAAGATCGGCGAACCCATGTCGATCGACACCATAGAAGTACCAAAACCCCGCCCCACAGACGTTCTGGTGCGGGTCAAAGCCGTCGGCATCGTGCCGAATATGGCGAATGTCATCAACAGCTGGCCAACGTGGTTTCCACATCAGCCCATCCCGGCTTTCCCTGCAATATTCGGACTCGACCCCACCGGCGTCGTGGAGGAGGTCGGGGAATCGGTCATCAACGTCCAGCCCGGTGATCGTGTTTACGTGAGCCCGCTGCGCTCCTGCGGGAGTTGTTATGCCTGTTCCGCCGGCACGCCCAGCCGCTGCCGGTACTACACGCTCAACGGGTACTTCAGCACTTCCCGTGATGGCCAGCGGATTTTTGACCAGTACCCCTATGGCGGCTTCAGTGAATTCATGACCGCACCCCAACAGGCATTGGTGAAAATTCCGGACAATCTGCCGTTCGAATTGGCCGCCCGCTTCGGCTACATTGGCACGGCCTACGGAGCGCTCCGCCTCGCTGACGCGGGTCCCGGAACCGTTGCCTTGATAGACGGCATTACCGGAACGCTCGGTGTAGCCGCCACTGTGCTCTGCCTCAGCATGGGTGTGGCAAAGATCCTGGGCACCGGACGCAATCAGGAACTGCTGGAGAGGGTGAAGGCACTCTCTCCACGCAGGATCGAAGTTCTCACACTCGGCGAGCAGTCAACCGCGGAGTGGGCCAAGGAACAGACGCGCGGCGATGGAGCCCACTTCGTCATCAGCGCTCTCGGTGCCCGGGCCGATGCGGCAGCTATGGTCGATTCCATGAAGGGCGTCAGACGAGGCGGTCGCGTGGTGAACGTGGGTGGAGTCTCCGAGGAGGTTCCGGTGGACATGAAATGGCTCATGGACGAGCAGGTTCAAATCATCGGCTCGAATTGGTTTACCGCAGCCCAAGGCCAAGAGATGGCCGACATGATCGAAACGGGAACCCTGGATCTCTCCTACCTGGAGACGGAAGCGTTTCCGTTGTCGGAAGTCAACACCGCAATTTCCGGCCGGCTGAAGGACCCTCGCGGCGGCTTCAGCAACTACATCGTCCTCCCTTAGCAACCAAGCGATGCCGGTCGTCCCCAAGGACGACCGGCACCGCTCGTGAATCCCCCGCAGGAACTCAGGCGTCGACGCCGGTGAGCACGAATGCCACCGTCGCCGGCGCTTCCGTCTTGTTCCGCCATGCATGCCGCGCAGCGAGTTGGACAACAGTGTCACCGGGCGTGAGCCGGACCTGGAAGCCATCATCGAGCTCAAGCCACACCTCTCCGTCCAAGACGATTCCATAGTCGACGCTGCGTGTTCTGTGCATACCGTTGGGCTCAAACACATCGGCGAGATCAGGTGCGTACGTCTGCAACTCCTGCCCTGCCGCAAGGGGATCGAAGTCCGGACTCATCACCACGGAGTCAGGTGCGTAACGCACGATCACGAAGCTCGCCCCGCCCGGGCCGGGTACTACAGGACCGTGAATGTCCGTCGGCTCAGCTTCAGGCGGCTTCCCTGTGGAGGTACCGGGAGTGAACCAGATCCTGATCTGCGACTGCCCGGGCATGCTCTTGAAGTCGTGACTATGGGGCACAACCCCGTCCGAGATCACCACCGACCTTCCTTCGGAGTCGGCCCCCGTGACTACCCTGCGCACACTCATTGTGTTTCCTTTCATCAGAATCGTGCCATCGTTAGCACTATGGCCTACGCCAGTGAGAGTGTCAACGAAACCCGGGCTGAGCGAATTGATTGAAAATTTTGAATAAGCAAGTAGTGCATCATCTTTCCTTGTTGTGCTATCGTTAGCATCATGTTCGATGAAGATCACCAGCACCCCGATTCTGCCCCGAGAGGCATCGTGTTTGCCCAGGCGGCGCGACCGGAAGAGGAGGCCGAGGTTTGGCTCGTACACCGCGGACGCGCTCTTCCCTTGCGCGACTGGGCAGCACAATGGCCCTGCGCGAGGTTTGCCTCCGTCAGTGACCTGATCCAGCAATGGAGCGAGCATCGTGCAGACCTTCAACGACTGACTGAGTTGCCCCGGACCGCACAAGCCATCGCCGAAAGCGGCCTGCCTGTTGGCTCGCTCCGCCTTGAGGCTCCCCTTCGCCCCGCCCAACTGTTCTGTACCATCGGCAACTACCGGCGGCAGGTGGTGGAAGCCGCCGTGGACGCCGGGCCCGCGGCCGAAGCGGATCGCCTGCGCACGGCGACCATGCAGGCGCTAGACCAACGCCGGCTCCATGGCGCCCCCTATATCTGCCTGACCAGCGCGGACCGCGTGGCAGCCCCTGTCGGGGAACTGCCCCTGGATCCCGAGCTGGACACCTTGGACTGGGAAGTCGAGATTGGTGCAATCATTGGGGCACCCGGCTCGCGACTCCCGCTCTCCGAGGCACCTGCAGTCATCGCCGGCTACAGCGTGGTCAATGACCTGACAATCCGATCACGCGTTGCCCGGCCGGATCTTCCGGCTCTGGGCACCGATTGGGTGCAATGCAAGGGCCTGCAGGGGTCGCTGCCCCTTGGTCCCTGGTTCGTGCCTTCCTGGCAGGTCCCGAACCCATCCGGTCTCCGGCTGCGACTGTCGCTCAATGACATGCTGATGCAGGACGACACGGCAGAGGACATGGTCTTCACCATTCCGGAACAGCTGCACTACCTCTCCCAGCACACCCGGCTTCGCCCTGGCGACGTCCTGTGTACTGGATCTCCCGCCGGGTTCGGACTCCACCACGGCCGCTTCCTCCGTACAGGCGATTTCGTCAAGGCCTCGGTAACCGGCCTGGGCGAGCAGGTCATCCACTGTGTAGACCCAGAGCCCGACCCAAATACATTCAACCCGACTCCAGCCGCGGCAGGCCGGACAATGACAAAGGAGCACGTATGACACAGCAGCAGACCGTCCTGCTGACCGACCGGGCCTGGCCCGACGACAGCATTGAACGGGACATTCTCGAAGAGGCCGGATTCCGCGTCGTTGCCGGCCCTGCCGACCCCGCGCCCGTAGAAGCCATCGATGCCTTGGTGGCTGAGCACCAGCCCGCCGCAATCCTCACCTGCTGGGCAACCGTATCCGCCGAAGCGATTGCGGCCTCGGCCCCGCTGACGGTTGTCGCCCGCATGGGAGTTGGCCTGGACAATATAGCGGTACGTGCCGCTACGGATCGCGGTATACAGGTTACCAATGTCCCGGACTACTGCGTTGCGGAGGTTTCCGATCACGCGGTCGGGCTGGCCCTGGCCTGGACACGCGGATTGGTGGCCGCCGATCGTGAGGTCCGCTCCGGCAAGTGGAACCCGGCAGGTGCCCGCCTTCGCCGCCTCTCCACCCTCACCTGCGGCGTCATCGGTTACGGCCGGATCGGCAGGGCTACCGCAGCCAAGCTGCAAGGCCTTGGAGCCCGGGTGGTGATCAGCGACCCACATGCTCCGGCCGATACCGACGGCATCGAAGCGATGCCCCTTGACGACCTTCTCGCGGTCAGTGATGTGGTTGTCCTGCACGCGCCGTTGGTGCCGCAAACGCATCACCTCATCGGCGAAAGGGAGCTGTCACTACTTCCGCAAGACGCATTCGTGATCAACGTCAGCCGCGGGGGCCTGATCGACACGGCCGCGCTGCTCGCGTCCTTGGACAGTGGGCACATCAGTGGAGCAGGGCTGGACGTCCTGGAGGAAGAGCCCACCGTTCCTCAGGAGCTGCTGGCCCATCCCGGAGTTATTGTCACCCCCCACATCGCTTTCGCCTCTGACGCATCGGTGATTGACCTGCGCCGCAGCGCTGCCGAGGAAGTCGTGCGCGTCCTGCGCGGCGAACCTGCACACTATCCCTGCAACACACCTTCCCCCCTCACCACTGGAGTGTCATCTTGAGCGCTATCGAACAAGTCCACGGCCGACAGATTTTCGACTCCCGCGGTCGCCCCACTGTCGAGGTCGAAATAGTCGTGGACACCGGTGCCGAGGCCCGCGCTTCTGTGCCCTCCGGCGCCTCTACCGGCACCCACGAGGCCCATGAGCTGCGCGACGGGGATCAATCGGTCTTCGACGGACTCGGCGTCACCGCCGCAGTGGAGCATGTGAACGGTGAGATCGCCGCAGCGTTGCGTGGCATGGACGTCGCCAACCAGCAGGCAATCGACGAGCGGCTGCGGGAACTGGATGGCACCCCTGCCCTGTCGCGTCTCGGGGCCAATGCCATCCTCGGCACATCGCTGGCTGTGTGCAGGGCCTCCGCCGTGGCGAGCGGGCTGCCGCTGTATCGTCGGATCGCGCAGCTCGCCGGCGTTGACGAACCGGCGCTGCCGATGCCAATGGTGAACATTCTCTCTGGCGGCCTCCACGCTGGCCGTGGCATGGATGTCCAGGATTTCCTTGCCGTACCGGTGGCAGCAACGTCAGCCCTTGAAGCAATCCAGCTCACCTCCCGTGTCAGGGCGTCAGCGGCCAGGCTCTGTGCAGAACGTGGGCTTCCCACCTTGCTCGCCGACGAGGGCGGTCTCAGTCCGGCGTGCCGCACCGGTGAGGAAGCCCTCGAATTGATCACTTTGTCCATTGAGGCTGCCGGTTTGCAGGCCGGCACTGACATCGCAATAGCCATCGACGTCGCCGCCTCTTCCCTTTATGACCGCAGCGCCGCTGATTACCACCTGCGCCGACAGGAACGGCATCTAAACACCGCGGAAATGATCGACATGGTGTCCTCGTGGGTTGACAATTTTGCGATCGTCTCGATCGAAGACCCGCTCGATGAGGACGACTGGGCCGGTTGGGAGACACTGACCACGCGCTTGGGACAGCGCGTCCGGCTGATCGGCGATGACTTGTTCACCACCAACAGCTCACGGCTTGCCCAAGGCATAGCACGCGGCGTTGCCAACGGCGTCTTGGTCAAGGTCAATCAGAACGGTACGCTGTCGGGCACACTCGACGTCGTCGCGGAGGCGCGTGCGGCAGGTTACGCCCCTGTTGTCTCGGCGCGGTCAGGGGAGACCGAGGATGACTTCCTCGCGGACCTGGCAGTGGGGACCGCGGCTGGACAGATCAAGATCGGCTCTGTCCGGAACTCGGAGCGACTCGCCAAGTACAACCAGCTGGTACGCATCGCCGAAGACACCACCCTGGGGTTCAGACAGCTGCCCAGCTTGGGCTCCACTCCTTTGGCTGTCCGGTGAGCGCCTTCGAGCCTGAGGCCCGCGTCAGGGAGTTCCTGCTCCGTCACGGGCTCATGCGGCCCGCTGAAGCCGCGATCCTGACACCCTTGACGGGTGGTGTTAGCTCGGACCTCTGGCGGGTGGACTTGCCCGGCCGTAGCGTCTGCGTCAAAGGTGCGCTGGCCCGGCTGAAGGTGGCGCAGGAGTGGCTCGCTCCCACCTCTCGCAACCGCGTGGAATATGACTGGCTGCAGCTGGCCGGGAAGATCGCTCCAAGGCACGTTCCGCAGGTGCTCGCCTACGACGAGCAGGCCGGGCTGTTCGCCATGGAATTCCTGCCGCCCAAGGATTACCCGGTGTGGAAGGTGGAACTCCTTGACGGGCACGTCGACCCCGCAGCGGCATATGCGGTGGGCGATTTGGTAGGCCGGCTGCATGCGGCAAGCGCCAAAGAGCCTTCGGCCGCGGCCAGGTTCTCTACTGACGAGAATTTTGACGCGTTACGCATCGAGCCTTACTTCCGGGTCACAGCCCGTGCCAACCCCGATCTCGGTGACCGGATCGACTGGTTGGCCGCAGTGACAGCCAGTACGCACCTGGTTGTGGTCCACGGTGACGTCAGCCCCAAGAATATCCTTCTGGGGCCGCACGGACCGGTGCTGCTGGACGCCGAGTGCGGGTGGTTCGGGGACCCGGCGTTTGATGTTGCGTTCTGCCTGAACCATCTCCTGCTCAAGGCGATAGTCCTGCCCGATCACATCGGGCAATTGCGCCGGTCCGCCCAACAGCTGCTGGACGGCTACGTCCAGCACATCGACTGGGAACCGACGGCTCCTCTCATGGGTCGCGTCGCGGCGCTCCTGCCACTGCTAGCCCTTGCCCGCGTCGACGGCGCGTCTCCTTTGGAGTACCTGTCCCCAGACCAACGTCACCAGGTTCGTGACCTCGCGAGGTCCAGGATGGCGCGTCCAATCCCCACCGTTGACATACTCATCGATGACTGGATGTCGGCGGCAGCCGATACGGCAGGAGCGCCGCAGATCAAGGAGCCAACGCTGTGACGTTCTCCCTCGCGACGGTCCGGATCGACGGAACACCAACCCCCGTCCTTTGTCTCCCGGATGGTCGGCTTTATAGGATTTCCGACCTCTCCCCCGGCACACTCTCCGTCGATTCGCCGGCAGGGCTGATGGCTGTCTTCGAGAACTGGGAAACCGCCGAGCCCTTACTACTCGCTGCTGTTGATGCGCTCCAGGAAAGTACCGTCCAGCCGGTAGCCCAACCGGCGGATTCTGGAGACTGGCTGACGCCACTGCAGTATCCAAGAAAGGTCATCTGCACCGGCGCCAATTACTACGACCACGTCATTAACGACGGTGGTCACTCGGAATTCTCGAAAGAGGACAATGTCCCTGTCTTCTTCCTCAAGCCTCCCACCACGACCCTCGTGGGTCAGGGCCCTTCCGTCCGATACCCAAACCAAACTGAAAAGTTCGACTACGAACTTGAGTTGGCGGTAGTTGTCGGAGTTGCCGGCCGGAACATCCCGGTGGACCGTGCACGTGAACACATAGCCGGATACACGATCGCGCTGGATCTATCGGCCCGCGACTGGCAGCGCCATCCCAAGCACCTGGTCAAATTCGACCTGTTCGGTGGCAAGGTCTTTGACGACAGCTGCCCGTTGGGTCCGGGGATTGTGCCGTCCCGCTTCGTCGATGACAGCAACCTGCAGTTGCAGTTCCGGCTCAACGGCGACCTTCGACAAGACGCCAATACCTCGGACCTCATCTGGTCGGTGCCTGAGTTGGTTTCCCTGATCAGCGAACACGTCACCCTTGAACCCGGTGATGTCATACTCACTGGAACCCCCGCCGGGGTGGGGCTTGCCACGGGGACATGGCTGAACGTCGGCGATCAGCTGAGGGGGCAGATCACCGGTTTGGGAGCCATCAGCGTGGAGATCATCGCCGACGCCAATTCCCAACCCCAATCATCCAAGGAGGGACCATGAAAGCAGCAGTACTCACTCAGACCGGAACGATGCCGGAGTACCTGAATTTCCCGGAGCCCAAGCCCACCCGCGGTCACGTCGTCGTCGACATCGCCGCGGCGGGGGTCCATCACCTCGACCTGGCGAAGGCGTCCGGCGCGTACGGTAAACCGGGCACCCTGCCCTATGTCATCGGCGCGGACGGCGTGGGCCGGACCTCCACCGGCCGGCGGGTCTTCTTCACAGCACCGGTTTCACCCCACGGTTCCTGGGCCGAACGCACTTTGGTGGCCGAACAGGATCTGCTGGACCTCGCTGACGACATAGACGACGTCACCGCCGCAGCACTCGGCAACACCGGGCTGGCTGCGTGGCTTGCGCTCACATGGCGCGCGAACCTTCAACCGGGCCAGAACGTACTTGTCCTTGGTGCGACGGGCGCACTGGGATCAGTGGCCGTCCAGCTCGCCAAGGCCCTCGGCGCTGCCGACGTGGTAGCTGCCGACCGGGATTCCGACCGCCTGGCCATTTCCCGGCAGCGGGGGGCCACAGCCACCGTCAGCATTACTCCGGATACGGATCTTGTAGACGCTTTCCGGAACGCCGTTGACGGGCGCGGCTTCGACGTCATTATTGACCCCGTCTGGGGCGAACCTGCCCTGGCAGCAATGCACGTGGCCGCACGGGGCGCCCGTCATGTCCAAATCGGTCAATCCGCGGCGGAGACCATCCAACTCCCCGCCAGCATCATTCGTTCAGCACGCCTGGAGCTGCTCGGCTTCGCCCACGTCGACGCACCTGCCGAAATTCGCCGCAACGCCTATTGGAGACTTACCGGCCTTGCCGCCGCCGGTGAGTTGGTCGTCGACACGACCGTTCTCCCGCTCTCCGATTTCGAGCAGGCCTGGGAGATCCAGCAACAGGGCTCCCCTCGCAAGCTCGTCCTCACACCTTAGTGAGGGTGAGGAGGAATCCGATGATGCACGAGTCGACCCGTTACTACGTTGAGGTCAGGGTTACCGAAGGTAGGGAGCTCCAGAACCAACTCAATGAGGCCGTCGGGAAAGCGATCCGGGAAGGCCTTGTGAACCCCGGACGCGGAGTGATGGTCACCCGACATGACCAGCAGACGTTCTCTGTGGAACTTACCCACGATGTTCCCCACGGAACGATCTCCGAATGTGAAAGGCCTGTCCTCGACCCCGCGGCGCGGGTCGTCCATGAAAGCAACCGGGCCTTCCCGCCCCCAGGAGTTCATGTGTACAGCGAAACCAACCTACCCTACCCGAACAGGTGGAACGAGTCGGATCCGGCGAACCTCAGCGAAGCCAACCTGATCATTGATCACACACTGGATGGCGAGGAATTGATTGCCCTGCCGTGGATCGGCTGGCACTACAGCAATGAATCCGCCGGAGGCTGACTACCAGGCGGTGGTGCCTGCGCCAAGGTTCAACCCATCACTACATCCGAAACGAAATTCACCGTGGAAAATGATAAGCGACCAGCCGTCCGCGCCCCAGGCCGCAGTGGGCTTATTGCCAAGCCGTCTTCGGACTGGCGGCTGGCCTCAGATGCATCCGCCCATGAGCACGAGCGACGCCGTGAACCCCTCCTGATGAAACAATGGAAATACCTGTGGCCTCATGAATTCATAGAACTCCGCCGTGGAAACATTGTGCTGGGTACCGGGTACGTCGATGAAACGACCGACGACGCAAGCATCATTTGGATTCACCTCGCCAACGGGCGGGGGCGAATCCTGATCCATCACAATGATGGAATCGATATATGGCGCTTGGACGCCCGTATCAGAGGTCAATGAAGAAATGTTCGTGCGGTTCAGTGGTGCAGTTGCATGCGCTGCAGGACGGTCGCGGATATTTCTTCAACGGACATCGACGCCGAATTGACGTACGGGATGTTGTTGGCCCGGTACATATCCTCGGCGTTGCGGAGTTCGAAGGTGCACTGGTTCAAGGATGCGTAGTTGCTTCCGGGCCGCCGTTCCTGGCGGATCTGGCTGAGCCTGACAGGCTGGGACGTAAGTCCGAAGCACTTGCCCGCGAAGCGTAGCAGGGGCTTGGGCAGCGCCATGGTCTCGAAGTCTTCCTCTACGAGGGGGAAGTTTGCGGCGAGGATACCGTGCTGAAGCGCCAGGTACATGGTGGTGGGAGTTTTCCCGCAGCGGGACGGGGCGATCAAGATCAGCTCGGCGCGTTCGAGCGCGCGGAGGGACTGGCCGTCGTCGTGCTCGATGGCGTATTCAACGGCGGCCATGCGGGATTGGTATCGGACAGCGTCACCAACGCCGTGGGCTTGGCCGGGCAGACCGCTGGCTGAAGATCCGAGGGCTTGCTCGACTTGGCTGATATGCGCGCCGAACAGGTCAAAGAAGTGTCCGCCGCTTTCGGACAGGACAGCACGAACGTCGGGGCTGACCGTCGTGGAAAAGACCAACGGACGCGGTCCGAAGGCTGCGACCCGGTCGATGGTCGCCACCACGTCGCGTGCTTGTTCGACGGTGGTGATGAACGGGATGGTGCGTCGTTCCAGCCGCTGGCCGGGGAATTGGGTGAGCAGGGTGTTGCCGAGCGTTTCGGCCGTGATGCCGGTGCTGTCGGACAGGAAGAACACCGTGGGGGCGGGCTGGGTGCCCGCCCCCACGGCTTGCGGCTCCGTCATTAGACGGCGGTGGCGGGGGTGGTGCGGGCCAGACGCAGCCAGGTTTCGGTGACGGCGTCCGGGTTCAGCGAGATGGAGCTAATGCCCTGGGCCAGCAGCCACTCGGCGAAGTCCGGGTGGTCGCTGGGGCCCTGGCCGCAGATCCCGACATAGCGGCCCTTGGCCCGGCATGCGGAGATCGCCAGTTCCAGGAGCTTGGTCACGGCCGGGTTCCGCTCGTCGAATCCTTCGGCGACCAGGGCGGAGTCGCGGTCCAGACCCAGGGTGAGCTGGGTGAGGTCGTTGGAACCGATAGAGAACCCGTCAAAGTACTCCAGGAACTCATCAGCCAGCAGGGCATTGGCGGGCAGTTCGCACATCATCACGATCTCCAGCCCGTTCTCACCCCGGCGCAAACCGTTTTCAGCGAGCAGGTCGATCACGCCACGGGCCTCATCCAGGGTCCGCACGAACGGGACCATGAGCTTGATGTTGCTCAGGCCCATCTCATTGCGGACGAACTTCAAGGCCTCGCATTCGAGCTCGAATGCCTGCCGGAAGGATTCGGAGAGGTAACGGGACGCGCCCCGGTACCCGATCATCGGGTTCTCCTCCTCCGGCTCGAACGCCGGGCCACCGATGAGGTTGGCGTACTCGTTGGACTTGAAGTCGGAGAGACGGATGATCACCGGTTCAGGCGCGAAGGCCGCAGCGATGGTCGAGATGCCCTCAGCCAGCCGTCGGACGTAGTAGTCCCGCGGGCCGTCGTAGGCTGCGATCTTCTCCCGGATCTGCCGCACCGTGAAATCGTCCAGCGCTGCCGGGCGCTCGATCTCCCCTGCCACGGCCAGCAAGGCGTTGGGGTGGATGCCGATCTGGCGGTTGATGATGAACTCCAGCCGGGCCAAACCCACACCATGGTTCGGCAACTTCGCGAAGCTGAACGCCTGCTCCGGAGTGCCGACGTTCATCATGATCTTCACCGGAGCTTCGGGCATGGTCTCCAGGCTGGTTTCCTGCAGCGTGTACTCCAGCAAGCCCTCGTACACCAGGCCCGCTTCGCCTTCCGCGCAGGACACTGTCACGGGAGCGCCGTCCTTGAGGATCTGGGACGCGTACCCGGTTCCGACGACGGCGGGGATGCCCAGTTCGCGGGCGATGATCGCAGCGTGGCAAGTCCGCCCGCCACGGTCCGTGACGATCGCGGCAGCCTTCTTCATGATCGGTTCCCAGTCCGGGTCGGTCATGTTCGCCACCAGGACATCGCCCTCCTGGAACGAGGCCATCTGATCGATCGAGGACAGGATACGGACTTGTCCGGCGCCGATCCGCTGGCCGATGGCCCGGCCCTCCACCAAGACTGTCGAGCGCTCAACCAGGGTGTAGCGGGACACTGAACCGCCGGCCTTGCGGGACTCGACCGTTTCGGGGCGTGCCTGCAGGATGTACAGTTCCCCGTCCACACCGTCCTTGCCCCACTCGATATCCATGGGACGTCCGTAGTGCGCCTCGATCGCCAGCGCGTGGCGGGCGAGCTGCTCAACCTCCGCGTCCGTCAGGCTGAAACGGCTCCGCAGTTCGGCCGGGACCGGTACGAAGTCGACCGTACGGCCAACCTCGGCCGAGTCCGTGTAGACCATCTGTACAGCCTTCTCCCCCAAGCCCCGCTTGAGCACAGCGGGACGTCCGGCAGTCAGGGCAGGCTTGTGGACGTAGAACTCATCCGGGTTCACGGCGCCCTGCACCACGGCCTCGCCGAGCCCGTACGAGGACGTGATGAACACCGCATCGGTGAAGCCGGTCTCGGTGTCCATCGTGAACATGACACCGGAGGCGCCGACGTCGGAACGCACCATGCGCTGTACACCCGCCGAAAGTGCCACTTCCGAATGCGTGAAGCCGTGATGCACGCGGTAAGCGATCGCGCGGTCGTTGTACAGGGAAGCGAAAACGTCCTTGATCGCGTGCAGGATGTTCTCAATACCACGGATGTTCAGGAACGTCTCCTGCTGCCCGGCGAACGAGGCGTCGGGCAAGTCCTCGGCCGTGGCACTGGAACGCACCGCCCACGACACGTCCACGCCATGCTCTTCCGTGAGCCGGGTGTACGCGGCACGGATTTCGTCTTCGAAACCGGCAGGGAAAGCAGTCCCGCGGATCAGGTCCCGAATCTCCTGGCCGACCTTGGCCAAAGCGGCCACATCGCCGCTGTCCAGGCCTTCAAGAATGCCTTCAATCCGCGCATCAAGGCCCGACTCCGCCAAGAAACGCCGGTAAGCGTCCGCCGTCGTCGCGAAACCGCCCGGAACTTTCACCCCCGCAGAGGCGAGATTCCGGACCATTTCCCCGAGCGATGCATTCTTGCCGCCAACCTGATCAAGGTCGGACAAGCCAAGCTCAGAAAACCAAAGAACGTTAGTCATAAATTGTGTCCTCCATTGGGCACGCTCAGACAAGCGCTAAAAAACTAGGTCATGCAAGGATCCAGCCCATGGGCCGGTGAAGCAAACGGATGTGATGGGCGCAACATGATTCGGAAGTAATGAAATGTCACCCAAGCATGACTTGACGAGCACCCATGCTAGCGGTGTTCATTCTGGTAGCAGCCCTTCCAGGGCATTTGCGCCTGCTATAGCACCTCCGGCCGCTTTATAGCCGGCGGCGACTCGACGTGCCCCTCCCGCTTTGCTGCGGGCCTCTTGGACCGCTTCCCGGAGTCTGCCCGGGGTGAGTTTCCGGGGATTAAGCCGCACCCCGGCGTCGGCAGCCACAACCCTCGCCGCTACCTCGTGCTGGTCCCTCCCGAAGGGAACCACAACCACAGGTACCCCTTTGGCAAGAGCCTTCTGCGTGGATCCCATGCCCCCATGTGTGATGGCGACGGCGGCCCTATCGAGCACCAACGAGTGGGGCACGAAGTGCTCGATCCGGGCGTTGGCCGGAACAGTTCGGACGGCGTCAGTGCCGGAAGCCCTGGCGGCGCCTGCCGATCCGGCCCTGGATGCCGGCAGCGTAGCGATGACAGAGTATGGCTCCTTTGCCAGGGCTTCCAGGGCGGTGCGAACCAGCCGCTCGTCCGCCTGATACTCGGAGGACGTCGTCACAAGAACCGCAGGTTGCTCCAATTCCTCGAGCCATGGCGGTGTTTCTACAGGTGGTTCCCACGCCACGGAACCGATCATTCGGATCCTCGGAGCCCAGTCGGCGTGTTCGTACTCAAAGGGCTCCGAGGTAGCGACAAGCATCAATGGAGCCGTGCGGAAGAAGGCATCCGCACTGCTCACCGGGGGTAGCTGTCCGTTGGAGACGTCGGCGCGGAGACGGTTCATGCCGGGCATCATCAGCTTCTCGACGGCGCCAATCACCAAACGTCGGACGACGGCGTCGCGGGCCCTTCCCAACGGTCCGGACATAGGTGCCAGTCCCGGACCGAATGGCGGAGTGCCCTTGGATTGGATCGGCGGAGTAAACGGGCTGAACGTTGCCCAGGGCATTCCTAAATGCTCGGCCACAATTCGCGCACCCCAGCAATTGATGTCAACGAGCGCGAGATCAGGGCCGACGTCGTCAATTGCCGAACGGAAGTCCGGCGCATCCAAGCGGGCGCGCGAGGTGAAGGTGTCAACGCTGGAGGCGAGGGCGTCCTTGGTGGACTTGGTGAGGTAGTCCCGCGCTTCGATTCCGAGAAGCCGCTCATCCACCGGTTCTGCATGGAAGCCAAGGTCCCGCATGGGGTGGACTTGTTTGGGGAGTGTCCGCAGGTGGACCTCATGGCCCCGGGATTTCAACTCCAGCAGCAACGGAACCATGGGAAAAAGGTGGCCAATGGCGGGCGAAGAGTAGGCGAGGACGGTGGACATCAAGGACTCCGGGTAAACGGCTCAAGCATCTCGAGCAGGGAAAGAGTGACCTGATCGCGGCCCAGCCCAGCATCGTGGCGGAGGAGCTTCCAGGTGTAGACGTCGCAGAGTGCGACGAACTGCGCAAGGCGGCGATCGCGATCCGGCTCATTCTCCAGAAAGGGGTCAAAGACCCGCTCACACCATTGCCGGTGCAGTTGCCGGCCACCCTGCGCGATGTCAGCCAGGACCGGGGAGGCATTCTCCTCGGCGAGCAGTTTCAGCGCCAAAGCTCCCATGGTCTCGTAGTGGTCCATCAGGTTCTCGACGGCGGCGCGCACGTCGCCTGCCGGGGCGGCATCCCGCTGGCCCATGACCCGGGCAGATGTGAACTCCGCCGTGGCATTGATCAGGCCAAGGCGGTCCCCGAAGCGCCGAATCACCGTTTGGACAGTGACGCCGGCCCGTTCAGCGACAGCATTGAGGGTGAGGTCGGATAGCGGGCCTTCCATGAAGAGGTCTTCGGTCGCCTGAAGGATGCGACGTCCGGTTTCCGCCGTAGTCGAGGCGCGTTTACCCATGTCGTAGGAGCGGCCCTCGGTCCCCCTTAATTTCATGTTAATCAGATTAACTTTAAATCGGCGGGAGGTCCATAGCCCGTTGCAGGAGGCGCTCCTGACGCTTATACAGTGGGGCTGCTCGTTATGGGTCCGGTCCCCGGATCGCCCGCCACGTCCGGTGAGGCAGGGAGGAGGCGGCAGGCGGGTCGGCTTCATGCCCGAAGAGACCCGACCCGCCGCTGGCGACGCCCTACCGTTTCATGAGTTCGCGGAGCGCATGGCTGACGGCTGCGGGGTTTTCTTCGGCCATGAAGTGTCCGGAGTTCAGGGTGGTGTGGTGCAGCCTGGGCGCCCATGCGCTCCAGAGGGCACGGGCGTCGTAGCCGAGGGCTGCTCCCCAGTCCTGTTGGATGACGGTGACGGGCATGGCCAGGGTGGTGCCGGCGTTCCGGTCGGCTTGGTCGTGGGCCACGTCGATTCCTGCGGAGGCACGGTAGTCCGCCACGATGGAGGGGACGGCGCCCGCGGACGCTTCGAGGTACGCCTCCCGGTAGACGGCCGGGATCGCGTCCGGGCTGTTTGTCCAACCGTCCAGGAACGAGGCGAAGAACGTATCGGCCGTTGCCTGGATCATGGGCTCCGGTACTCCTGCGGGTTGGGCCATGAGATACAGGTGCCAGGCGACTTTCGCGTCCGCTCCTTTCAGGACGTCCCACATATCCAGAGTCGGGAGGACGTCCAAGGCCAGCAAATGCGTGACAGCCTCGGGGTGGTCCAGGCCGGCGCGGATCGCCACCAACGCTCCGCGGTCGTGACCCGCCAGCGCGAAACGGTCGTGGCCCAGCGCTTTGGCCACCGCGACGACGTCCGCGGCCATGGTGCGCTTGGAATAGGTCTCTTGGTTCGCTTCTGCCGGTTTGTCACTGTCGCCGTAGCCGCGCACGTCCGGACAGATGACCGTGTAGTCGGTGGCGAGGTCAGCGGCCACGTGCCGCCACATCAGGTGCGTTTGCGGGAACCCGTGCAAAAGTACGACGGCGGGCCCGGACCCGGCGACGGCGACGTTCAGTTCCACTCCGGCAGCCACCGGGACGCGATGGTACGTGGCCTCGGGAAGCAGGGTCAGGGTCATAGTCTTCTCCTTCATTGTTGGTGATGACCCCACTGTGGCGGACGCGAATCAGCGCCCAATCAGCCCGGCCCGGGCCCCGCCCCAGCCGCCTCACGGCAGGTCTGGCTAGCATGTACCGGGTGAACCCACTTCAGCTCCGCGTCCTCGGGCCCATCCGGATAGAGGTTGGGGGCACCGAAGTGCTGTTGTCCAAGCGGCGGCACCGGGAAATCATCGCCATCCTCACCTTGCACCGAGGCAGGGCCATCCCCACGACCGAGATGATCGATATGCTGTGGGAGGACGCCCCTCCGCCCGGGGCCGTGGGAGCCGTCAGAACCTTCATCGGCGAACTCCGCAAAATCCTCGAACCACACCGGCCGCCCCGCACCCCGCCCACGACGCTCGTAACGATCGGTGACGGCTACGCCCTCCGCCTCGAGCCCGAGGCCGTCGACGTCTGGCGCTTCGAGACCGCCCTCAACGCCACCGCTCCCGAAACGCCGTCCCACGCCGATGCCCGCCTCACTAAAGCACTGGGCGAAGGGGACGGCCTCCCCTATCAGGAATTCTCCGACCGAACCTGGGCCGCACCTGAGCTGAGCCGCCTCGAGGGCCTGCGCCAGACCGCCGTCGAACGCTGCGCCCAAGCCAGGCTCGACGACCGGCGACCAGGCGACGCCCTGGCGTTGCTCGAATCACATACGCCGGCGCATCCCTGGCGCGAGGAGGGATGGCGGCTCCACGCCCTGGCCCTCTACCGCTGTGGGCGGGAAGCCGACGCCTTGGAAGTCCTCCGCACGGTCCGCCGCCGGTTCACTGAGGAACTCGGCCTGGACCTTGGTCCCCGGCTCACCAACCTCGCCTCGCGCATCCTGCGCCGCGACACCGGACTCGACCTGCCCGAACCAAGCAACCTGGCAGCCACCGGGACGGCCCTGAGCCACAGCGGAACACGCGCGCAACTGGAAGCCTCCAACGCCGTGCTCGGAAGCCTCGCCGTTGCCGGTGACCCCGGAACCGCCCGCTCCCACCGCCTCACAGCAATCCGGTCCGCTCAGGAACTGGGCGACCCCGAACTGCTGGCCCGCGTCGTCGGAGGCTACGACATCCCCGGAATCTGGACCCGGTCAGATGACACCCAGGCCGCCCAGGCCATCATCAACGCCGCCGAGCATGCCCTGCACTCCGGCACCGGTCTCAGTGACCGCACACGCGCGCGGCTGCTCGCCACGATCGCCATGGAATCCCGCGGCACCGCCAGCCGCCGGGACGAAGCCGCCGAAGCCGAAGCGATCGCACGGCGCCTCGGGGACCCGTTCCTGCTCTGCTTCGCCCTCAGCTCACGGTTCATGCAGGAATTCACCACCACGGGACTGGCCGGTCAGCGGGCGGCCCTGGGCGCCGAGCTGACCGACGCCGCGCACGACGCCGACTCCCCCACCTTCATGATCAACGGCCACCTGATCCGCATGCAGGCGCTCTGCGCACTCGGCGATATCGAGGGAGCCAACGAAGAAGCAGCCGCCGTGGACCTTCTGGCCGCACGCCACGAAAGACGGCTCGCCACAGTCTTCACCGGCTGGTACCGCCATGTCTTCCATGCAGGACCCCAGCCCGCGATGACCAACGAAATGCCAGGATTCAGCCAGGGACTCGCGGCCTTCGCCGCCCTAGCGCGGCAACTGCGCACCGGAGCTCCCCTTAGCGACGGCCAGTTCGGCCCCTACGAACCATGGGTACACCCCCTCCTGCTCCACCGCGCAAGACGAAGCGCTGAAGCCATCCAACAACTCCAGAACCTCCCCGAACCACCCAAAGACCTCCTGCAGGAAACCATCTGGTGCATCATCGCCCAAACCGCCGCCGAAACCGGCGAACCAACCACCGCGGCACGGGCCCAGGCAGCACTAACCCCCGCAAGAAACGAACGGGCAGCCGGCGGCGCCATCGCAGATCTCGGGCTGGTTAGCGAGTACTTGCAGCTGCTTGCTCAGAAGTGATGATGTCCGTGGTTTGTGCGTTCAGCCTGTCAGCCCAGCCATCGCCACCAGCGTGTCTGATCAGGTTCCGGCGTTGATTCGGGTTCCGGCTCCTCACCCAAGGCCAAGGCGGCCTCGACGATGTCGTCGGCGGTGAGTGTCATGACGGCCTCACGATCGAGGGCATCAAGACTTTGCTCCTCGTTAAGCGACAGCCGCAGCGCCTGGCGGTTGAGCGCCTGCTCGAACAGCGTGCGGGCGAACCTCGCGTTGCCGGAATCCTCACTCGCATGGAGCCCGGCCAGGATGCGGCGTAACATCTGGTCGGCACCCGGTTCCAGCGTGTACTCGTGCTGGGCCAGCATCTGGTGGAAGATTGTCTGGAGTTCCTCCACGGAGTAGTCGGGAAACGTGATCTCCCGGGCAAACCGGGAGCGCAGTCCGGGGTTTGACAGCAAGAAAGATTCCATCAACCGCGGGTAGCCGGCCACAATCACGACCAAGCGGTGGCGGTGGTCCTCCATCCGCTTGAGCAGGATCTCGATCGCCTCAGGGCCGAAGTCCGTCCGTCCGTCTTCGGGAGCCAGCGCGTAGGCCTCGTCGATGAACAGCACGCCGTCCAGCGCACGGCGGATCACCCGGTCGGTCTTGATGGCAGTCGCTCCGACGTACTGCCCTACCAGACCGGAACGGTCGACCTCAACCAGGTGCCCTTTCTGGAGCAGACCAACCGCGCGGTACATTTCGGCCAGAAGCCGCGCCACGGTGGTCTTGCCCGTGCCCGGGTTACCGAGGAACACCAGATGCTGTGATGTTGCCACCTCCGGAAGACCGTGCGCCTTTCTGCGGGCCTGGACCTGCAGCAATGCGACGAGGCCCCGCACCTGTTCCTTCACGGTCTCCAGTCCAACCAGAGCGTCGAGTTCGGCCCGTACCTCGGACAGCGGCCGGGCCGGACCGGGCCTTGCACCAACGAGATCGCCCATCAGGTCATCCACGCGCTCGGACCCGGACAGCTTGAGCTGATTAGCCAGGTGGCCAATGGTTTCACGCAGGTCATCGAGCGGATTGCGGCTGGGAGCCATACATCCACTGTAGTACTCGATTTCAGACCGGGGCTGGTCATCAACGGCCGTTTGCCCTGCCCACGGCATGCGTGGAACCAAAAAACAGGGGTGCCCGGGCCATCCGGCCCGCGCACCCCTGGTTCGGCTGCTTTGCTATTCCTGGCCGAGTCCGGCGGCGGAGGTCTTTTTGCCTTCGACCTCGTTCAGGGTGCGGAGGTCGAAGATGCCGTTGATGTCGGCTTCCTTGGTGGTGCCGGCCTTGACGCCGTCTTCCAGGAGCTTCTTGTACGTCCCGGCCAGCGGGTCGGTGGTGAAGGTGATGTTCTGCAGCGCCCGCTCGATCACGTTGGCCGGAAGCGGCTTGCCCGCGGTGTCCTTCAACACGGCGTTGATCGTGCTGGCCTTGTCCGCCGGGGACGCGTTGTTCAGCCACTTCACGGACTCCACATGGCCCTTCAACAACGCCTTCACCGTCTCCGGGTGCTCGGCGGCGAACTTCTTGTTCACGATCAGGATGGTGGTGGTGAACTCACCCTTGTCCCACAAGTCCTTCTCATCTACCAGGACCTTCGCCCCGGCCTCCAGCACCAAACGCGAGGCCCACGGCTCAGGCAACCACGCGCCGTCGAGCTTTCCATCCAGGAAGAGCTTCAGGGTCTGGGCGTTTTCGGTCGGGTTGATGTTCACATCACCGCTGCCGTCCACGTTCGTCTTGTAACCCTGCTCCCCCAGCCAGGCCCGCAACGCCACATCCTGCGTCCCGCCAAGCTGCGGGGACGCCAGGACCTTGCCCTTGAGGTCCGCCGCGGAGGTGATCTCCGGCTTCACCACCAACTGCGCACCACCAGCCGCCGCGCCGGCGATGATGCTGATGGACTCGCCGTTGCTCTTCACGAACGAGTTGATCGCCGGGTTCGGGCCAATATACGTGGCGTCGATCGCGCCGGCGTTCAGCGCCTCGATGGCGGCCGGGCCGGCGTTGAAGATCTGAGTGCTGAGCTTCGTATCGCCCAGTTCCTTCGCGATGATGCCCTGGCTGGTACCCACCAGCGCCGGGCCGTGCGTGACGTTGCTGAAATAGCCGAGTTTGAGCTCAGCCGCGGGCGACGTGGTCGCTGCCGGTGCGGCCTGGTTGTTGCCGTTGGAGACAACGGAGGCCACCGCCGCGCCTGCACCAATCAGCAGGACCAGGCCGACGGCCAGTCCAATCTGGACGGTACGGCGACGCTTGGGCTTACCGGGGGTCTGACCCGCAACGATGCGGGTGGAGGAGTTGTCCTGAGGTGACGACACTGGAGGATTCCTTTTGGGGAGAGGGCAGGCCTGAATGAAGCTTCAGGCCTGGAACGGAGATGATTTGCCGATGCGGGTAGTTCGTTGTCCGGCCACGGAGGTCGCTTGGACGTACATGGAACCTGGACAGGAGGCGGATCGCTTTCGTGAACTGCCGCCTTGCTGGATCGAGATTACGATTGCGCTGGCATGAGTGACAACGAACAATGACACCTTCGGTCACCGAGCGACGCGCAAATTCATACGTTGAAATCCAATGTCAAAAACCGACCGATTTCGTCATCATTGGCTTCTCCTGAACCCGCTTCCATGGCGGGAGCGGGTGTGCCATTCTCCATGTGGGAGCTGGGCAGTCCAGCAGGGCCAACCAGGTTTGGCAGAGGAGCTTGAAAGGACATAGTGCAACCAACACTCTCCGGCAACACCGCGGAACTCACAGAGCACCTACGCCACAGCACTGTCTCAGGAAGTCGTCAGATCATCGGGCTCGTTGGCCCACCCGGCGCAGGAAAATCCACCCTTGCCGGACTCCTTACCCAACAGCTCGGTGACGAGAGTGCGGTTGTGCCCATGGATGGCTTCCACCTGGCAAATGCCATCATCGCCGGCACGCCTTTAAGTGAGCGGAAAGGAGCTATCGACACCTTCGACATCGGCGGATATCTCTCGTTGCTTGACCGGCTCAAGCGCAACGAAGAAGACCCCATCTACGCGCCGGCATACCGTCGCGGCCTGGAGGAACCAATAGCGGCATCCATTGCCATCCCAAAGTCAGTGACCTACGTCTTCACCGAGGGCAACTATCTTCTTGCGAAGCAAGGCCGCTGGGGCAAAGTTCGCAGCTACCTGGACGAGGTCTGGTTTGTTGAAACACCTCCGGACATCCGGATCCCTCGTCTCATCCAACGACATATTGCTTCCGGTATGGAGCCGGCCGCGGCCGAAGCCTGGGCGCACGGACCTGACGAAACCAACGCACGATACGTCGAATCAACCAAGACTTTCGCAGACCTCATCATCAGGTGGACATGAGTTCTCACGCTGTGATGCTGCGTAACCCGTCACAGCGAAATGCCGATGAGCTACTGCCTTAGCAAGGGTTCTCGGCTTTACGACTGATTTATGGGCTCCCAGCCCTTTCCTTCCGCCCGGTCAGAACAGAGCTTGAAGGCGATGTCGGCTGCCCTGTTAGTCGCGACGGCAGGTGAAACGTCCGATTCCCCGCTTCCTTTCCCGGCCTCACGCCCGGCGGCGTAACCAACCAGGAAAGCCGTCACCGGCGCTGCTGCATGGATCACGGAGTCTGCAGATTTTCTTGCCAGGTCAAGGAGGAGCTCCTGGTCAACGTCAAGATCGATTTGTAGCGCTCTCCCCAGGTCCTGACTCCATTGGGACAGAACCTGTGCTTCGTCGTCGCTGGGCATGATTTCTCCTTCCCGAAAGTCTCGAGTTGTCTGGGTGGTGCCACGAGAATACAAGGCATTCACGCGCAAGTCAGTGAGTTGCCGACAAATTGGCCGGGGACGGGACGTTCGCCTCCGGTCGCCATCGATTTACGCCTTATGAAGTATGTGGCGGCGCCCCCTTGCGGCTGGATTGCGGGTCATCTGGACGTGGGTCCCGACGACGAAACGGCGAACCAGAACAGATGGCTCCGTGAGACCGGCGACGATGATTCCCGCGCGGCCTCTGGAGCAGGGCTTAATCGCTGTCCATAGCCAGCGGCCGTGACAGACTGGTGCCATGCTGCTCGATGAGCTCGTGAAGACCTCGGAAGCCGTCGCGGCAACCCGCTCCCGGGTCGCCAAGGTCAGTGAACTGGCAGGCCTGCTGCTCCGGCTCGACCCCGCGGACATCCCGACGGCGGTCGGTTTGCTCACGGCCAAGCCTCGCCAGGGGCGGGTCGGGATCGGCTGGAGCGGCATGAGGGCGGCAAAGGGCAAGCCCGCTGCTGAGCCGACTCTCACCATCGCCCGCCTCGACGCTGCGTTGGACCGGCTGCTGGCAGCCGCAGGCGCTGGCTCGACCGCGGAACGCGCCTCCATCCTTCGGACCCTGATGGCGGAAGCCACAGAACGAGAGCAAAACTTCATCGCCGGCGTCCTGCTCGGAGAACTTCGTACCGGTGCGCTTGAGGGCGTACTAACCGATGCAGTTGCCCGCGCCGCCGGCCGGCCGGTCGAGGCCGTCCGCCGGGCGGCGATGCTCTCCGGCGATCTCGGCGGGACCGCCTTGCTGGCGATCACGGGCACTGCGGAACAACTTGACGCAGTGGGCCTCGTCGTCGGGCGTCCGGTGCAGCCGATGCTCGCCGCAACCGCGGCCAGTGCCAGCGAGGCGCTGGAGGCTACGGGGGAAGCATCGGTGGAATACAAGCTCGACGGCGCACGCATCCAGGTGCACCGTGCCGGCGACGACGTGCACATCTACACGCGCACTCTGGCCGAAGTGACCCATCGGTTGCCGGAAGTGGTGGAGGTCGTGCGCGGAATGCCCGTGCGTGATGTGATCCTCGACGGCGAGACGCTGGCACTCGACGAGGACGGCGGGCCCAGACCGTTCCAGGAGACCATGTCCCGGTTCGGGGCGAACGCGGCGCGCACCACACTGCTGCATCCGTGGTTTTTCGACGTGCTGCATGTAGACGGGCGCGACCTGCTCGACGAGCCGCTGGCCACACGAATTGGCGTCCTTGAGCGCATCGCTCCCGGTCACCGCATCCCGGGGAAAATCACTGCGGATGCGGCTGTTGCCGAAAGCGTGTCCCGCGAAGCCCTGGCCGCCGGCCATGAGGGTGTGGTCGTGAAGGCTCTGGGCTCGTCCTACGCCGCGGGACGGCGCGGTTCACATTGGATCAAGGTAAAGCCCGTGCTCACCTACGACCTGGTAGTTCTCGCCTGCGAATGGGGGTCAGGAAGGCGCGCCGGGCTGCTGTCGAACCTGCACCTCGGAGCCCTGGACCCTGTCGGCCAGTTCGGCGAACCCGGCGGTTACGTCATGGTGGGAAAGACTTTCAAGGGCCTCACCGACGCGCTGCTGCAGTGGCAGACGGAAAAGTTCCAGGAGTTGGAGGTGCGGCGTACTGCGGGCACCGTATGGATCGAACCGGTCACCGTGGTCGAGATCGCCATCGACGGCGTCCAATACTCTCCCCGCTACCCAGGTGAAATCGCCCTTCGATTTGCACGCGTCAAGCGCTATCGTGACGACAAGACCGCCGCGGAGGCCGACACGATCCAAAACTTGTGCGCTCTGCTCCGTACACCAAGGGGCAGGAAGGTATCGCCCGTGGCGGCGGAGCCAGACGCGGGATGAGTTGCCCCACTTCCGTGAAATTGCCCTGATCTGGCGAATTCCCGGCCGCCGCGTTGAGCACTTCCTTCTTTTTGTCTAGTCGCGATGACCAGCACCATCCGCTCGGGCCGCCGAGCCGTCGATGAAATCCTCGAGAAACTCTCGTAACCGGCCTCTCATCCGTCCGGTCGGGCGTGGGCTGTTCCTTCCGTCCCAGGTCAAATCCTCGGCTTAAATGGGATACTAAGCCATGGCTTTTTCCTCGGGCAGGGGCACACCGGGTGTGGTGGCTGTGGTCGGTGCGACCGGCCGGCAGGGATCGGCCGTGGTCCATCACCTCCTCAAAGACGGGTGGCAGGTGCGCGCCCTGACCCGGAATCCGTCCAGTGATGCTTCACAGGCCCTGCGCGCACTCGGCGCTGAGGTTCAGCAAGCGAACACCGAGGATCCCGGCTCTCTTCGGACGCCGTTCAACGGGGCCTATGGGCTTTTCAACGTCCAGAATCCCATGACCAGTGGAATCGACGCCGAAGTCCGGCAAGGCAGCAACGTGGCGGAGGCCGCGGCCGAAGCGGGCATACGCCACGTGGTGTACGGGGCGGCAGGAGTCAGCGACCAGCCAACAGGCGTCGGCTCCTGGGACTCGAAGCTGGTCATCGCCCGGCGCTTTCGCGAACTCGGACTGCCGCTCACCGTGCTCCGGCCAATGGCGTTCATGGAACTAATGACGGACAAAGGCTACTACCCGCAGTTTTCCACCTGGCACCTGATGCCAAAGCTGATGGGCCCGACCCGGCCGGTGGGCTGGCTGTGCGTTGACGATCTGGGTGCCATCGCCGCCCGGATGTTCGCGGACCCCGAACGCTGGAGCGGCGCGGTGCTGGGACTGGCATCCGACGTGCGGTCAATAGACGAGTGCCGAACTCTATGGCAGGAACGGACCGGACGAAAGCCCCGTGGGTTGCCGATGCCGGAGAAGCTGTTTGAACGGTTCGTGGGGAAGGACCTGACCACCATGTGGCGATGGCTGCGGACCGGGCAGTTCGACATGAGTACACAGGAAACGCGCGAGGTCCTGCCGGAGGCCCGGACCGTTAAGGAATGGCTGATACAACGGCCAAAGTGAGCAGTGCCGAGCAGCGCTGGATTGCGGGGCTGCCGCTTGGCCTGCCTCAGGGATCCGGGCTCGGAGGTGAAACCAGGCGTCCACTGCGGTTGCTCCTGCACTGGTGGAGAAGCACTTTCTCAGGCCGCGGTCGGGGAAAATCAACGCCTGGCATGAGGCCCAAAAATCGCCGGAGTTCGTCATTTTGCCTAGGCAAATACCCGCTTTTACAATGCTGGATGTGGACACTGAGGAGCAGAACGAAGACTTCCAGCGACTTCACCAACTCATCGCTGGCACCGGTGACATCACGTCCTTCCTGGACGGCATGACCCGTCTCGCGGCAACCACACTCAGCCGTGTGACCGGCATAAGAATCGAATGTGCCGCGACTCTCTGCCGCCGCAAGCGCGCGGTCACCCTGGCTGGCAGCAGTGATGATGCAATTCTGTGGGACGGCATAGAACAAGCCCTGGGCGACGGCCCCGTCATGGAGGCACTCCAAACCAACCAACCGGTGACTCTGAAGGACACCAGCACAGCTGTTCAGTGGCCGCAGTACAGTAATGCGCTGGCCGAGGCCGGAGCGCGCAGTGTCCTGGCTGTCCCATTGGAACTGGGCGACGACGCCTCCGCAGCCCTGAACTTCTTCGCACCCGCAACAGGAGCCTTTAGCAATGCGCCCATCGCCGAGGCGGTGGTCTTCGCCGATACGGCCGGCCAGGCATTGCGCCTTGCCCTGCGGATCGCCACCGCTGACCTGCTGGCCGAAGACCTGAAGGCTGCCATGGCACGCCGGACGGTGATTGATTTATCGACGGGGATCATCATGGCCGAAAGCAACTGCACCCAGGAAGAAGCCTTCCGTTTCCTACATCTGGCGTCGCAGAACCGGAACCAGAAACTGCACGATGTCGCTGCAAGCATCGTCAGCGAACGCAACGGCGCACGTGCAACACCGGCAACCCACTTCGAGGACTGACACCGGCACTGGCACACCAAAGGGATGGGCCCACTCAGGGAACCTGGACGGCCCGCACACTGCAGAACGGGCCACCCAGCATGCCTATGCTTTCGCGAGACGACTCCCACTTTGCCACGCGGCAGTAGCCGCGTACACGTATCTGGCGCTCAAGATTCCATCAATATTGGGCGCGCTCCCCTGGCAGAGCATGGTGATGAACCTGAAGACAGGCAGCAGACCAAGGAAACACCCACGGCTGGAAGACGGTCTTGTTGCCGTAGAGAAACGGGAAAGAGCTGAATCAGCAAGGTGCGGGCAGGCGAAAGGCCGGACGGGCTTCTGGTTACCGCTATCCGGCCTTGCCAGCAGGTACAGTAGCAAGGTGCCGGCTGTTATGGGGGTCAACGCCGGTGCTTGGTACCGCTGCCTTAACTAAACCCCTGCACCATCAAGGTGCGCACCAGTACCCGGTACTCGATTTCCAAGGTGCGACGAGTAGTTACTTACGGGTGCTAAGAGGCTCCCGGGGCGGTCCTGGAACACCATCAAAACCACCGCCTCCCCAAACCAGCCTGACCAGAACGAACAGCTAAGAATGCCCCCGCCGCGGATAGACGGTCATCCATGCAGCCGAAGGATCCAGTGTCCTGGGGTCCGTAGTCCAGGCCGAACGCCGGCGTGCCGTTCGCGATGCGCAGTGCCGTGAAGGCTTCGTCGCCCACCACGGCCAAGCCATGGCCTTCCCCTGCGTCGACCAGCAAATCCCAGAGGTAGAGACCGTGTTCCGTGGCCGCGTAAAGCGTCCAGCCGCCAGCACCGGTCAGCGTCTCTGCGACCACCCGAACGGGCACTCCGCCCAAGTCGATCAGCGGAGCATCGGCCGGCGTCGCCGCCGCAAAGCCTCCGCGGCTCAGTTCATTCAGGAGCCCCGCGGCATTGGGTCCGATCACACCAAGGGCGGTGGTTGCCGATGTCCGGTCAACGACGACGGCGGTACTTGAGTGAGGTGTTTCGCGGCGCAGGTGCCAAATGTCTTCCGGGACGCTGCCGATGACGAGGTAGGAGTCGGCGGCAGCACGCACGATCGTCAGGTCGGCGGCGATGCCGCCCGAGGCTGAGGTAACCAGGACGCCTGTGCTCTGGTCGACGTCGAGTTCCACTTCCGAGCCAAGAACCTCGTGAAGGTGTTTTACCGCCCCTGGCCCACTGACTTCGAAGACATTGCTTGCTCCCCTGTCCGCCAGCCCAACGGCCTGCGATGCGGCAACTGCCTCGGCCGAAATTGCCGGAGACCATCCGTAGCTTGCCCACTCATCCCTGATCGTCTCCCTGCAGTCGGGACCAGGCGCGTACCAGAGTGGCCGTTCCCACCCTCCTTGGGACGTGCCGAATTCCGCTCCCAAGGCTTCCTGCCGGGTATAGAAGGGGGTAGTTGAGAACTTCCGGAGACGCGAGCTCCGCTTGCGGGGATGGCTGATGTCATAGACCTCGTCATAGTTTTCACTCGCGAGCTCGATGCTGACGGTCCGGGTCAGATGAGTCTGGTCGAAGCGGCGGAAGTCCAGGGCGGTGGTGTCCACGCCCGGATCTCCGGTGACGATCCAGTCCGCAAGAACTCCGGCAACTCCCGCGGACTGGGTAAGCCAGACTGATTCGCCCAGCCAAACACCCTTCATGCCGGGCACTTCGCCCAGGAGGGGGTTGCCGTCTGGTGTGAAGGAGAAGATGCCGTTGTACCCGTCCACCGGTTGGCAACCGTCCGCCTCGGGGAACAAGCGAACGTGACGGATTCTGACGTCGAGCGGATGGAGGCAGCCCTGGGCCGTATGCAGCAGGCAGTGGCCGAGCGCAGGGTCTGGGATGCCCTCGACGAGGACGAGGTTCTGCTCCGAACGCTCTACACCGCCAGCGGCAATCCAGTCCTTGTAGACGTCATCGAAAACCTTTGGCTGCAATGCCGCCCCTACAAGTTCATCGGCGCCACCGAGGCCATCGACCACAATGACGCAAGCCTCTGGACACCCCAACCCGCCATCCTCGAAGCCGCGCGCGCAAAGGACACCAAAGCCGCAACCCGGCTCACCAGACAGTCCTTGGCCAGCGCCCGCAACACGTCAAATTCGCTTCCACTCTGACCCCGACTAGGGCGTCTCACGCCTCACCGGCTTCATACCCGGCACCGGAACCTTCTCAGGCTGCAACACCATCAAATACACGGCCAACAAAACCCAAGCACAGTAGATGCAATGATCACCTGGACGCGATCGTGTCGGGTATCCGCTGCTTCTTAGTGGCAGACAATTGCTTGAGGATCCGCCAACCGAAGAAGCCGAGGACAAGTGCGAGCAGCGCGATACCCCAGAAAGGCAGCGGAAATGGCTGTTCAAGGGTGATAGGCACTGTTGCCACGACGGGCCTTCCTTCGCTGGTAGTGCCAAGAACATTGATGGTGTGGTTTCCCGCAGGAAGGTCAGTTGCCTGCAAATCTATTGTGAGGGTGCCCTTGCCGTCGGAGTCCAACTGCACACTGCCCAAGACGAGGGGCTTTGACTTCACATAGATCGTGGTCCCTGACAACGCCTCGCCTCCGGAGACGTGGATAACAGTTCGGCCGTAGGCATCTTTGACGGTTGGAACCGCCGACTGCTCTGGCTGGTTCAAGTCCACATAGATGTTCGATTCGGTTGGCCACCATTGGACCGTTGCCTTCTTCCACCATGCGTCCACGCCAACTGAGGTTGTCGCTGGTTTCAGCTTGTCGCCCTCCCTGGCTGCCCAAGAGTTGATGGCTGCTGCCATGGCCTGGTGGCCTTGGACGTTCGGGTGAAGCGCTTCCGGCGAAGTCACTCCTTTAAAGGTGAGCGGGACAAACCACGGGTCGGCGGAGCACATGTTGTGTGCCGGGGGCACCGCCCTGTCTGTCGTGGTGGTGTAAGCAGGCGTTTTAAAGTGCCTAACGGCGTAAGCAACTCCTTCGTCCACAGCCTCGTTCAGCTGCTTCTGGAGTTTTGCAAAGGGACCGTACGCGGCCGCCAGCGCCCCGGTTTGGAATGGTTGCGTTCCATCGCATCGGAGCGGGGTGTTGGTGTTGCGGGCCAACAGCTCCGGGTATTTGAGTACGATGATCGGCGGTGTCGGGATGCCTCGCTGTTCGAAAACCTGACTGGTGTGTTTCAAGACGGTGAACATATAGCCAGGTACGGAGCGAACGAGTTCCTGCACAGCCAAGTAGGACTCTCCCGATTTGGGGCTGGCTGAGCAGGAGGCGAGTGGATCGCCACCGGATGTTGGGGCTGTGGGCGCAGCCGTGAGAGCACTTATCGCACACGACTTGGCAATGTGCCCGAAACCGATGTCATTGCCTGTGATGCTGAGGAAGATGGCGTCTGGCCGGTACCCGGTGTCCAGAATTGTACGCAGCTGATCCAGTTGACTGGGTTCACCATGCTGTCCCTGTCGATAGACATTTAGGGTTGTGGCTCCTGAACAGGCAAGGATGCGAACCCTCTCGGGGCTGAACAGCCAGTTGGCGTATTGGTTCTTGGTCCGGTGGCACTTCTCGGCCTGGTCCCCCACCAGAAAATAGGGACGGTCCGGTGTTCCGGCGCCCTCCCCGGAGGAGTAGGAGTCACCAAGGACCACCACGTTCTTGAAGTCCTGGAGGGTACCGCTGAGGTTGGCGCCGGTTGTGTAGTCATGGTCGAAGAAGATGTCGAAATCCCGGGTCACAGCGATCCGACCGTTCGATTTCAAGACCACTTGGTAGGTGGTCTTGTTCAGGAGTGGGTTGGTGGGTGGTCTGATCAACCATCGGGTGGGTATGGAGGCGCCGGAGCCTAGATTGCCAAGGGACATGACGGGTCGTTGCACGGTCGAACCCGAGGTTGAGTCTTTGTCGGTGATTTGAAGTTGGACGCCGGCTGCGCTGTGACCTGCGGCGACGGAGACGGTGACGCCTACGGAGAACGATTCCTCGAACATGGGGATTGTTCCGGCTGGGGCTGCGATCTCCAGCGACAGGCCGTTGCCGAGCTGATTTTGAATGACCTGCTTGATGTCGTCTGAGTTTTGCGCCGAGGCGTAGCGGCCGCCTGAAGCCTGTGCGACGCACTCAAGCTCGCTCTGTCCGGAGGTTGATATGTCGAATCCGACGGTGTTGACAATGACGTTAATGTTTTCGGACTTCAGTTTCTTAGCCGTCTCACATGGATTGTCGCCGCAGTTCGACTCGCCGTCGGAGACAAGAACTATCGTGACTTCGGTTAGACCTTCACTGCGCAGGTAAGCGGCAGCGTCCAGCATGGCCTGGCTCGTGGGTGTTCCTCCGTCCGGTTTCGGCAAGGTGGCCAAAGTTGAACCCATGCTGGTGATGGAGGAGTTGCTGACGGGAAGCTGGAGCTTGGCGGATGGGCAGTTTGCGGTGGGCCGGGTTGTTGCCGACGGGTAGGTCATGAGGCCGATGCGTGCGTCCAGAGGCACATGCTTGATCTGTTCGAGAATGGCGCCTTTGGCCGCGGCGATCTTGGCCACGTCTTTGTTGTCGTGATCTTCCATGGAGCCGGACGTGTCAAGAAGGATCAGGACATCTCGACCGGCGGGACGGTACGGCTTCTCCGTGGCCGGTACAGCGGGCACGGGCGGTGACGGCGTAGTTGCGGTCGCTGGCAGCGCCGTCGTGAGGCAAAGTAGGGCTGCGGTCACAACGAACGTGAACATTCGTGGGCGACGTCTCATGGGTTCAGGTCCAATGCGGCAATTGCTTCCGCGGATCCCAAGAGGGTCGCATTGCCCAGAACAATGGGGGCGGAGCCCGATGTTCCCGATGCGGCGCCTACTGTTGTTACTTCGATTTCGAGGCGGAGCACATTGGTGACGTCGGCGTCGAGGTTATAGCCTTCCCCGTAGGTGAATTCTTCGTCGAAGATGACCTTGCCGTCAGCGGTCATTTTGACCCTGGCTCGGCTGTCTTTGTCTGCTCGGTCCTCGATTCCGACGACGGCCTGCAACCGGTTCAGGGTCCGGCCGAGAATCCAGAACGTAGTTGACGCTTCACTGCGGGCGTTACAGCTGATGCCGCCTGTGATGGGCGCTCCGTTGATGCTGCCCGTGCTGATCGTTCCGCAATTTCCGATGGCTTTGAATGAGGCCAGTGGAATGCTGTCAGGAGCCCCAGCGACGATGAGCGTGGGAGTCGCAGTCAATGCGGCCCCGGAGGCTGGTTCTGAGCTGATGATGGAGCCCGGCGTTATATTCGGGTCATAGACACGGTTGACCAGCGGTTGTGCTCCCAATGAGGACAGTGTCCGGGAAGCCTCGTCCAAGGGTTTGCCGGCCAGGTCCGGCATGAGCGCAGGAGCAGGAAGTGAGAGCGTGATGGCCGTGGGGTTCTTGGTGCCTGCCACGGGGTCTTGGGCGGCGATGGTCCCTGTGGTCAGGACCGACGGGACATTGCTGATTTTCACCAAAGCGGGATCATAGCCGGCGTCGGAGATGACTTGGCGGGCGTCCACTTCGGTGAGCCCTCGGACGTCAGGCATGGGCAGTTTGTCCACGCCGCCTGCAGGATTTTGGTGGGCGTCGCTCTCAGGGGCGGCGGTCAAGGGGTCATCCAGAAGTGCCCCGCGCGCAACCCATCCGACGATGAGTCCTACAGCAAGTGATGCGACACAAAGCATGGCAACGGCCGAACTAAGCCGCAGCCAGCGTGGGGCTGATTTCCTCACCTTCGACCCGTTGCTCGTCCCAATGCGGTGGCCGCGCATGAGATGTAGAAGCTTGGACGGCCCTTTCCCGGTTGTTTGTATTTCGTCTACTTGTTCCTCATTGAGTGTCATTGTGCCCCCTTGGTTTGGCTTTCTGTTCTGGGTCCACAGAAAGCCTCTGCTGCGCTGTGCCCGGTATGCGAGGCCGGGTGGAGTCTGCAGAGTATGTTTTGCGAGATGTCTTGTCGTTGGATATCTGGTTTGTGAAGGGAATCCGGGTCCGGTCCAGATTCCTCCACCGAAAACCGACCGTGACGCAACCCCAGCCCAACGCAGACCGGGCCACGGAATTTGGTTAATCGGCCCGTCAGCGAAGGAAATGAGTCTCGACAGCTCGGTTTCGATGGCGACTATGCATCTAACTGCGAGCCGGCTGCCAACCAGGATTCGAGGTAGGCTGCGACGCCGTCGTCGTGGTGCCGTGAGGTAGTGATTGTTGCCGCCTCGAGCACTGCTTGTTTACCGTTGGCAACGGCTATGGAGGTTCCTACCGCGGCGAAAGCGGGGATGTCGTTGTAGTTGTCGCCGAAAAAGTAGCAGTCGTCTTTGCTGTAGCCCAGCTCCTGGGCTGCGGCCTCGACACCGAGACCTTTTGAGCACGCCGCGTTGGCGATCTCAAGGTACGTATCTTTCGAGCGATAGGTGACGACGCCAGGTTCGGCGATGAGCAGCGCTTCGATGCCGTCCACGAGGGACTGCTCTCCCATGCACATGATCTTATGTGGCGGGTTGATTTCGACCCTGCCGGAGGAAACATATTCCTTCGAGGACATCGGGTGTGGTGATACCCCGGTGTTGTTGATTTCACGAGCAGTCCATTGGTCCTCGCCCCATACATGCCAGGCTTCACCGGCGAAGAAGCTTGCGTGAAGGTCAAACTCGGCGCAGTACCCCGCAATTTTTCGTGCATGTTCGGGCGCTATGGCGATGTCGTGTACGACCGCTCCTGTGCGCGACAGGACAAGTCCACCGTTGTAGGCGATCAGAGGTTCATCTGCCCCGTCGTACAACCGTTCGAGAATGCGCATGGATTCAGGCATACGCGAGGAGCACAGGACGAAGTTGTGTCCTGCAGCGCGTACTGCGCGAACTGCGTCTATGGTCCGGGGCGATAGTGTTCGGTCCGGGTTGAGTAGTGTGCCGTCGATGTCTGTGCAGAACATGGCCATGGTCTTTGATCTCCTCGTACAAGGGAACAGGGTTCAAGTTAGGTCTGTATCAAAACCGGCATACGGGTGCGTTCATCGACTATCGGGTCCCGCAGCACCAGGCCATCTACGTTGCAGTCACGTAGATCCGCTCCGCGTAAGTCCGGCATCTCGATGGTCGCGTTGCGTAAGTCAGCGGCGCGCAGGTCGGCATCGCGTAGATCGGCTCCTTTAAGCCGGCTGCCCCGCAGGCTTGCTGCCCGCAAATCGGCCCCCCGCAGGACAACGTCGACGCCGGTACAGTCGGAGAGGTCGGCGCGGCGCAAGTCTGCGCGAGCCAGCACAGCTCCGTCCAGTAATGCTCGTGGAAGCCTGACATCCGACAGGCAAGAGTCTTCGATTGCTGCCCCGGAAAGATCTGCGTCCGAGCCGGCAAGGCGGGACAGGCTCGCCTCGCTCCAGACGACATTTCTGGCGTTCACTGCATCGACTGTAGCGCCGTGAAGGTTCAGTCCAACCGCCCGGGAACCGTTGAGGTCGGCCCTGGACAAGTTGGTCTTGCGAAGGTCCGCCCGGGTGAGATCCGTCGAAGCTAAATTTCCACCGGATATGTCTCGTGAGGCAAGAATTATTCCCGCGAGATTTCTCCCGGGAATGCTGATGTGGGTGAGATCCGGCGCGGTAATGAGGGTTTGGACAAATCTGTGTTCCTCGGATAGCCGACGTTCACGCGCCGACTGCGTTCTCGCAACTTGGGCTTCGACATAAAGGACGGCGACGCCGAGAATCGCGCCTACACCAAGGTTGATTCCCAGGTCCGAATACTTGTTGCCCTCCGTGGGGCCCAGCACCCACATGGCGGTTCCGACCAAGAAGATGATGGCGATCAGCACCAGCGCCGGGATGCTCGTTGCGAAAAGTCGGGCTCCTGCTTTCCTCATGCGTTAGCTGCTTCAGGCTCGATCGCACCTCGAATGAGTGTGGCTCGATCTTCCTCGCCGTTCGCGTCGAGTTCGATGGCTATCGCTTCGAGCAGGTCATCGTGAGCCATTTCTCGTGTGTCGGTGGCGGAGGCGAGCCATTGCAACCCTCGTTCATAGTCACCGGTCCGGAGCGCTATCTCGCCGAGGACTATTTTGGTCTCGCGGATGCCCTGTGCATACCCGATTGACTGGTGGGCATGCAGCGCCCGCTCAGCCGTTGCGTTCGCCTCGGCGAAGGTTTCGGCATCGGCGGCAAGCGTCATGAGGATCGTCGCCTTGTACTGCAGGCCAATGGCCTGGGAACGGGCCGACCCCACTTGTGTGCTCCATGAAATGACCCGTTCGATGTGGCCAAGAGCCTCGTCCGCCTTTCCTGCCCTACGCAGTGTCTTTGCATAGGGAATTAGAAAGCGGTGGCTTGCGACCCGACCATCAACCGTGTCGATTGCCTGTCGGTAAAGGCTCTCAGCTGTGAAGAGGTCTCCTGAAACGCGGGAGAGCTTTGCCTTGTTCCTTAGAGCCCGTGCTCGGAGCGGCCCTGGAGCCAGGTCGGCACGCATCCCATAAGCTTTCTCGACATTGGCGATGTACTGGAGTCGATGCTGCTCGGCACTCGCTGGAGCGATGCCCGCTTGCCGTTCATATTGGCGGCCGTGGAGTTCGGCCAGATCACACAGCACCTCGCAAAGAGCTTCAACATCATCAAGTGCTTCGGCCAGTCGGAGGCTTTCTTCGTATGTCACAAGTGCCTGGTCAATCTCCCCTTCGTAGAGGAGAACGTCGCCTAACAAGTCCAGCGCTACGGTCCGGATCGACGGCGGATTTTCCGCCGAGGTCAGCTTCCCCAAAACCCTTCCAGCCTCTGCGATCTGGCTGGCGCTTATTAGGGCATTCACAAGCTCAAGCTGGATCGACGCACGCGAGTCGTCTCCATCGAAAACAACTCCGTCGCAAGAGCTCAGTGCCTTGCCGAACAAGGCAGCGGCCTCGGAAGAGGCTCCCGTAGCCAATGCATTACGTGCTGCCCTCAGCAGGTAGGGAAAAGCTTCAGCGTGCTTGGCGGCCAGATACAGGTGTTCGCCGATGAGTGCATCCCAGTCTTCATTTGAACTCGCCCGCAAGTTTGAGATGACATCGGCAACTTGGGCGTGCAGCCGTCGTTTGCGAAGCCCGCTGAGCTGGGCGTAAAGCACGTCACGAATCTTGCCATGAGAGAACTCGAAGGACTCATCGCTCGTTTGAAGTTCACGGATGAGCTCCACGTCAAGGAATTTCTCCATATCGCGCAGGAGCTCTTCTTCGCCAGCCTCCATCAAGCCATGAAGCACTGCAAAAGCGAAGCGCCTTCCTACTACCGCAGCGAGTTCAAGTTCGTGCCTCTCCTCGGCATCAAGTAGGTTCAAACGGGAGGCGATCACTTCCTCAACCGAGTCGGGAATATCCCAAGAGCCAATGTCACCGTCGAAAGTCCAGACATCGTCAACCATGCTCAAGGAAACCCTGCCGGATCGAGGATCCGGCGAGCACAGCATTCTGATCAGTTCCCGGGTAAAGAGAGGATTGCCCTCCGTTTCCTCGTACAACTTCTTAGTGACCGTTTCAGGCAGCATCGTGCGTCCACCAAGCAAGGACTCCACGAGTGCGCCGAAGCCCGCCAAATCGAAGCCCCGAATTTCGTGATTCTGGTAAACGCCCTCCATACGGCGGGCCGACGCAATGACCGGCCGAATTGGATGCGTAGACTCAGCGACACGGTCAGACCTGAAAGCCCCAAGAATTACAACGGGCCCCTCACTAAGACGAGATACCAAGCAAATAAGTGCGTCGGCGCTGCCTACGTCCAGATGTTCAAGGTCGTCAATGAAAAGGAGCTTTGGCAAAGCTTCGGGTTTGCGATACTCACCCATAATCACGTTGGTAAAGGTTGCAACTATGGCTTCACGACGGCTTGATGGGTCTGCCGAGATCGACTCGCTGACAGCGGCCATCTCGACTTCCGGTGAACCGGCTCCGAAGTGTTCTGCCACGACTTCGCCAACAGGACGCCCATGAGCCATCTGCCGGACAAGTTCCCGAACTGGAAAGTAGCTCATGCCTTCGTGAAAGGGCTCGCATGCCGTGCGGACACAATCAAAGCCCATCTGGGCCGCTTCAACCAGAACAGCCTCGGCCAGTGCCGACTTGCCTGCGCCGCTAGCCCCGCTGAGCATGATCACGGCCCCGGCAGGGCCACCTTCTCGCTTTCTCACGCGTTCAAGAGTTCGAATTATCAGTGCCAACTCAGTATCGCGACCGTACAAGCGGCTCGCATTATCTCGACTCAATGACACCCCAAATAAGCCAGTAATCGCCCTGGGTTGGCGATAGTGGGTTCATGCTATGGTCGGCGTTGCTCAAGGTCAAGAAGTCGGCTAGATACGCAAATACATGACGGAAAACTATCGATGAAAAACAAATTTCCCTATGCACGCACAGAGAAATGCGGTACCGGCGTTCATCGTGACATCGTCTGAAAAACATGCGGCCCCTGCAATTGCGGCCGTGCTGTCGAAGGTTCAGATCATGGCATGAAGCGGCGCCGATTCCTACTCTCAGCTTCCTGCCAATCTTCACATACGAGGCATAGGGCAACGGCTCAGCAAGCCGTGTCCTTGGTTTGCAGTCGTATTCAGTAGATCCTCAGGAGCAAGTCCCACGCGGCCACATTCCGGGTAGGGGCGTCCGCTGAGGTCTGTGCGGCTGCATCGAAACTTCAAACCAGATAAACCTCCCGGCGGCGACGCACGAGCAAGAGCACGCGACCGCCGTCGAACACCACATGGAAACAATCCTCAAGTGGAAACCAGCGGCCGCCCCCCAAGACGCCAACCTGCTCTGGACCACCATGCTGGACATCAAGGACTACCCCACCGACCGTGATGCCCTGAAGCTCGTCGCCTACTTCGTTCCCGCACACTCGCGACCGGCTCGTGCCCGACATCCCCGGCATCAAACGAACCACCCGAACTCACCACCATCGGCTACATCAACTGGTGGGAAGGCAGAGGACCCAAAGCCCACCAATACCTCCAACTCGCCCTCGACACTGACCCAGGCCACCGCTTCGCACGCCTCACCGACCACATGCTCGGCGCCGGCATTATCGCCGCCTGGAACACCAACAAAAACACCGCCTATCGAAATGGCCTCGACTTGCAGTGGCCGGATCCCAGACGAGCAACTCTTTCTTATTCGTAATCGCACCATCCCCAGCAACCCGCTCGCTGCAACAACTACGTCCAATCACGGAAGGGGGAAAGACCCGCCCGCTCAACTGCGGTCAGTCGAGTAGCGCTACGCCGAACTCCGCGACGACGGCCCGCAATTCCCTGAGGTAGCGCTGCGCTTGGTCGGTGAGCGGAATCGCGGCGTGGCCGATCCATCCAATCTCGATGCGTTCGTCAACGTCGAGCGGGATGGCGACGATCTCCGGGTCGAGCTGCCCGCTGATGATACCCGTCGAGATCGTGTAGCCGTGGAGCCCGATCATGAGGTTGAAGATCGTGGCACGGTCAGAAACCCGGATCTCCTGCTTACTGGACATGGTGGAGAGAATCTCCTCGGCGAAGTAAAAGGAGTTGTTCGCACCTTGATCGAAGGTCAGCCTCGGCAAGCCGGCGAGATCGGCGAGAGTCGCACGCTCTTTTGAAGCGAGCGGGTTGTTCCGTGAAATGAAAATGTGCGGATCGGCGAGGAAAAGCGGGGTGAATGCGAGCCCGGATTCCCGAAGCAGCTTGTCGATGACCTTCCGGTTGAAATCGTTTCGGTAGAGGATGCCTATCTCGCTGCGGAGCGTCCGGACATCCTCGATGATGTCCCAGGTGCGGGACTCACGCAGCGAGAACTCGTATTCGGCCACCTCACTGGCCTTGACCATCCGGACGAATGCGTCCACCGCGAACGAGTAGTGCTGCGTTGACACCCCGAGCAGACGTCGCCGTGGCGGCCTGCCAAGATAGCGCTGTTCGAGGAGAGCAAACTGCTCCACGACCTGCCTCGCGTAGCCGAGGAACTCTGCCCCGTCGGCGGTGAGGGTGACCCCGCGGGCGGAGCGAACCAGGAGCGCACGGCCAACCCGGGCCTCAAGGTCCTTCATCGCTGCGGACATTGTCGGCTGCGCTACGTAGAGAAGATCGGCAGCCGCGGAGATCGACCCCTCAGCTGCAACTTCTATAAAGTAACGGAGTTGCTGCAGGGTCAATCCGCTCGAAATCTGGGCCATAGGAAGATTCTATATGTATGCATAGTAACCACTAGTTACTTGATACCCCTCGGAAGGATGCACCATGGATGCATCCCCTTCGGAAAGGCCGTCTCCGGCCATCAACTGATTGGCAGCACATGGCAGACGACTTCACCTTCAGCATCACCACCACACCCTTCGACGAAGACTACTCCCCGTCGGAAGGCTCCCGGATCACGACTAACTTCGCCAACCTGGCACGGGGCGAGCACCGCCAGGAGAACCTCCGCAACGCCTTGACCATGATTCGGCGACGCTTCAACGATCTCGCAGACTGGGACAACCGGGACCGGGACCGTTACACGCTCGAGCTCGAGATCGTTTCCGTGCAGATAGAGTTCACTGCGGAAGGTACGGATCGGCAGTTCCCCTTGTTCGAGGTTCTCGACATCCAGATTGTCGACCAGCTGAACGGGGTCCGCCACCAGGGGATCGTCGGGAACAACTTCTCCTCCTACGTCCGTGACTTCGACTTCAGCGTCGTACTGCCAGCGGCAGCAGCGGAGTCAGGCAAGCCCACCGTTCCCGAGGACTTCGGCGATCTTCACGGCAAGCTGTTCCAGCAATTCCTCGATTCCCCGGCATGCCAGGCACGCTTCCCGCAGCCGCCTGTGGTGTGCATCAGCGTATCAACGAGCAAGACGTACCGGCGAACGGAGAACCGTCACCCTGTCCTGGGCGTCGAGTACCAGCAAGACGAGTTCTCGCTGACGGACGCGTATTTCGCAAAAATGGGGCTGCAGGTCCGTTACTTCATGCCACGCGGCAGCGTTGCCCCGCTCGCCTTCTATTTCCGCGGCGACCTGCTCAACGACTACTCCAACCTGCAACTCATCGGCACGATCAGCACCATGGAGACGTTCCAGAAGATCTACCGCCCGGAAATTTACAACGCGAACTCCGCCGCCGCCGTCGTCTACCAGCCGAGCCTGGGAGAGCAGGATTTCTCGCGGACCCAGATCGCCTACGATCGCGTCGAGCGCAGTCAGCTCGCGATCACTCAGGCGAAGTACACGGAAGAACACTTCATCACGCCCCACAAGGATCTATTGGATCAGTGGACCGCCAACTACCCCGCTCTCGTCAACTGACACACGGAGAATCGTCAATCATGAACACACTTTTGCCCACCACCGTTGTCGGAAGCCTGCCGAAACCATCGTGGCTCGCGCAGCCGGAGACTCTGTGGTCCCCGTGGAAGCTGGAGGGAGATGCGCTGCTCGAGGGCAAGCAGGATGCTCTGCGCATCGCGCTCCACGAGCAGAGCCGACGCGGCATCGATATCGTCAGCGACGGCGAGCAAACCCGCCAGCACTTCGTCACGACCTTCATCGAGCATCTCAGCGGGGTCGACTTTGAACAGCGCAAGACCGTGCGCATCCGAGATCGCTACGACGCCAGCGTGCCGACCGTCGTCGGAGCGGTGCGCCGCGAGCGGCCGGTATTCGTCGAGGACGCAAAGTTCCTCCGCGCAGCCACCGACCGGCCGATCAAATGGACTCTTCCCGGTCCAATGACGATGGTGGATACGCTCTACGATGACCACTACAAGAGCCGCGAGAAGCTGGCTTGGGAGTTCGCCACGATCCTGAACCAAGAGGCGAAAGAGCTGGAGGCGGCCGGCGTCGACATCATCCAGTTCGACGAGCCCGCCTTCAATGTCTTCCTCGATGAGGTCAAGGACTGGGGCGTGGCTGCGCTTGAGAGAGCGGCAGAAGGACTGCGTGCGGAGACCGCCGTGCATATCTGTTACGGCTACGGGATCAAAGCGAATACGGACTGGAAGGCGACGCTCGGCTCACAGTGGCGGCAGTACGAGGAAACCTTCCCGCTGCTTCAGAGCTCCAGCATCGACATCATCTCGCTCGAATCCCAGAACTCCCACGTGCCCATGGACCTCATCGAACTCCTCCGCGGCAAGAAAGTCATGCTCGGCGCAATTGACGTCGCAAGCGAGACCATCGAGACCCCGGAGGAGGTCGCCAACACGCTACGCAAGGCCCTGCAGTTCGTCGATGCGGACAAGCTCATCGCCAGCTCCAACTGCGGCATGGCACCGTTCCCCCGGGACGTCGCACTGGCCAAGCTGAGTGCTCTCAGCGCAGGGACGAACATCATTCGCGAGGAGCTCGCCCGCTCCGCCCGCGGGGTGTCATAAGGATGTTTCACGCCTACCCCACAGACACGTGGCTCGAGGCTCCGAAGCAAAGCTTCCCGTCCTCCCTCTCGGCCGACGAATTCAAAGCACTATTCCGTGGCCACCCAGGAGGTGTCGCCATCATCACGGCGGATGCCGGCGAGGGACCGGTGGCGCTGACGGTGTCGTCGGTCGTGTCTGTGAGTGCGGAACCTCCGTTGCTGATTTTCTCGGTCTCGGCACTGTCCTCTGCGTCCAAGGTGCTTTCGCGCGCCGAAACCGTCGTCGTGCACCTGCTGGACGCGCACGACGTCGACTTGGCGAAGCTTGGAGCGACCCCCGGCGCCGACCGCTTTGACCAGAAACACCGCTGGTCGGCCCTTGCAACCGGCGAAGCAGTATATGACGATGTCCGCGCCTGGGTGCGCTGCGCCGTCATCGATCGCATGGAGGTGGGGACCTCCACCATCATCGCCGTTCACGCCCTGGAGTCCCGCGTGATGCGTGACGTCCAAGCGGGCGAACCCGGCGACGCCCTGGTCTACCACAACCGTTCATGGCACCGTCTGGGCGAACATTCCAAGCTGGAAGGCTGAGCGCCGCGCCAACAAATCGAGGCGGCAAGCCAAACGGCTCACGACGGCGGGAGGTAACTCCCGCCGTCGTCCTCGTTATCGTCGGAGCGTCTTAAGCACCATACGGGCGATCGATGTGGCTCGGCGTTCCAATCAGTAGGACTTGTAAACATCTAAATGCAAGGACCCCGTAGAGAGGTCTTCCTGTACCCGAAGTGGGACTCGAACGCGATTCTGGGCCTTGTCATTGCTGGGATCCCGCGGGAACCTGCGGAATCCGGGCCAGTCCGGCGGAAGTACGGGCGAGTCCGAGGCCGGAGGTGTGGACATTGTCCACACTTTTCTCTTAGGGGAAGGCCGAGCTAACGCGGCACCAAATGATTCGAGATCACAGCGGCCGAGTCCCGTAGTTCAACGTCCCCAGCGGCGACCCCGACGACCAGTCCGAAGCCCTCGTCAGTGGTGAAGTCATGACGGTAGCCGTTGATCCACAACAACAGCACCATGAGCGTCCAAGCAGTCCGCTTGTTCCCATCAAGGAGTGGATGGAACCGCGCGACCGACTCAAGTACGGCAGCCGCCTTCACCGCTAGTTCCGCATAAGCTTCAGCACCCATGACCGTTGTCGCGGGCCTGGCCAATGCCGACGCCAACAAGCCGACGTCGCGGATATGGAAGCCGTACCGATCAACAACTTGAAGCGCATCCTCAATGTCAAGGTAAGCCGTCACGCGTCCTCAAGGCGCGTCAGCAGCTCAGCGTCATGACTCATCACAAAATCAAGGCCCTCACTGATTTCACGCCGGCGCGTGTGCCGCTGCAGAACCAACTCGGCCCCCTGCAACAGGAGTGCGGACTTGGACGTGTGTTCCTCGGCAGCCAATTCCTCCAGCCGTCGATCAAGGTCCTCAGGGACTCGAAGATTCATAGCCATGAAACCCATGGTACCAAAACGGTACCCTAGCGGGCCGGGATTAAGACATCCTCCACCGAGGGAAGTAAAACCGATAACGGCGCATATGTTCGATAGCTTCACTCCCTGATTCCGGCCTAAGCAGACGGGATATGGGCGGTGCGCCAAAGCGTTCTCCCGCACCCCCGGACAAAGTAGTGACGGTGTCCATACGGCACTGCAGCTCAAATGGTTCGTCGCGCTGCCTTCGATGGTGGAAGACGGTCATGGCGCAGGGCACCTCAAACGCCCATGGATGGCTGAGGCCCCCAGCAGGAGGGCTTCCACCGCAAACAGCCATCAACGCGCGCGGAGACAGAACAATGAAATCGCTCACCATCAAGGACCCCACTGATCTCCTCAGCTTCATCGGCCACACCCTTGGCTTCTGGCCCACCGAAGCCTCGTCTGCATCAGCCTCGATATAGACAAAGTCGGAGCCACCCTCCGCATCGACCTCCCAAAACAACCAAGCATGGAGATTCATTTCGCCCAAACAGTCGCCGCCTACCTCACCTCAGATGAACGGGCCAATGGCATCGTCTTCGCCCTCTACCTACTCCCCCTACGACCCCCTCCCGGCCCCGACATCGCCATCCCCCTCAGCACCACCGAATACTCCTAGGTCAAAGCCGAATTCATCTACCGCGGCAGCACCATCGAACCCACCAACCAAATAACCGTCCCCGCGGCGACAGACAAACAAGAGCACGCGACCGCCGTCGAACACCACAAACAAACCATCCTCCGCAAACCCCCAGCGGCAGCCACCCACGACGCCCACCGACTCTGGACCACCATGCTCGAGACCAAGGACTACCCCACGGATCAGGACGTCCTGAAGCTCATCGCCTACTACCAGTTCCCACACATCCGTGACCGCCTCATGGCAGACATCCCCGGCATCAACGAACCACCCGAAAACATCCTCTTCGCCCAAACCACCCAAGCCCCGAACTCGTCCAGGATCGAATGGGCCAAACAACTCCTCACCCACACCACACCCCAACACGCAGCACCCATCCTCACCGCCATCGGCTACATCAACTGGTGGGAAGGCCGAGGATCCAAAGCACACCAATACCTCCGACTCGCCCTCGACGCCGACCCCGGCTACCGCTTCGCACGCCTCACCGACCACATGCTCGGCGCCGGCATCATCGCAGGCTGGAACACCAACAAAAACACCGCCTACCGGAACAACCTGGATAGGCCGTGACAGAAGATCGGCAATGGCAGAGCCGATCCCCCGCGGATCGCGCATACCGCGTGCAACTCGAGATCGGGCCCTTTTCCGGTCGGCGGACGGAGCGTCGAACCCCGCATAGGTGGTTGATTCGACGGACTGGAACTTCGAAATCCACACATGAGTCCGAGGTCACCAGCCGACAGGGATAGTCGGGACCCGACTTCTCCTACCCCTGAGTCCTGGGCATCGAGGCCGTTGGCGTCGTCGACGCCGTTAGTGACGGCCTCGAATTTGCTCCCGGGCAGAAAGTCGCCGCCATGATGCGAGGACTCGGTCGATCCATCGACGGCAGCTACGCAGAGTAGGCCGTCGTCGACGCGGCGATGCACGGCAAGAGCGGTGCTATTCGCATGACAAACGTGATATATCGCAGGTAGCGCGTCAGCTGAGTCTTGCCCCACGTGGCGCGGCCGTCTTGCTCTGACCCGACTGCCTGTCGTCCTCCCAACATCCAAGCGCCCGGTCGTCCTCGCGCTCGTGGGTGACCCGAAGGAAGCCCGTCGCGGGCTGCGTACAGGATGCTGCAGCCGGGCGTTTATCGTGGCCGGGCGCCATGGCGAAGCAAAACCACCCACGGAAGCGGGGCTGCGCCGCTTCCGTGGGTGGCTGCTTTGGTTGTCGCGACGACGGTGTTTTCCGGGCCGTGGACTACGTCGTCCGGTCAGGCCTGCAGTCCGAGCAGCGTGGCAGCGTTGTCCTTAAGGATTGCCTTTCGTACCTCTTCCGTGTAGTGCAGGGACTCGAAGGCTTCCAGCCACTTGTCAGGGGTGATCAGGGGGAAATCCGTTCCGAACAGCAGCTTGTGCGAAAGGATCTTCCTTCCTGCCTGGACAAGGGATTCCGGGAAATGTTTCGGGCTCCACCCTGACAGATCGATGTAAACGTTCGCTTTGTGGGTGGCGATTGAGTTTGCTTCCTCCTGCCACGGAACGGACGGATGTGCCATGACGATTGTCAGCTTGGGGAAATCCGCGGCGACGTCGTCGAGCAGAAGCGGGTTGGAATGGCGGAGCTTGATGCCGCGCCCACCGGGGAGGCCTGCCCCCATCCCGTTTTGTCCGGTGTGGAAGATCGTCGGAAGTTCCAGCTCCTCAAGTGCAGCCCATAGCGGGTAATAGGCTTCGTCGTTCGGGTCGAAGGCCTGCAACGACGGGTGGAACTTGAATCCCCTCACCCCCAGCTCGTCCGCCTGACGCCTTGCGTTTTCCACAGCATCGGCCCCGGTTCGCGGGTCGACTGAACCGAACGGAATCAGGACGTCGTTGTTGCGTGCCGCGCCGGCCACCAGATCCTCGATCGAGTTTGGCTTGTGCCCCAGCGACGTACGGGCATCTACTGTGAACAGGACAGCGGCCATGCTGCGGGCCCGGTAGATCTCAGCGATCCGGTCCACGGACGGAGTCCGTTCCTGGGCACGGAAGTAATTGCTGGACGCGTCAAAAAAATCCTGCGGCATGGCCTTGTGACCGCAGCTGTCCACTTCCAGGTGCACATGCATGTCAATGGCGGCCAGGGAGCCGACATCAATGCCAGGTTCGTACCGGATAACCATGGTCCTATTTTCCTTTCCTGATCTGTGGACTGGGCCTCAAACGGGGGACGGTGGCGCGCTCTCGGCGCCAGCGCGCCCAGGCCCGGACTGCTGAACATGATGTGCTTCGGATGATGGATGATGTTGATGCCTGAACTGCTTCGCTTGCTCGATGAACCAGGGGACCGCTGAGGGGTTGGCCAGGGAGGCCAGGTTCACTGCTTTCGCTGGTTCCTTGCCGGCGAAAAGGTTCTTAATGGGCACCTCGATCTTCTTCCGGGCGTGCGTGAGCGGGATGTCGGGTGCGACGATGATCTCGTCCGGAACGTGCCGGGCCGAGGCATTGGCGCGGATCGTGGCCGTGATTCTTGCTTTGAGATCCTCGTCCAGCTCCACGTCCTGCTCCAGCGCTACGAAAAGCGGCATGTAGTATCCACCGCCCGGAAGTTCGAGTCCGATGACCAGTGATTCCTTGATCTCCGGCACGTGCTGGAGAGCGGCGTAGATGTCCGCGCTGCCCATTCGGACGCCGAATCGGTTAAGGGTTGCGTCGGAACGTCCGTGGACGATGAACGTTCCACGGGACGTCTCTGTGATCCAGTCGCCTTGGACCCAGGTCCCTGGAAATTTCCAGAAATATGACTCTTTGTATTTCGCTGCGTCCTTGTCGCCCCACAGAAACACGGGCATGGAGGGCATCGGTCTGGTGATGACCATGTCGCCGACTTGGTCAACAACCCGTTCTCCATCCTCGGACCATGCCTGGACTGCGACGCCCAGGAGGGGACCTTGAAGTTCGCCCAAGTGCACGGATTCGAGAGGGTTGGATCCGATGAATCCGCTGCAGATATCAGTCCCTCCGGTATCGGAACCCAGATGGACATCGCTCTTCACCTCGTCGTGGACCCACAGCCAGGTGGATTCCGGCAGCGGGGATCCAGTGGAAAGAATCGACCGGAGGCTGCTGAGATTCCAGCTGCTCCGGGGACACAGACCAGCCTTTTCCACCAGCGACAGATAGGCGGCGCCGACAGCGAACATGGTGGCACCCGTAAGTGAAATGATCTCGAATTGGCGGTCCTTGGACCCGAAAGTAGGTGAGCCAGCGTAGGTGACGATGCTGGCGCCCGCCATGAGGTTGGTGGACAGAGTGTTCCAGACCATCCAGGAAGTGTTGGCTGCAACGTAGTAGATGTCGCCAGGTCCCATGTCCTGGTTCAATCCGGTTCCCTTGAGCGCTTCGAGGGTTATCCCGCCGTGTCCGTGGACGATGCCTTTTGGCTGGCCGGTTGTACCGGATGAGAAGAGCACCCACAGCGGGTGTGAAAAGGGCAGGCGCCGGTAGCTGGGTCCCGTGTTCCCGGATGTCAGTTCGTCGAAGCCAAGCCACTGGGAGTGGGCGTCGGCCGATGCCCCCGCTGAAGTTGGCGCAGACTTTCCGTCGGCTCGCACAACGATCGTGTGCGAGAGTCCTGGTAGCCCATTTTCGACCGCCGCCAGATGGTCCGTCTGGTCGATGTGTTTGCCATTGAACTGATAGCCGTCCGCGCCGATCAGGATTCTGGGTTCGAGCTGCCGGATACGGTCCAGCGTGGCTGTCGCAGAAAGGTCCGGGGAATTGATCGTCCAGATGGCCCCAAGGCTGGCTGTGGCCAGCAGCCCGATGATGGCTTCGGGAATGTTGGGCAGGACAGCGGCCACGACATCACTCGGTCCGACCCCGAGATCGTCCAGGTGCGCGGCGAGGGAGGCCACCTGCCCTTCAAGCTGCTTCCAGGTAATGGTGGTGACATTGTTGTGCTCGTCAATGTTGTAAATGGCTACCCGATTCGCCAGCTTCGGGTCCTGTGCGTGGCGAAGAAGATTCTCAGCGAAATTCAGTCTGGCTTCGGGAAACCAGACGGCCGATGGCATGTGTTCCGAGGCCAGTACGGGTCCATCGAGTGCGTCTCCGAGAACATCGAAGTATTCCCGCACGGCTCCCCAGAATGCGGGCATCTCCTCAACGGACCAACGCCAGATTTCCCGGTAGGTGGTGGTTTGCACCCCGCGGTTCTCGGCCATCCAGCGCATGAAACTCCAGAGCCGGGTTTCGTGGCGCTGCTGGTCGGTAGGGGTCCACGTGATGGTGGGTTTCTGGGCCATGTCTCGTGGCATCGTCGCCTCGCTGTGTTCGTAGTGAAAGCCCGCTGCGGTGCGGACGGTTCGATGGTGGGGTATCCCGGACCCTGGTCCGGAATAACCAAGGGCTCTGGGGACTATTTTTGGGTTCGGTCCAGCAGGACCGGGTACTGGGCGATCCGCTCGAATGCCCTCTGGTACCGTTTGGTGATCTCATCGAGGTCATCCGGCGACAGCGCGGTCGACAGGTTGATCATTCCGCGGGTGGCGCTGTAAACGCCCTCCAGAAGCAGGCACAGGTGCAGCGTCTTCCTGAAGGCTGGGAAGTGCCCGGACTCGACGGCTTGGGCTGGAGCCGTCAGCGGGTGGACGTTGAGGATTGAACCGGCCCGGCTGACCGCGACGGCAACGCCGCTCCGGCGTGCGACGGCAGTGATGGACGTGGCGAGGTCAGCGGCCTGGGTGTTCAATTTCTCGATTGCAGTGCCGTCAAGGTAGTCCAGCGAGACCGAGCCTGCGGCGACCGCCGCGAGGTGGCCATTGAAGGTTCCGGCGTGCTCGAGCCGGCCCGGAGTGAAGGGCGAGGTGCTGTCCATGAGCGCGGCGCGGCCGCAAACGGCGCCGATGGGGAATCCCCCGCCGATGACCTTTCCGAGGACCGTCAGGTCAGGCGTGAGCCCTATCTCTCCCTGAGCGCCACCAGGGGCGGTGCGCAGGGACTGCACTTCATCCAGGACGAACAGCGTGCCCTTGGCCGAGGCGGCTTCCTGTGCTGCACGCAGGAAGTCGGCCGTTCCCGGAATGACGCCTCCTGCGCCAAGGAAGGGTTCCAGGAAAACGGCTGCAGTCTTCTCTGTGACGGCAGATTGCAAGGCCTGTACGTCGTTGTACGACACACGGACAATGTCGGGTTCGCCGGTCACGAACGGCGGAACGGAACCGTGATAACCTCCCTCCGCTATGACGATCTGGCGCCGGCCGGTAGCGTGCCTTGCAATCCGCACCGCCAAAGCCGACGCCTCGCTTCCGGAGTTCGTGAAGCGCACCAACTCCGCCGATGAAAGACGGGAACAGATTCGTTCGGCAAGACCGACCTGCTCGCGGTGGATCGAGGCGAAGGCAACGCCGGCGCTCAGCAATGGTCCGACCCGCTGAGCGATCGGGCCGAACCCGTTGCCGTGGACCAGAGACGTGTAGTTGTTCAGGACGTCCAGGTACTGGTTGCCATCGACATCCACGATCTGGCTGCCGGCGGCCGAGTCGATCACGCTGGGGAAAGGACCGTAGTAGGTAACCGATCGGGTTTCACCGCCGGGAAGGAACTGGCGGGCGTGGTTGAAGACTTCCAGGGAGACAGGACGGCTCGCCGCGTATTCACGCTGGATTTCCTGCGGGACGCCGGACAGTTCGCGTGCTGCGGTGGTCGCCTTCAGTGCCAGGGATTTCATGAGCTTCCTTCGGACGGGCATATCGACGTGATTTGCTTCACTAACAATAAGACTTGTACAACGTACAATTCAAGCCCTTTTGACGCTTTTGCCCCGGGAACGAGCGGCGCATCGCAGGGTTGCCGGGACTCCGCCCTCCACGTGCCGGCCCGCCAAGGCAGGGGCCGGCACATTCCAGAAAACCCCGAGGCCCTCAGTCTTGCGGGGTTGATTGCTTGATGGATTCGGCGATGCCGGCCAGCACCGCCTCCAGCATGAAGTCGAAGCTGTCATCCATGGGGTTGGTGGTTCCGGTATCCCAGCGGACCATGAAGGCCTTGTTCGCGACCACGGGGAGGTTCCTCGTCAGTGCGGTGTAGAGGCGTTCATCGAGCTTGTTCAACACGCCAAGCTGGTCCTCTCCATGGGGGGCTGCTGCGCCCCTGGTGGACAGCTCGAGCGAGACCCAGCCAATGAGGCAGCCGACGTAGGCGTTGTAGGCCTTGAGCAGGGCGGCGCCCTTCAGCCCCTTGTCGTTAAGGATACGAAGCACGCGTTCAACGAACGGCAGCGCCGGAAGCGAGGAATGCAGTTGGTTGCCGATGACGACGGCGAAGTTGGGGTGGCTGTGCATCGACTCACGGAAGCCGACCGCAGTGAGCCGCAGCCAGTCCCGCCAGTCGTGGGCCTTGTCGTCGGGAAGCTGCAACGCTTCGAAGATCAGCCCCGAAGCGTCGGCGACGAGCTGGTCCTTGCTGCCGATGTGCCAGTTGATCGCCGTGGGGTAAACGCCAAGCGCGTCAGCGACTTTGCGGATCGTCAGCGCCTGGAGTCCCTGCTCGTCAACTATGGTGACCGCTGCGTCCAGGATCTTGCCCTTGGTCAGCGGTGATTGTCCGTTCCTGCTAGTTTTCTGCACAGTTGCCATGATGCCAGTATTTTCGCCAGGACCGGTTAGGCCGATGACGGGTTGAGGGCATCTCCGACGCCCCGAATGGCGCGGTCGAGCCGTTCCAAGAGCTCGAGCGTTTCGTTCTCGGTGATGGTCAGGGGCGGGGCGATGATGCAGGCATCATTGAAGCCGCCGGTGGTCGGGTAGACGATGAGTCCTTGCTTGAATGCTTCCAACCTGGCCATTTCCGCGACTGCGCCGACGTGCAGGCCTGGATTGTGAAACTCGACTGCCCGGAGCATTCCGAGGCCGCGCGTTTCGGAAACGATTGCGTGCCGGAATGCGATCTTCCGTAGCCCGGCCGCGAGGAGCTCGCCGCATGCTGCGCTTGCCTCCACAAGGTTTTCATCGAGGAGGACTCCGAGGACCTCTCTGGCCACAGCTACGGAAAGCGGATTGCCTCCGTAGGTGTGCCCCCCGAGGATGCGCCCGGAGCCGTGGGCTATTGCGTCCAGAACCCTGGAATTCAACAGGGTCGCCGCGATGGGGGTGTAGCCGGCGCCGAGCCCCTTGCCCAGGGCGACCAGATCGGGCCGAACGCCCCAGTGATCGACGGCCAGCATCTTGCCCGTCCGGCCCATGCCGGTCATGACTTCGTCGGCGATGAGCAGTATCCCGTACTTGTCGCAGATTCCGCGAAGACCTTCCAGGTACCCCGCGGGGAGCAGGTTCGCCCCAAGGGTGGCGCCGCTGACCGGCTCAAAGAGGATCCCGGCGACGTCGCCCGCCCGTGCCCTGATCTGCGCTTCGACACCGGCCAGCAGCGCATCAACATCCATCTGATGTGAACTGCCGCCCTGATCCTGGGATTCGTAGGGTGAAGGAAGTGTGTGGAAGTTGTAGGCCAGCTGCCCGGCGACGGCGCGGCGGGCGTGGCCTGACAACGAGAGGGCGCCGAGCGTGTTTCCGTGGTAGCTGTGAGAATGGGACAGGAACCATGAACGTTCCTCGCCGATCTCCCGGTAGTACTGCAGGGCGAACTGAAGTGTGGCTTCGACAGCCTCGGATCCTGACCCGACGAACCAGGAACCGGCGTAGCCTGTGGCCTCGGAGAGCTTGGCCGCCGTGTCGTACATGGCCTGCGAAACGAAGGCGCCCCGGTGGACGAAAGTGACCTTGTCCGCCTGCTCGTTCATGGCCCGCAGGACACGGGGGTGGGAGTGTCCGATGTTGACTACGACGGCCCCGGAACACCCGTCGATGTACTCGTTTCCCAGCGAGTCGACCAGCCACACGCCATGCGCGCGCTCGATGAGAGGCAAGCTGCTGCCGACCTTGTTCTGAATCAGTGGGCCAGCGCCCTCTTTGGTGTTCATGATTTCTCTCAGTGGTAGTGGACCCGGCCGACATGAACGCGCATCAGCCATATCATGATTGTATAAAAAACAGTCCGTCTTGTACAGCGTACAATACAACTCCGCGGGTTCCTGTGGACATCCTGGGCGGCCGGAAGGATCGCTCCCGGCCGCCCAAGGAAGCCGGCTCGGTCAGACTCCGGGGCTGGATTGAGTCGCGGGCTGCCGCGGCTCCTCCGTTGCTGGATCATCCTCCAACACGGCCGGGCGTAGAGACTTGCGCTTCTGGTGAATGAACCCCAGACAGGTGAACAGGATTGCAGCGCCGGTGCTCAGGGCCAGCGACAGGCGCGTCTCTTCGGCATAGGCAAGTGCCACAATGACGCTTGCGAGTGCGGCCAGGACGACGATGCCGCCGAACGGGTGGGCCCACATCTTCAGTGCCAGCGCCTTGGCTCCGTCTTGGCCCATCCGGGCACGGCTCCGCAACTGGGTCACTGCGATAAATGCATAGACAAAGACAGCGATCGCGCCGGACGATGACAGGAGGAACATAAACAGGTCCGGCCCGGGGACAAAGTAGTTGGCCGCAACGGTGAGAAAACCTCCGGTGGAAGCAAAAAGGACGGCGCGGACCGGGACGCCGCGCTTGTTGGTCACGGTGAGCGACTTGGGCAGTTCACCGCGGTCTGCGGCAGCGTAGATCATGCGGGATGTGACGAATATGCCGGAATTCATCAGGGACAGCATCGCTGTGATGATCACGATGCTCATGATCACGGCGGCGGCCGGCAACCCCAGTCGTTCGAACACCAGGGCATAGGGGCCTGCTAGCAGGGCCCCATCACCTGCGGGGACCAGGGCGATGATCACGGCAATGGATCCCACGTAGAACACCAGGATGCGGGCCACAACGGTCCGGATGGCTCGGCGGACAGCCATTGCCGGGTCCTTCGCTTCGGCGGCCGCGATGGTCACCGATTCGGATCCGAAGAAGGAGAAGAAGACTGTCACGGTAGCCAGCCACACCGGCGTCCAGCCGTTGGGGACGAAGGATCCGGTGAAGTTCGAAAGTCCTGGGGACTCAAAGCCTGGAATGAATCCAAGGATGGCCAGGACGCCAAAGAGGATGAAGCCGCCGATGGTGAGGACCTTAATAAGCGAGATCCAGAATTCAAACTCTCCGAAGACCTTGGCTGCCGCGAGGTTGATGCCCGTGAAGGCGACCATGAAGATCAGCGCCCACACCCAAGGGGCGACGGCCGGTACGAACGAGTGCATGATCGACGCCGCCGCGGTCGCTTCGTAGCCGATTGTGATCATCCACGTGTACATGTAGAGATAGCTAAGGGTCACGCCGGACCATGGCCCCAGTTCGCGTGCGGCATACGAAGCGAACGACCCCGAATCGGGGGAAGCGACAGCCAGCTCGGCCAGCATCCTCATGATCAGTACCAGCACTGCCCCGATGCCGATGTAGGCGACGATGACGGCCGGTCCGGCCGAATGGATGACCCCTCCACTGCCAGCGAAGAGGCCCGCCCCAATGACGCCACCAATCGCGATCATGCCGATTTGGCGGTTGCTGAGGGTTCTTTTTAGCCTGCCCGATTCTAGGGCAGGTGCGAGCTGGGAATCCATTGTGTACCTCTCAAAGGTGGAACGGGACGGACGGAGATCCTGCAGGCAAGGTCCGCTCAGGCCGGTGTGCGGCCCACGGCCGAATTCAAGGGCGCCAAGATGTGGTTCATCCAATCCCTCGGGTGTGATCAACATCTCTTTCCTTGTCTGCTGAACAATGATTGCGCAACTACGTACAAATATCAATGTTTTTAAAACAAGATGTCTTTGGCCTTGCACGGTGGTGTCCGTGACGCGGACGTCGCCGCCGGAGCCTTCAGCGCTCCGCGGCCAGGTCCATGAACACGTTCGTCTTCGGGTAGAGCCACAGGTCTCGCCCCACGAGTTCCTTGAAGTTGATGCGGTGGCGCTCGCCGTTGAAGCGCGGCTCGATGCCGTCGTGCCGTGCACTTTCGCGCAGCACGCGGGAGAGTCCACCAGCAGGTACACGGTGCCTGCACGGACGGCTTCCTGGATTTCCTTGCGGCTGCGGATCTCGACCACCACCGGTTCAATGGCCGCTGGGCCCGAAGACGGGAAATACATCAGGTCCGGTGACCATTACCATGCTTTCCACAGCCATTGCGAAAAGAGTCGCGTACCGGCGCGAAAGTTCAAACTTGGACAGATCAGCCGCGGTCATCGAAGTACCCTCACGGGCAAGCTTCAGCAGCCTGTTCCGGTGAACCAACTGGCCAGCCGGCAAGGGACGATCAAGCGCGCCAGGTAGTGAGCCGGTCGATGTGCTCGCGCATCGAGCGTGCGTTGGGGCGCAGCGGTGCTTGCCAACCGACAATGGCTTAGCGCTACTTCTCCGCGCATTGGTCCGGGACCCCGAGACCTGTCCGTTTTTGGGGTGCTCGGTCGTTGCGCAAGGCGACTTATCGGGGAGTGCGGGCTCCAAGATTGAAGTGTATGCCCGAGAGCAACTCATACCGAGGTCCCGCCAACGCGCTCACGCTAACGGGCGGAGCCGCAGCCCCTGCATGTCTCCGTCAACCGCGAGCGAGGTCCCCGCCGTCGAGCCGGACAAGGGGCTGGCTAAATAGGCCACGGCACCGGCGACCTCGGCCGCGTCCACCATGCGGCCGTGCGGTTAGCGGGCGTTCAGCGCGGCTCGTTCGGCCTCTGGGCACGCGGCCGAGTCGAGGAGTCGGCTCACCCAGGGGGTGTCCACGGTGCCGGGACTCACGCAGTTGACCCGGATTCGTTCGCGGATGTGGTCGGCGGCCAGGGTCAGGGACAGCACTGCACCCTTCGACGCCGAATAGAGCGCCCGCTGCTGGAGCCCCGCCGTCGCCGCGATGGAACCCGTATTCACGATGGCCGCCGCGGGTGAGTTCCGCAGGTGCGGCAGGGCGGCGCGGCTCACTCGCACGGTCCCGAGGAGGTTGACGTCCAGCACACGATGCCATTCGGCGTCATCGTTCGCTGTGATGTCGCCCTGGGCGCCGATGCCGGCGTTATTAATGACACGTCCAGCCGGCCGAACTGCCGGGCAGCGGCGATAAGAACGCATCGGCAGGGATCAATTGATCTTCTCGCAGTCTTTCTTGACACTCATCACCACCAGTGCCGGGTTGCGGCGGGTCATGAGCGTCTATGGCCAGATGAACCGCTCAAACCTGGCCAAGCACGACCTGCAAGCCAAGGTTCTCACAGCGTTCGCGGCGACGTCACACTTCAACCCGAACGAAAACTGGTTCCCGGTATGCATCGCACTGGAAGCACCAACCGCGGATCCTGTACTGCTGACTAGGGCAGCCCATGCCCTGCTTCCACAGGTCCACGAGGGCGTCTAGTATGTCAGGGCCGGGATCATGGTCACGGAACTGCGGCCACGGGAACCAAAAACCCCTGAAGAACCCGCACGAGGAACCCGGCATTGGGATCCTCTTGGAGGACGTCTCCAATCGCTACGGCCGCGGTGCCATTGGCTTAGGTCACGCCGGCATCAAAGGGCGGACCCGACTGGAGCATGAAACGCGACATGCTCCCCCAGACCACCAGCCACTGGGACGAGCTGCCGCTCGTCTGAGCCGCTCCCCTATAGAAAGGAAAGCTGTCAGACCATGGCACCGGAAGCATCACAAACCCTGCGGGAAGTCGCTGTGCGGTTCAGCTCGGATGGCACTTCCCTGGTGATTCGTTACGATTGTTGGATCTGGATGGTTGATACCAACCTCACACCGCGCACTGGGTCTCCCGGGGCACCTGGTGGGAAACCAGCCCAGGGCAGCCGTCGGCACCGGCGACATGGTGAATGTTGAACACTGGCGAATCCAAGCAAAACTCCCGGCAGCCGGCTCAGAGCTTCGCGCGTTCACGCTGTGCCGGGAGTCCCAAACTCTTGGTGTCGACACTCAGCTCGATCGATACAAACGAAGGGGTACTCATAATCGACCCTCGACGTTGCCTCCTTTGCAGCTTCCCTGCTGGTGAGGTGCATTGGTCCGCGCGTGACCAAGGGTTTGGAAGGAACCCCTGCCTCCAAGGCATGACTAATTCCTACCGGTAAGACAAACCAAAACCCAACGGAACTCGACCTGCCCGAAAAATGAATACCAAGACACGCTTGGTCTTATAAATTCCTTGGTGAGATGCGTTCACTAGTGGGGCCCCTTCGGCAGGGACAATGCGGGGTGGGGTATCGTCCAGAGGCTTTTTCTTTTCGGCGCAATAGAAATGCCGGTGTGACTAAGGACCGATAACTACGGTATGAGAATGCCTTTCCCTTGAAGTCGGCCCTCTTCAATTTCCTGATGCGCGCGGCACGCATCTGATAGGGGGTATTGTGCGCTTACAAAGACCTTGAGTGCATTGCTCCCAGCAGCAGTGAAGATCTCCGAGGAGCGCCATCGCCGCTCGACGGGATTTTGCAAATACGAAGCCATGGATGGCTGCATGAGGGTGATTGACTTTTCGGCTATCGTTCCTTGCAGGTCGACGGGAGGGACAGGACCCGAGCGTTGGCCGAACGACACCAAGGCGCCGCGAACAGTGAGCGAGGCAACTGATTCAGCAAAGGTGTCCCTACCGACGCAGTCGTACACAACATCGACCCCGCGGCCATCGGTAAGGTTGCGGACGTCCGTGTTGAAGTCGGCGCGATGGAAGTTTTGATCTGCTCCGGCTTGCAGAGCGAGGGCTTCCCGTTGGTCCGTCGGCGCAGTAGTTATGACCCGGGCGCCCTTGGCCTTGAGCAGTTGGATAAGGAGCAAGCCCATTTCGTCTCCGTCTGTGTTGACCAGGGCCGTGTGGTGGCCGGCTACAGCAAAGGAGGAATTTACCAAGTAGTGGGCAGTCAGTCCTTGGAAGGTTAGCGCGGCCGCGGTGACATTGTCGACGTCATCAGGTATTGGCAATGCTTTTTCCGCGTCAACCAGGACGTATTCCGCGTAGCAGCCGACGCTTTCTGCCGTGGCTATGCGATCGCCCTCGCTAAATTCCTCAGACCCTTCTGCTGCTTCAACAACAGTGCCTGAGGCTTCCGTGCCGGGTATGTAGGGATAAAGAGTCTTGCGCGTGCCTCTTCGTTCAAGGGTGTCTCTGAAGTTGATCCCAGCAGCGGCCACCCGCACCAGCAACTGCCCCCGCTGAGGGACAGGGCGTGGAACCGTTAGATAGTTCAAGACTTCGGGTCCGCCGGCGCGGGTGGCAACGATTGCGTGTGGCATAGCGTCCTTGGTGTGAGTTTCAGTTGGTTCCGGCCGCCTGTAGGTTCAACGCCACGTCGACAATCATGTCTTCCTGTCCTCCTACGTAGCCGGCTTTGCCCACTTCCTGGAGAATCTGCCAGGCCGGCACCCCGTAGCGTTCTGCTGCCCGCTCTGCATGGATAAGGAATGAGGAATAGACCCCGGCGTAGCCTTGCATGATTGAAGCACGATCCATGACGGGCATGCGGGTGATGATCGGTTTCACGATATCTTCCGCTGCGGCCATCAGACCCTGGGTGTCTACGCCCGTCGAGATATTGAGCCGGTCGAATGCTGCAGCAAGTACTTCCGTGGGCGAATTGCCTGCCCCTGCTCCCAGGGCAACAAGAGTGCCGTCGATCTGCCGCGCACCGGCGCGTACAGCGAAGACAGAATTGGCGACGCCGAAGCTCAGGTTTTGGTGGCCGTGGAACCCTACCTGCGCATCGGCACCGAGTTCGGTCACCAGGGCCGCGACCCGATCCGCGACATCTTCAAGAATCAGGGCACCGGCTGAGTCGACGACGTAGACACACTGGCATCCGGAATCGGCCATGATGCGGGCCTGCTTGGCGAGTTCCTCGGGACTGGCACGATGCGAGAGCATGAGGAAACCTACGGTTTCCATACCTAAATCCCGAGCATGGGAGAAGTGCTGCGTGGAGATGTCTGCTTCGGTGCAGTGGGTCGCGATCCGGGCAACTGTTGCGCCGACGTCGTATGCCTGGTTGAGGTCGTGAATGGTGCCGAGGCCCGGAAGCATGAGCACGGCGATCCTGGCGCGTTCGGCTTCATCGACGGCGGCCTTGATGAGTTGCAGTTCCGGCGTCAGGGAAAACCCGTAGTTGAAGGACGAGCCACCCAGGCCGTCTCCGTGGGTCACCTCGATCACTTCGACATGGGCATCGTCGAGTGCCCGGACTACGCTTCGTACATGCGCTTCGGTGAATCGGTGACTCATTGCGTGTGAACCATCGCGCAGGGTGGTATCTGTCAGACGGATGCTGGAACCGCTGTTTTCGGTAGGGCTCATGACTGGCTCCCGGTGTTCTCGGTGGAGGCTGTGACGAGCTCAGACTCGTCCATCTTCTCGGCAAGGAGGTCTGCGGTGCGGGTTGCAGCCGCAGTGATAATGTCCAGGTTGCCGGCATATTCGGGTAGGTAGTCTGCGGCACCTTTGACTTGGACCCACACGCCCACTCTTCCGGCACCATTCCAATCGTCGCGGGAGCTATCGAACTGTGGTTCGACACGCAGTTCGTAACCAGGAACGTATTCGCGGGTTTTTTCGACAGCCTCGGCGATCGCAGCCCGGATTCGCTCCTGGGTTGGACCCGGTTCGGCCGCTTCTGCCGGTATGGCGCAGTAGATGGTGTTCCTCATGATCATGGGCGGTTCAACCGGGTTGATGATGATGATCGCTTTGCCTTGCTTGGCACCACCGACAGCCTGGAGCGCCTCTGCGGTAGTTTCGGTGAACTCATCGACGTTGGCCCGTGTGCCGGGGCCGGCAGACTTCGAGGCTATGGATGCCACGATTTCTGCATAATCCACTGGGACTACGGACGAGATAGCCGCAACGATCGGCGTCGTCGCTTGGCCGGCGCAGGTAATCATGTTGACGTTCATGGTGTCGGTGATCGATTCCAAATTCACTACCGGGGCGACGTAAGGCCCCACCGCGGCAGGAGTGAGGTCGATGGCTCGGATGCCCGCCTCTCGATACTTCGGGGCGTTCGCGGCGTGGGCTTTAGCGGAAGTACATTCGAACACAAAGTCCGGTTTGTCCTCCTGCGCCAGCAGCCACTCGACGCCTTCTGAAGAGACTGTCACGCCGAGGCGGGCTGCGCGGGCAAGGCCGTCAGAGTTGGGGTCTATGCCGATCATGTATTTGACTTCGACGTTTTTCGAGCGTCGCATGATCTTGAACATCAAGTCGGTCCCGATGTTGCCTGAACCGACAATTGCGGCGGTCTTCTTGGCCATGTGGGTTTCCTTTGATTGGTAGCCGTTGATATGCGTGGGCTAGGTGAAGTGGATTGTCAGGGATCCAAGGACGCCGAAGTCTGCGGTCGCGCTGCTGTCAGCAACCACAGGAAGGGCCTTGGTGAATGATCCCGGGAGGACAAGGTGTCCGGCTTCCAAGACAACGCCTTGTTCTCCCAAAATGTTGGCCAACCAAACCAGCGCCAGGATCGGGTCACCCATGACAGCCTGGCCAGTACCGGTTTCCACAGGATGGTCATCAATGCGCAGGGTGCATTCGACCTGTTTGAGTTCGTCGACGCGGATATCCAGCGGCGTCCGGCCAACTGCGATGGCGCCGCAGGAAGCATTGTCCGCCACAGTGTCCACCAATCGGATATTCCAGTCAGCGATGCGTGAATCGATAATTTCGATCGCTGGGTAGACGGCTTCCACGGCATCAACTGCTTGCTGGTAGGTGACACCGGGGCCCTGGAGTGACTCTTTGAGCAGGAAGCCGAATTCTGGCTCAACTTTTGGAGAGATGAAACTGTCGCTGGGGATCTGCGCTCCGTCGTAGTGGACCATGTCTTCGAAGAAGAAGCCGAAGTCGGGCGAGTCGACGCCAAGTTGTGCTTGCATGGCTTGGGAGGTCAAGCCGACTTTCCTTCCGGCGAGGATCCGACCGGCTGCCTGGTGTTGCTTCAATTGGTCGGCCTGTACCTCGTACGCATCCCGGATGTTCATGGAGGCCAGCCGGTCACGCAGTGGTGGCACAGGGGCTCTGGTTATTGTGGCGGTGAGCAGCTCTTGGGCGAAGCCCTGCAGGACCTCTTCCCGCCGCTGCCCGGTCTTGGTGGTTGTATGCATTGTTGTTCCTATCAGCGCGTGAAGACCTGCCGGTTTGTCGTTGTTGGCAGCTGGAGGTCCATGAACGGTCCTCGACCGGCTTACCTGTGGACCGTGGGGCTCAATGCCAGCGTGGATTGGTTGTGCTGCTGCGATTCCCTGTCCCATTGGGCTGCTGCCGTGCCCTCCTCTCTCAGCACGGTCTTCCGAACTTTGCCGTTTTCGGTTTTCGGGAGGTCCTGGACGACGCGTATGAAGCGCGGGATGGCGTACTTGGCAAGCAGTGGCTCGCAGAAGGCTGCGATCTCGCTGAATTCGATGGGTTCCTTGACGACGATTGCTGCCATGACTTCGTCTTCACCGAGTTCGGAGTCCACGGCGTAGACCGCGGCTTCGCTGATCAAGGGGTGTTCAAGGAGGGCATGCTCGACTTCGGCGGAGGAGATGTTCTCGCCCCTGCGGCGGATGACGTCCTTGATTCTGTCCACGAACCGCATCCATCCGTCGGCGTCCACCACAACGCGGTCTCCAGTGTGGAACCAGAGGTCCTTCCAGGCTGTGACGGTGGCTTCGGGCATCCGGAAGTAGCCAGTCGCAAATGCATGGGGTTGGTCGCTGCGCAGTAACAGCTCGCCTGGCTGTCCTGCGCGGACTTCCAGCCCATACTCGTCCACTACACGGGCACTGAACCCGGGCTGCACCTTTCCCATGTAACCGGGCCTTTGCTCTCTCCGGCTGGAGGCCACAATCGAGTTGGTTTCGGTTGAACCGTAGCCGTCCATCAGGGTGATTCCGAACCGGTCCCGGAAAGACTCCAGCAAGCCAGCCGGTGTTGCCGGCGCCAGAGCGGCAACCACTCCGTGCGCCCGGTCCAGCGGAGTAGGTGGTTTGCTCGCGAGGATGCTCACCATGGCACCAAGTAGATACGTGAACGTCGCACCGGCACTGTGAACATCTGACCAGAATCTTGAAGCCGAGAAGCGAGGTCCCAGGACGTATTCGGCGCCGCTGACCAGTGCTTGGCTGAAAGCATTTAGGGCATTCGTGTGGAAAAGCGGCAAGCAAGTGTAGAGCACGTCCTTGTCTGTGAGCTCAAGCTGCCGGGATACGTTGACGCCCCACCAGTAGAACTGGCCCTGCGGGCATTGAACACCCTTGGACACACCGGTGGTACCGGACGTGTACAGGATTGCGGCCGTGTCGCCCGGAAGCACAGGTGCAGGCTCGGCTGGCGAATCCGGCTGGGGAAGACCAGCGACAGGGTACCGGTTGCCGAGGCCGGGATCCGGCTCATCCAGAAGCCAGATCTGTCGCAATGATGAAAGCTCCGGAATGCGGTCCACATGCTCAAGCAGTGCACTCTCCGTGACGAGAAGCGACGACTCGGAGTTGGCAAGAATGTGGTGAAGCTGCTCGCCGCGGGCGGCTGTATTGATGGGAACAGCTATGGCGCCCACCCATGCACACCCCAGGATGAGGTCCAGGAGTTCCACCCGGTTTGAGGACATCAACGCCACACGGTCACCGGGACGGATGCCATGATTCATCAGGACTCCTCCGGCCAAGGCAATGGCTTGCAGCATTTGCTGACCGTCACGGCGAATGGATCCGCAGCGCAGCAGCGGTGCGTTGGGGCGCTTTATGGCCCGGTTTATCAGCAGGCCGGGAACTGTCATCGAGGCGGGCCCCGACCCTGCATGGTAGGTATCGTCGAACATGGTACTCCTAGGCTTCAGTTCTCTGAAAAGGTACGTAGCCCGCAAGGGCAGTTTCTTGACTGGCAGTGTTGGTGAGGCTGATTCGGTCGCCTGCTTCCACCGTTCCCCCTTGAATCCGGGCAATGAAGTGGAGGTCCTCGAGGCACACTATGGTGGCTGTCTGCTGCCCGCTCGAGAGCAGGGTGACAGATTCCACCAGCCCGGAGTCGACCTCGTCTTCAATGAACGATGACTTGAAGCATGTGGAGCAGATGAGGCGGAACGGGAAGTAGGCCGCCCGGCAATTGACGCATCTTTGAAAAACAGCACTCATTCAGAAGCCTCCAACACTGCTAAGTTTGCGCACGCACCGTAGCGGTACAACACCATGCCGTAGCCGCTTACTGCGGCAAGTTTCGCTTGCACCTGGCGGTCTCCCCCTTGTCCCCGCAGTTGCCTTACGGCCTCCACGAGGCCATGCATGCCGCCAGCAGATCCTGCCTGCCCGGCGGAGAGCTGCCCTCCAGAGGTATTGAGGGCCAGTTCCCGGGGCTGAATCCGGGACCTGATGAATTCCGGGATGCCCGCGTTCTCTGCGACCACCCCCATGTCCACGAGCTGGGCGACCACCATTGCCGGATAGTCGTCGTAGACACTTATGAGGTCCACATCCTCAGGAGAGACGCCCGCTCTCTCCCATGCCAAGGGTGCGCAAGACCGCAGGCCGGTGACCAGGCCATCGCCCGCCTGGTTGTCCGAATTGAAGGAAGCGGTTGTCGAAAGAATCTTCGCCCTACGCTGTCCGTTTGCCCTCTCGTCCGCAACCACCACAACGGCGTCGGCACCTGTAACAGGGGGAACACAGTCGAAGCGGCCCAGGGGTTCGGCAACCAAAGGAGCGCCAAGGTACTCCTCAAGTGCCAAAGGTGCGCGGTACACCGCCCCTGGGTTCAGGCCCGCCCATTGCCGCTGGGCCACTGCAATGCGTCCGTAGTCCTCCCGTGTCAGACCATATTTCTCCATCTGGCGGGTGGTCAGCATGGCAAAGAGCGCGTTGGGTCCCGCCATGGGCAACGGGGTCAAATGGTCAGCCGTAGCCCGGTTGTATGTGGCAACGAGGTTGGCGAAGGCACCATGGTCCATGAGATCGCCCGCAGCGAGTACAACGACCGAGGCGTCGCCTGCTTCGATGGCGTGGACGGCGTGCTGCAGCATGTTCCCGGCGCTGGCACCCCCATTGGTATCTTGCATGAGCCAAGTCAGCTTCAGACCCATCCTCCATGCGAGGTCGATAGCGTGGTCCGGGTCCAAGGTAAAGCTTGATACTGCGAAACCGTCGACGTCATTTGGGGAAAGCCCGGCATCTTTGAGCGCGCGGCTCACCGCGTCAGCGAGAGTGCCCGATGTTGTGGTCTGCGGTTGTGGATGCCGCGTGTACGGAGATTCGCCGGCGCCGATGATGGATACTGCCATGTCTGGTTCTCTTCTGTTCAGTCGGGTGGAGCCCACGGAATGCCATGGTGGGGGCTCCGGCAGGAATGGACGAGGCTAGCGGCGAGCGACTCTAGTGTCGTCGATGTCCTTTTGAGTATCTGTAGGAGACGTTCGGTGCTGGCCCACATTCCTGGAAAAGACCAACGCAATCAGTGTGATGGCAGCGAGGCCGATCGCGTACAGGGCAACCGGTGTCGAGCTGTTGTACGTCAGCAGGAGTGCGGTAGCGATGAACGGTGCCAGTCCCCCGGCAAAAACGGCTGCTACTTCGTGGCCCAGTGCCATTCCTGAATAGCGAACTTCGGGGCTGAACAGTTCGTGGAAGAATGCCGGCTGGGCCCCGATCATGGCGGCGTGGCAAATTCCGTTTCCGATGAAGTAGGCGAGAACAATAAGGCCTGGCGAGTTCGAGTCGATGAGCCAGAAGAAGGGGAAGGCCATGAGTGCCAGTGCGGTAGCCCCGATTGCGTACACTTTTCGCCGGCCGATCTTGTCGGATAGATGCCCAAAGAAAACAATGGTGCAGAATGCAAAGAGCATGGAGAGCATAACGCCCAAGAGCAGCGTTCCTCGTTCGACTCCCACGTGCACACCGTAAACGAGTGAGAACGACAGCAGCAGGTAGGAGCCGCCGTTTTCTGCCATCCGGAGTCCCATGGCGACCAGGATTTCCTTGGGGTGTGTCCGCAGTGCCGTCAATACCGGCAATGCGGCCCGTTCGCCGTCGTTCTTGACCTGCTCGAATTCTTTGGTTTCCGGCAAGCGGAACCGGATGTACATTCCCACGCCGAACAACAGGATGCTCACAAGGAACGGCAGGCGCCAGCCCCATGCCAGGAATTGTTCCTCTGGAAGTAGCTGAGCGAGATAGAAAGCTGCCGAGGCGAGGACAAATCCGAGGGTAACGCCGCCCTGGCTGAATGCTGAAAACAAGCCACGGCGCTTATCCGATGAGTTTTCGCTGATGATCAGAACGCCTCCGCCCCACTCACCGCCGGCAGCGATGCCTTGAAGAACGCGCAGGACGACCAGCAAGATCGGTGCCCAAATACCTACCTGCTGGTACGTGGGCAGCAGGCCCATCAGGAAGGTGGCGATACCCATGATGGTCAGGGTCAACACGAGGGCCGTTTTTCGGCTCACCCGGTCACCGATGTGACCGAACAGAATCCCGCCAAAAGGACGGGCAGCGAACCCAACTGCGAACCCTACGAAGGCTCCCAAAGTACCAACAAGCGGGTCAGTGCCGGCCGGGAAGAACAGTTTTCCGAATACGATGGCAGCCGCCGTCGCATAGAGGAAGAAGTCGTACCATTCGAGCGAATTCCCGATGAGGGATGCGACGATATAGCGCTTAATTCCATGGCTTTTGGCATCGCTGGCGCCTGGGGCTTTTTGTGACATGAGCGTCTCCTGGGAAAAGGGGGGGTAAGGGGCGAAGATCCGCGACATTGGGGATCCTTCGGGTCAGCCATCAAGCACTGGCCGGAGTTTCGTTGAAGATCTGGACGTCAGCGTCGACGTCCATCCCGAGAAATTTTTGTGCGTTACTGCTCAGGATTTGACTCTGTTGTTCTTGAGTCAAGAAGGCAGACTTTCTGATGAGGTTTCCCGCGGGCCTTTCGCCCAAGGGGTAGGGGAAATCGGATCCCAGCATGATGTGCTCGCTTCCCATCACGTCGGTGAGTAGCCGCAAGGAGGCGTCATTGAAAACTACTGAGTCCACGCTGAACCGGTTGAGGTAGTGCGATGGTGGAAACTCGGATGTGGCAATGAGGTCCGGGCGCTGGTGCCAGGCGTTGTCCATGCGCCCTACCCAGTAGGGAAAGGAGCCACCGCCGTGTGCAAAGCACAGGCGTAGGTGGGCGGGAAGTCTATCGAAGCCACCACCGAGGATGAGCGACAGTATGGACAGGTGTGTTTCCCCGGGCATGCCCACCAACCAGCGTGCCATCCATCGATCGAGCCGGGGTGAAGTGGGCATGTCCCAAGGGTGCACAAAAACAGCGGCGTTCCGGTCGGCGCAGTGTTGCAGGAAGGTGATGATACCTTCATCGTCCAGATCGCGGTCCCCCACGTGGTTGCCGATTTCAACGCCCACGTGGCCGTTCTCCAGTGACCGGTCAAGTTCACGGCACGCAGCATCCGTGTCCTGCAGCGGCACCTGACAAAAGGGGATTAAGCGCTGTTGTGCTGGATCACAAACCTCCAACGCCAGATCATTGAAGATCCGGCTCACTTTCACCGCTTCTTTTGGATCTCGGGCGTAGGAGAAGAACACAGGGGTAGGTGAGACAACCTGTACGTCCACACCGTCCGCATCCATGGCGGCGAGCCGCTCTTCCGCGGCCCAGGCATTCGAGCGGAGGGGCCGGAATTCAGCGGAGCCCAGCATGAGCATCGCTTCCCGTTCCGAATCGCTGCGCAGCCACGGCCAAGGCCCGTTTGCACCAGTTTCCTGGGCAAGGTCGGGCCACCCGTTCGGCACGTAGTGGGTGTGGATGTCGATGGTTGGTGAAAGGTTGGTCACAGGGATCTTTTCCTTAGATGCGTTTTCCGGAGGGGTTGCTTAGCCCCGGCCGGGGTGGATAGCCCCGCAGTTCTTGCAGGTGCGCGCGGAAACGTCGCTCGCGTAGAATTGTTCGAATACGGGCGGCAGGTCTTCCACGATGTCCCGGACCTGGAGTTCGACCTCATGGATGAGGTCGGAACACTCGAGGCAGTACCACTGGAACTTCTCCGTGGTTCCTTCCTCCCGGATGCGCTCGATCACGATGCCGATGGAGCCGGCTTCGGGTCGCTGGGGTGAGTGGGGGATGTTGCCCGAGAGCAGCCACATCTCGCCCTCCCGGACGTCTACCCGCTTGATGCCTTCGTCCGTGACAACGTTGACGTGCATGTTGCCCTTTACCTGGTAGAACCACTCCTCGTAGGGATCGACGTGGAAATCGGTGCGCTGGTTCGGGCCGCCGACCACCTGGACGATGAAGTCATCGACTTGGGTCCACATTGCTTTGTTATTTACCGGCGGCTTCAATGAGGCCTCGTTTTCGGCCAGCCACTGCTGGAAGTTGAAAACGGGAAGGATGCTTGTTTTGTTGGTGCTTGTGGTCATTGTCCTGCTCCTTGTTGTTCCAGTTGTTGTGTGGATGTTGTCGGCGGTTGCCTCCTGTGGGCTATCGCCTGGATTTCGATAAGAAGGTGTGGATGTGGAAGCTGGTGGACGGCGACGGTGGTGCGGGCGGGACCGTCCTCGTCGAAATACTGTCCGTACACTTCGTTGTAGCCGCCAAAGTCATTCATGTTGACGAGGAAAGCAGTGACTTGAACGACATCGTCGAGAGAGGCGCCGACGCTTTGGAGAATGCGTCCAATGTTCTCGATGACCGCTTGGGTCTGCGCACGAATGTCGAGGTTCGTGGTGCCCAGTTCATCTGCTTCAACACCAACGAAGGTGTTGTCCGGTCGTCTGCTGCTTGTCCCGGAGACGTAGATCACGTCACCGGCAGTCTTGACGTGGGGAAAGCGGCCACGGGGCTTTGCCATGTCCCCTATGAGTTTCGCCCCGCTCATGAGTCAGCTCCTGCCGTCTCCAGTTCAACGCTGCCGATGCCGGCGACGATGGCAGTGACGGTGGACCCTGGAGAGAGTGGAACCGCAGCTGTGGCTGCACCTGCCAGCAGTACTGCACCGGCGGGGAGTCCGACTCCGTGGCGGCGGTACATCCGGGCAAACTCCCGCAGAGCGTTCAGGGGGTCACCGAGGATAGCCGAAGTGGTCCCTGTCTCGGTGATGGATCCGTCGACAAGCAGAGTTACCGTCCGACCGGCAAGATCGTCCGAAAAGGTAGTCCACTCGCCCAGGACGTAGCGACTGGCCGAGGTATTGTCGGCGACGACGTCAGCGAGACTGAACGAGAAGTTGCGATAACGCGAATCGATGATCTCAAGCGCGGGTGCCACTGCGTCCACGCTTGCAATGATCTGTTCCTCCGATGCATCTGGCGGAACGGCCTGGCCGAAGCGGAAGGCGACTTCGGGTTCAACGCGTGGGTGAACGGACCCGTCAAGCCGAAGCCGATCGCCGTTGGGCACTTCCATGGTCGAGGTGAGGAATCCAACGATCACTTCCTTGACGCCCATCTGCGCCATCTTCGCCTCGCTGGTGAACCCCAGCTTCGCGCCTGTAAGGTGCTCTCCCCGCGCCAAGCGAAGGTCCCGCAATTCGGCTTGTACCTCATAGGCAGCTTCGAGCGACAGCAGGTCGCCGAATTGACTTATGGCGATACCTTTACGTTCGGCCTGATCGAGTCTGCGCGCTATCTCGCTGATTGGTGGGGCTGGGTGGGTTGCGGTCATCGTGTTGCCTCGCCCAGGTTTACGCACACGTTGCTGGGTTGGGTATAAAAGTGGAGGGAGTGGGTTCCGCCTTCGCGGCCGATACCGGACAGTCCGGCTCCGCCGAAGGGTGAGCGCAGGTCGCGTAGGAACCAGGTGTTGACCCATGTAATTCCGGTGTTCATGCGGCCAGCAACCCGGTGTCCTCTCTCCAGGTTGGTGGTCCAAACAGCAGCAGCCAGGCCGTACTTTGTGTCGTTGGCCAGGCGCACGGCCTCTTCCTCGTCGTCGAAGGGAATCAGGCCTGCAACGGGGCCGAAGACTTCTTCGCGCATCACGGGTGCGTCGTGGCTGAGCCCGGTCCAGAGTGTCGGCTCAATCCAAGCGCCACCACTGAGTTCGTGGCCCAGATTGGGGATTCCACCACCCACGATCGCCTCACCGCCCAGCTGTTGAGCGCGTTCGAGGTATGAAAGAACTTTTTGCCTGTGAGTAAGGGAGATCAGTGGTCCGGTGGTGGTCCGGGGATCCATGGGCTGACCTAGCGTCAAGCCTCTGGCGCGCTCAGCAAGTCCAGCTACGACATCGTCAAAGATAGGACGCTGGACGTAGACTCGCTCGGTGCAGAGACAGACTTGCCCGGTGTTGGTGAAGATTGACCGGGTGAGCCCGTCCACAGCAGCTTCGAGGTCCGCGTCTGCGAAAACGAGTGCAGCATTCTTACCGCCGAGTTCAAAAGAGACCGGGCGGACGTTGGACGCTGCCGCGTGCATGATGGCCGAGCCTGTGGATGACTCCCCTGTGAAGGTGATTCCGTCGATGCCTTCATGCGTGGTGAGGAATTCGCCAGCCGATCCTGGACCAAAGCCATGGACCAGGTTGAAAACGCCATCCGGCACGCCGGCCTCGGCCATGATCTCAGCCAGGAGGGTCGCGGACGACGGCGTTTCCTCCGATGGCTTGACGATCACCACGTTGCCGCAGGCGATTGCGGGAGCCACTTTCCAGGTCAACAGCAACAGAGGCAGGTTCCACGGCACTACTACGGCGACTACGCCCAGCGGTCGGCGCAAAGCGTAATTCAGGGCCCGTCGGCCGTCGGGAAGTTCGGTGAGGAAGGAGTCCAGGCCTTCGGCGGCGATGATGTCTGCAAACGCGCGGAAGTTGGCTGCTGCACGGGCTACGTCGAGGTCCCTGGCAAGTGCTTCCGGTTTGCCGGTATCGGCGATTTCGGCGGCGAGCAGTTCGTCGAATCGTGCTTCGATGCAATCCGCGATACGCCGCAGCAGGGCCGCGCGTTCATTGACTGTGGAACTCCCCCAGCGGCCCTGCAGTGCGCTCCGACCGGCCTTGACCGCCATGTCGATAGTGCCGCGGTCTGCCTCAGCAACGTGGGCGACCACGCTGCCGTCAACGGGGCTGATCTTTTCAAAAGTCTTGTCGGCGGCGTCGAGGAAGGCTCCGCCGACGAAGTTACGCAGGGTAGGTATCGCCATAATGGATGCTCTCCCGGATCGTCGGTGTGGGTTGTATCACCAGTGTGCTGGACGCAAACCATGCCCGTCGAATGCCTTTTCGGGTGCAAGCCATGTCCATATGGGCATATCATCGTCGACATGGACATCAGAACCCTACTGAATGGCCCCCTGAAGATCCGTCACCTGGTCTTGGTCTTAGCTATCGCCGATCACGGGACCATCGTCAGCGCGGCCAGGCACTTGTACATCACGCAGCCCGCGGTCAGCCGCGGTTTGCGCGAAGTTGAGGATGCCCTTGGGGCGCCTCTTTTTGAAAGGGGCGCCCGCGGGGTCCGTCCCACACCATTTGCCGAAGTCTTCATCAGTCACGCACGGGCAGTGGTCGGCCACCTCCAGCAAGCGACCCAGCACATAGCAGAGCTGGCGGACGCCAGCGCCGGTTCAGTGACCATCGGCACGTATGTCGCCGGAGGCAACCTGCTGCTACCCAAAGCGATTGCGCGGCTAAAGCAACAAAGGCCACATGTCAGCGTTCACGTCCACGAAGCGACTCCTGACCGGTTGACCAACGGACTGGTTGCGGGCGAAATCGACATAGTCGTTGGGCGCCTAACCCCGCATCCTGACGTTCCTGAATTGCAGCAGGCGGCGCTGTACCATGAGCCCTTCGAGGTCGTGGCAAGACATGGTCATCCTGTTTTTGAACGGGGGGAGACCGCCTTGAACCAATTGCGGAACTACCCCTGGGTCATGCCGGTAGCGCAGACGGCACTGCGCGGGGAACTCGAGAGCGCCTTTGCCCGTGAGCGCCTGGAACTTCCCGAACAGCAGGTAGATTGCTCCTCTACCGTGACGCTTCGTGCCATCGTCGCAGAGACGGACTTTCTTGCGCTTCAGCCACGCACTATCGGGACCAGTGATCCGCTACTTCGCATTGTCGGAGCGAGAATCAAAGGCATCAGTCAAACGGTTGGCGTGACCACTTTGCAGGACAGGCTGCCGAGCCCGGCAGTGGTGTTGATGCTGCGCTGTTTTGAACAAGTAGCTGTCGAAATCCGGAAGACCCTTTCGGCCTCCTGATGGCGGGACCTCTTCAGCAGCTATGCCTTATTCAGACTTTCCGCCTGAAATAGGCATTAGCCAGACGAGCCCGTCGCAGGGAGCATTTTCGTATAGAGCTTTCAGCAATCAGAACCAGAGGTACCAATCAGATGCGTGTTTTTGAAAAAGTGGCCGAAACGCTGATAGGGCTTGGTGTCCGCCAGGTCTTTGGTGTTGTCGGCAGCGGCAACTATGACGTGACCAAGGCCCTCATTGCCCGCGGTGCTACATACGTGGCCGCGCGTCACGAGGGCGGTGCCGCATCGATGGCGGACGCCTTCGGGCGAGTCGGCAGCTCAGTCCCTGTAATCTCCTTGCATCAGGGATGCGGGCTGACAAATGCCATCACCGGCATCGCGGAAGCCGCGAAATCCGGCACACCAATGCTGATTCTCGCCGCCGAAGTTGCGTCTTCGGCTATTCATTCCAATTTCCGCATCGAGCAGAGCCATCTCGTTGAATCCGTGGGAGCCGCGAGCTTCCGTATCTCCAGAGAGACTGCCGCCCGGGACGTTGCCCTTGCTTACAGGACAGCAGTAACTCGCCGCATTCCTGTGCTGGTCAATCTCCCCTTGGACATTCAAAACTCCGAAACCACTGAAGAGTATGCTGCCTCAGTTGCCAGCGGGGCCGCCCTTTTAACGGTGGCCGAACCAGTTACCGAAGACATTAGCCACTTGGCCGACCTCATCGAGCGGTCGAATCGACCCGTCATCATTGCCGGCCGAGGAGGGCGCGGTGCCGGGCCTCAGCTACGCGATCTTGCGGAGGTTTCGGGGGCCCTTTTGGCAACCTCGGCGGTCGCCCGCGGGCTGTTCAATGACGATCCGTTCTATCTGGACATTTCCGGTGGCTTCAGTACACCGCTGGCGGCTCGTACCATCCAGGACTCCGACCTCATCATCTCCTTTGGTTCTGCATTGAACATGTGGACCATGCGTCACGGCGAACTCATTGGCCCGGCCACCACAGTGGTGCAGGTAGACGTTGATCCACTGGCGCCCGGCAAGCACCGGCCCGTCGACTTCGGCGTTTTGGGCGACGCAGGGCTTACGGCAGCGGCCGCAGCCAGAGAGCTCCGCAGCCGCGGTTTCTCCCGTGTTGGCTACCGAACTGAAGAGATCGCACAAGCCATCAAGTCCGAAGGACGATGGCAGGACGTCCCTTACGAGGACCGGGGCGATGGAGAGCGCATCGATCCCCGGACCTTCACCATTGCTTTGGACGGGATGCTCGATAAGGAACGGGTAGTGGCCGTCGATTCTGGCAATTTCCTCGGATATCCCAGTGCCTTCCTTGATATTCCTGATGAGAACGGGCTCGTCTTCAGCCAGGCCTTCCAATGTGTGGGTCTCGGTCTGGCCAGTGCAATCGGGGCAGCATACGCACAGCCGGACAGGCTCCCGGTTCTCGGCACCGGTGACGGCGGCGCCCTGATGGCCGCAGCGGAGATGGAGTCCGTTGTGAGGCTGGGTATCCCGCTGGTGGTCATCGTCTACAACGACTCTGCTTACGGAGCGGAAGTACACCACTTCGGCGAGGACGATGACGCACTGGGGCTTATTACCTTTCCCGACACTGACTTCGCAGCCATCGCGCGCGGTTACGGCTTTGCAGCTCAGACCGTGCGGAACCTCGAGGATTTGGAGCCGGTGCGTGAGTGGCTCGAGGGAAGCCGTAACAAGCCGCTCCTCATCGATGCAAAGACCGTCAGCTTCGCGTCCTGGTGGCTTGAGGAAGCATTCAAGGGCCACTAGGGCCATCGAGAAAGGGCACCACTTTGACCACGCAGACATCACTAATATGACCAATACAACGCCAAAGCCGGATCTGCTGGCCAACCTGATTGAAGGCCTTGCCCAGGGGAGCATCCGCGTCGTTGACCTGACAACGCCCTTGACCCCTGAGACTCCGGCCCTGCGCTTGCCGGCACCTCTATCCAATGTCATTGATCTCAGGCTCGAAGAGGTCGCGGCATACGACGAACGCGGACCGATGTGGGCGCACAACAACATTCATGTGGGCGAACATTTTGGCACTCACGTTGACGCGCCCATCCACTGGGTCAGTGGGAGGGAAGGACGGGACATTTCGCAACTGCCACCCGAAAAACTCGTCGGCCCCGCCGTTCTGATCGATGCGTCCGCTGAAGCCGCCGCAGATCCCGATTTCCTGCTTGAGGTCCGCCACGTCGAGGCTTGGGAGGCCCGGTACGGCAAGTTACCCAAGGGTGCGTGGTTGCTTTACCGCACAGGATGGGATGCTTTCGGAGACAACGAAGCTCTCTTCCTCAATGCTGATGAGTCGGGTCCGCATACACCCGGCGTCTCTGCAGAATGCGCGCGCTGGCTCGCTGAGGAGACCGACATTGCCGGCTTTGGTGTCGAAACCGTTGGGATCGACGCCGGTGCAGGCTTCAGCTTGGAGCCGCCTTTCCCCATGCATCATTTCCTTCTCGGAAACGACAAATACGGGGTTACATCACTTAAGAACCTCCACCAGTTACCGGCAGCAGGCGCTTTCATCGTCGTCACGCCCTTACCCATCGTCGGCGGAACGGCGAGTCCAGCCCGTGTTCTGGCGTTCGTTGAAGCGCCCGGGTCCGGATCCACTGCCACGGACAGCCCAATCGAAGGAGAGTGATCTCTTGATCCATGCGGAAGGCACCGGCGGGCTCCATGACAGGGCAATTCGATGATGCAGTATCCCGCATCTGAGTGGCACCGCTTGGACGGGGTCCCCATAGAGATAAGGCAGCGGGGAGCGTTGGTCCGCGCGGGAACGGTGGAAGCCGTAATGCCCGATTCAAGCATGATCTGGGTGGCAGCGGACGGGCCTTACGGGCGTGAACTATTCCTGGCCGCGGACAACTACGAGGTTTGGCTCGAACCGGGCCAGCTCGTCGGCGAGCTTCGATATCGGATGACCGCTGAGAATCTTTACCCGCCCAGATGGCGAGAACGGCCCCAGCGGCGTGTCGGCCACACCGTACAAGGTTAGGTGGTGGGTGCGTGAGCCCGAGAGATACCTTTCCGGGCTGAAGCAGGTTCACCTGCGACGGCCCTTTCGACCCTCATTACGGACCCCCCAACTAAGACCCGAACCCGCCTATCGCCTTGTCACGTAAAGGCGCCATCGCGTCTAGGCTGAGACGGGCGAGTGATCCTCACCATGACCACGGAAGGACAACCATGACCGAACACAATATCAACGCCCGGGCAGAGAAATTGAAGGCTCTGCATGAGGCACCGGAAATCCTGAGTGTAGTCAACGTATGGGACGCCATCAGCGCCTCGACCGTTGCAGCCGTGCCCGAAACCAAGGCCATTGCCACCGCCGGGCACTCGATTGCAGCGGCGTATGGCTACGCCGATGGAACCATGCCCCTGGATGTCGCGCTGGAGGGCGTGAAGAGGATCGTCAGCGCGGTTGAACTTCCGGTCACTGCGGACCTCGACGACGGGTATGAAGACCCAGCGGAAACTATCCGCCGGGCGATTGGCATCGGCGTCGTGGGCGCCAATGTCGAAGACCGTTTGCGTCCTTTCAATGAAGCTGTCGCCCGGGTGAAGGCGATCGTCGACGCCGCGAATGGCGAAGGCATCCCGTTCCAGCTCAACGCGCGCACCGACGCCATCGCGAAGGGCGGGGACCGCCCGATCAAGGACAGCGTTGAGGACGCTATTGCTCGTGGTCGCGCCTTCCTTGATGCAGGCGCGGCGTTGGTCTTTGTCCCTGGTGCCCTGACACGCGACGTTATTGAGTCACTCGTCGCGGGCCTCGGACACGGCAAATTGTCCGTGATTGGCGCGCCCGGAGCGCTTCCCGCGGCCGAGCTCCAGGAACTGGGTGTTGCCCGTGTTTCCTACGGTCCCTTTCCCCAGCGGGTCGCCTTGCGCGCCCTTCAGGATCTCGCCGCCGATCTCTACGGTTCCGGCGTCATCCCCAAGGACACCCCGGCCCTGAACTAAACCAAACCAACCGGTCCTGCGTCACGGGCGGGACCGGTCAGGGGGCCGGATCGCATCTCGAAAGCTTCCACCACGCGGCTGACGGCATCGCACTCCCGATTGAGCAACCCCTCAAAAGACGTGCTGCAAGGACATTGTGCGTTCGTGGCCACTGGTGGTTGTGATCTAACTAAACGAAGCAAAGTGGCACGTGGAAGGTCACGTCGTTGTCAGTAGATCTGCGTGATTTGTCCGCTGAAGGTAGTCAATGACAGCATCACGGCTCTTCTCCAGGCAGACGATTCTGTTTTCCACGACGCGCAGTTCTTGAGCAAGCTCCTCCGCCAGAGCTCGATTGCCTACAGTGGATTGACCTTGGGTTGCTGGAGTTTCGATATTCAGCACGATCTTGATCATCCTCGTCGACAGGCCGGCCGCTATCAGAGCCCGGACGTGGCGGGCATGCTCGATCTGCTCGTCAGAGTACTCGCGGTACCCGTTGGTCGAACGGGATGCCTGGATGAGCCCCTGTTGCTCGTAGTAGCGGAGCATTCGAGTTTGGACGCCCAGTTCCTTGCCAACCTCACCGATTTTCACCGTCTGTACCTCTTCACTTCGATCGTCGACTTGACCTTGACACTAATGTCAAAGTCTACGCTGGCATTCGTGCCCGTCGACAGGTCTGTTCCCAAACGGATCCTGTGCGGTCACTTGGGTGAAAGACATGACCGCCTCTCGCCCAGGAGTGGAGCGCTCGAGCCTGACCTCTTGAACACGACGTCAACGTCGACACACTGCCGGCGTTCGGCGCTCCACATCAGCAAAAGCTGGGAACACGAATCAAGTAAGGACTCTGCGCTAATGACAAACGAAATTCCGTCCGCCCGCTCGCGGGACATCCTCATCATCGGAGCGGGAGAACTTGGCATGCCCGTGCTTCGCAATGTGGCACGGCGGGCGAGAGACGTGAACGGCTCAACTGTCAGTGTGCTCCTGCGGGCGAATGCTATCGAATCCGCTGCCCCGGATAAGCAGCGCGATCTCGCCGAGATCCGAAACCTGGGCGTAAGGATTGTCCAGGGCGACCTGGTCAAGAACACGGTCGATGAACTTGCCTCGATCTTCGCGAACTACGACACCGTGATCGGCTGCACGGGCATCACCGCCGGACTTGAGACGCCTATGAAGGTTGCGCAGGCCGCTCTTCAAGCGAAACTCCCGCGATACTTCCCTTGGCAATTCGGCGTTGATTTCGACGTAATCGGTCGGGGAAGCCCCCAGGACATCTTCGACTCGCAGCTGGACGTGCGGGATCTGCTCAGGTCCCAGAACGAGACCGAGTGGGTGATCATCTCCACCGGAATGTTCATGAACTACCTTTTCGAGCCGGGATCCGGGATGGTCGATCTCCCTAACGACACTGTCAACGCCTTGGGCAGCCTGGATACAGCTGTCACCGTAACGACCCCCGAAGACATCGGCGTCCTCACCGCTGAGATCCTCTTTGCTGAACCACGTATACGCAATGAGATCGTCTACCTTGCCGGCGACACCATCACTTACCGCGAGTTGGCCGAAACCCTGGAAGCCGTGCTTAACCGTCCGTTCCGAGTTGTGGAATGGACAGTGCCTTTCCTACTGGACGAGCTGACCAATGACTCGGACAACATGACACGAAAATACCGCGCCGTCTTTGCCCAGGGCCGAGGAGTGGCCTGGCCTAAGGACGACACCTTCAACGCGAGGCACTCAATTCCAGTCACCAGCCTGACCGAGTGGATCAGGGACAACATCGCAGCCTGACAGGACAGAGGGACTGGCAGATGCTGCCCCTTGCCCCGGGTCTGGGCTGCCCTGACGGGGCGGCCCAGACCCGGGGCAAACAGTTCGCACCAATTCGCTCAGTTTGCAGGGCCTGTGGGATCCGAACTTCCGCTGGTTGTCTGCCATCCGACTCGCGGAGCGAGTTGTCGCGGCCATCAACTGCGCGACCTGAGCTATGTCGACGTCGTGGGATTTTTCATACCAATTCACCCGAAACGATGTCGTGACCCTGCAGTGCGGGCCACTGAGCCAACTCGACTTATTCAGCTTCTAGCGTTCAAGGCCGATGTACTTCAACAAAGATGGCTGCGGGCAGTTCTGGACGTAGGGCTCCTACGAAAGTTTAGGCGGTGACAATGTCCACACCCCCTTTTGGCCTGACTAGGCTCGCACTCAGTCAGGGCTCTGAGCTCCAGAAACGCGCCAAGATCAAGAACTTTGACCCAGAGACTGGAAGTCATGCTGCGCTCAGTCTTCCTCTCCATGAAGATGTGTAGGCCACTCCAGACCTACCGGACAGAACCGAAACAGGGAGCTTGGATGACCCCAGCCCAGAGCCAGCGGAGCGCCCACAGGCCAGGACACTGAACCCGCTCCCCCGCCCAGAACTGAACAGGCCGCACCCGGCGGCCAGGCACCATCCGGGACAACAAATCAGAGGGACTTGTCAACATTTGTCCACACTTAAACGCAAAAACCCCTCTGACGAGGGGTTATGCTGTGCCCGAGGTGGGACTCGAACGCGATTCCCGGCCTTGTCATTGCTGGGATCCCGCGGAAACATACGGAATCCGGGCCAGTCCGGCTGGAGTACGGGCCAGTCCGGAGCTAGAAGTGTGGACATTGTCCACACTTCCTCTTAGGGGAAGGCCGAGTTAACGCGGCACCAAATGATTCGAGATCACAGCGGCCGAGTCCCGTAGTTCAACGTCCCCAGCGGCGACCCCGACGACCAGTCCGAAGCCCTCGTCAGTTGAGAAGTCATGACGGTAGCCGTTGATCCACAACAACAGCACCATGAGCGTCCAAGCAGTCCGCTTGTTCCCATCAAGGAGTGGATGGAACCGCGCGACCGACTCAAGTAAGGCAGCCGCCTTCACCGCTAGTTCCGGATAAGCGTCAGCCCCCATGACCGTTGTCGCGGGCCTGGCCAATGCCGACGCCAACAAGCCGACGTCGCGGATATGGAAGCCGTAGCGATCAATAACTTGGAGTGCATCCTCAATGTCCAGATAGGCGGTCACGCGTCCTCGAGGCGAGTGAGCAGCTCAGCATCATGACTCATCACAAAATCAAGGCCCTCACTGATTTCACGCCGGCGCGTGTGCCGCTGCAGAACCAACTCGGCCCCCTGCAATAGGAGTGCGGACTTGGACGTGTGTTCTTCGGCAGCCAACTTTTCCAGCCGTCGATCAAGGTCCTCAGGGACTCGAAGATTCATAGCCATGAAGCCCATGGTACCAAAACGGTACCCCAGCGGGCCGGGACTAAGACTTCCTCCACCGAGGCAAGTGAAACCGATAACGGCGCATATGTTCGAATCCTCCCCCACTCCGATCCCGCCTGTCCGGTCAGGATCGGAGGCAGAGCAACGGCCTTCGCTGGCAACCTTCTGCACTCATCGGGGCAGCGAATGCGTCCTAGCGGCCCCGACGACTGCGCTACAGCTCCATGGTTTCGCTGCGTCCGCGACGTGGGCGCAACCAGCGTCTCGCGCGCTCGATCCCCAAAGTCGGCGCAGTCCGGTCATGGTGAAGGTCCCGTCCAGCGTCCATGGATGTCTGGAGCCTCAGCAGACTGGGCCCCGTCAACAACAGCCCGAACGCAAGAGGAGACATGATGAACGCCCTCACCATCAAGGACCCCGCCGACCTGCTCAGCTTCATCGGCCACACCCTCGGCTTCTGGCCAACGGAAAGCCTTGTCTGCATCACCCTCAACAACGACAAAGTCGGCGCCACCCTCCGCATCGACCTACCCAAACAATCAGGCCACGAAATCCACTTCGCTCAAACCGTCGCCGCGTACCTCACCTCCGACGAGCGAGCCAACGGTATCGTTTTCGCCCTCTACACCACAGATGCTCCGGAACCAGGAGAATCCAGGCCGCACCGGGCGACTATCGCAGCCCTCACCGGAGTCCTCGCGAGGGAAGGCATAATCATCCGCGACGGAATCTACGTCACCAACACCACCTACTCCCCCTACGACACCCCACCCGGGCCCGACATCGCCGTCCCCCTCAGCAGCACCGAGTACTCCCAAATCAACGCAGAATTCATCTACCGCGGGAGCATAATCGAACCCACGAACCAAGTGACCCTCCCGGCGGCGACGGACAAGGCAGAGCACGCGACCGCCGTCGAACATCACAAGGGAACCATCCTCAACGGACCACCAGCGACAGCGCTCCACGATGCGCACGAGCTTTGGACCGGGATGCTCGCCACCAAGGACTACCCCACCGACCAGGACGTCCTGAAGCTCATCGCGTACTTCCAGGTCCCGCATATCCGCGACCGGCTCATGGCCGACATCCCCGGCATCAACGAACCACCCGAACACATCCTCTTCGCCCAAACAACCCAGGCACCTAACTGGTCACGGATCGAATGGGCCAAACAACTCCTCACCCACACCTACACCCTCACAGCCCCAGAACACGCAGCACCCATCCTCACCACCATCGGCTACATCAACTGGTGGGAAGGCAGAGGATCCAAAGCCCACCAAGACCTCCAACTCGCACTCGACACAGACCCCGGCTACCGCTTCGCACGCCTCACCGACCACATGCTCGGAGCCGGCATCATCGCAGGCTGGAACACCAACAAAAGCACCGCCTACCGGAACAACCTGGAAATGCCGTGACCTTAGAACGCTTGCGGTTGCGAGGATCGAGTTTAAAACAGCGTTTCCATTCAACCCCCATGGGCTTTTACGGGCTCTTGCGCCATAGCCGGGCATCGGGTACGCGATGGACATCTCTACTGGCCTAACGGTTCTCAGTCTCCGGGAAACACGGTGGCACTACCGCCCACAAAATCTGGGGAGTTACTCCTTGTCAGAGCTCATATTCGCTGCCGTAACTTCGCCCGAGCTGCGGCTGGTTTCTGCTCAGTTGGGTTCACCATCACGGTCAAGGGCGGGAAAATGGTTGGAGAAGACAGGCAACCTGCGACGAAAGCCGTCTCAGTTGCTGCGTCGAGACGGGTATCGGATGCGTGTCCCATGATTCTTCTCCTCTGGTCTCCAAGTTTGTTGGCCTCGCCATGTCGTGTAAGACGGGGCCAGGTACCTCAAGGGCCTCAGCCCAAGTTGGGGTTACACGCAAACTCAACGGAGCTTGCTTCGTGATTGATTCGACGGTCCAGAAGAAGCTGGATCGTCGGGCTATTTCCATATTCGCTTCAGATGAACCTCGGTGGGAACGACAGGGCGCACCAACTTCAAAAGCGTTGAGTGCAGGATGCACTGCCCTAGTTTCCGCCTCCCGGATTGAAGGCGGCGGCACCGGAGTTGTTCATGTGGAGGGCAGTGAGCTCACGCTTCAGAACTTTTCCGCTGGGCCCCAATGGCAGCTCGGGCATCATTGTGATGATCCGCGGGTATTTGTAGGCGGCGAGCCGGGCCTTGGCGTAGGCAGTCAATTCCTCGGATGTCGGGGTTGTTCCGGGTGCCGCGATGACCGCGGCGGCTATCTCCTGCCCATGGGTCTCGTGGGGAATGCCGAAGACAGCAACGCTGAGCACGTCCTGGTGTTGGCTCAGGACTTCCTCAATTTCACGGGGGTAGACGTTGTAGCCATTGCGGATGATCATGTCCTTTTTGCGGTCGAGGATGCGAAGGTACCCGTCTGAGTCTTTTGTGCCCAGGTCTCCTGTGCGGAACCATCCATCGACGACCGCTTCGGCCGTGTCTTCCGGGTGGTTGAGGTAGCCCTTGAATAGGTTGTGCCCTCGGATGACCAGCTCTCCGAGCTCACCCGTTGGGAGCAGCTCGATGCTGTCGGACACCTCGGGCCGTGCAATTGAGATGTCCACGCCCCAGATAGGTGTGCCGATGGTACCCGGCCGGGGTTTGATCCCGACATGGTTGAAGCTGGCCACGGGCGAGGTTTCAGTGAGTCCGTAACCCTCGTGAATTTCCACGCCAAACACCTCTCGGAACTGCTCCAGCACAGCCAGGGGAAGCGAGGCTCCACCGGAGATCCCGTACCGCAGGCGTCCTGAACGGGCGGGATTGGTCTTGGCAGCTTCCAGCAGGGCCGCGTACATCGTCGGTACCCCGAAAAATACGTCGACTTTGTGTTCGTGAAGAAGTTCCAACGCGGCCTCTCCGGTGAACCGGGGGCACAAGACGATTGTTGCGCCGGCCCGCAGTCCGGCGTTGAGGACACAGGTCTGTCCGAAGGTATGGAAGAGCGGGAGACCTCCAAAGACCTTGTCGCCGGCCCGGACATCGAACGTGCCGGTCAGAAGAACATGAACTTGCTCCATCAGGGCAAAATGCGTGCCGAGGGAGCCCTTGGCCTTACCCGTCGTTCCAGAGGTGTAGAGGATGGTTGCTGTGTCCTCGGGCCTGCACAGCACATAGCTCGCAATCGGGCTGACAGTGGCGGCTTCGGCCTCCAGTCGTGGAGGCTCTCCGGTGCTGCCGGGAGCCATAACGCTCACGACGTCGATTTCCGCCCTCGCGGCCCCAGCGGCGCCTTCTTCCAGCAGCGGCGCAGCGCAGATCAGCAACTGCGCGCCGCTGTCGCGCAGTACAAGCTCGATTTCCGTCGCCTTCAGGAGCGCGTGAAGCGGTACGACGATCCCACCGAGCGCGAGGATGGCGTAGTAGGCACGGGCGAAGTCAGCCACGTTTGGAATCAGGACGGCGACCCGGTCGCCCGGTCCGATACCGCGGGCACTCAGCGCTCCGGCATAAGCCCGGGTCTGCTTCCACAAGCTTCCGTAGGTGGTCTCTTCCCCGTTGACAATAAGCGCGACGGCTTCGGGGCTGCGGGCCGCCGACTCGGCCAGGATGGCCGCGACGTTGATGGTGCCGAAAGCGACGTTGCTTGGCGTGTTCGTCATGTGTGATGTCCTTGCTGGATTTTCCGGTCGGTTCAGGCTTTGAGGATCAAGGCATCGCCCTGCCCGCCACCACCGCATAGTCCTACGACGCCGGTTCCGCCGCCGCGACGCTGGAGCGCCAAAGCTTGGTGGAGGACCAAGCGCGCCCCTGAAGCGCCGACGGGGTGACCGAGCGCGATAGCACCGCCTTCGGTGTTGATACGGTCAGTACCGATGCCAAGGTCCCTGGCAGACTGAATAACCACGGACGCGAAAGCCTCGTTGATCTCCACCAGGTTAACGTCCTCGATCGTCAGGCCTTCACGCTTAAGAGCCTGCTCGATGGCGAGGGATGGCTGCGAGTGTAGAGCACCGTCCGGGCCGGCAGTCTGGCCGTGGGCGCCGATTTCGGCAATCCACTCCAGGCCGGCCGCTTCCGCAACGACCTTGCTGGCGATAACCAGCGCCGCCGCCCCATCCGAAAGCGGGGAGGAGGAACCGGCAGTAATTGTGGCGTCCTCCGACGCAGAGAAGGCGGGTTTGAGCTGTGACAGAACCTCCGGCGTCGTTTGTGGAAGGATGCCCTCGTCGGCGTCCAGCACGATTGCGGGGCCCTTCCGCTCGGCGATGGTGACGGGGGCAATTTCGTCGGCGAAGAGGCCTGTGGCGCGCGCTTGCTCTGCCCGCTGGTGGGAACGTGCTGCCACCTGGTCTTGTTCTTCACGGCTGATGCTGCGTCCTGGGTTGCCGGCATCAGTTGCGGTACCCATCAAGTCGCCGCTAAACGGGTCCTGCAGTCCGTCGTAGTACAACGAGTCAACCAATGGCGTCTCACCAATGGCTACACCCTTTCGAAGCCCCATGGCCAGATGTGGGGCGTTGGTCATGGACTCCTGGCCGACGGCCACCACGAAATCCGCCTCTCCCGTCTTGATCATCCGGGCCGCGTCGATCACCGCCGTCAGGCCGGACAAGCAGAGTTTGTTCACCGTGACGGTGGGGACGTTCCAGCCAATTCCCGCACCCAGCGCGGCTTGACGGGCTGGCCCCTGACCTGCACCGGCCTGGATCACCTGGCCGACAATGACGGCACTGATCTCCTCGGTCTCAACGCCTGTCCGCTCTAAAGCGGCAACTATGGCATGGGATCCCAGTTCGCTGGCCGAAAGGGAGGAAAGTCCTCCGCGGAAACGGCCGAAGGGAGTGCGCGCGCCACCAAGAATGACGGGGACCGGGGTATCTGTAGACATCTGGAGCCTTTCGGATGGTTCGAGGGTGTGCGGCGAGACCGAGTTGCGCCTTGGCCGCGGTGTGGATTAGACAAATGAGGCGGCGTAGTGGACGATCGGCACAGGCTGTTGGGTTGTTGGCAGTACTACATGGCCACGCGCCTTTTCATAGAATGCGCGAGCTTCGACCCCTTCAGCTGCGATCCAGAGCCCGTCCGCGCCGACAGTTACCGCATCGACGAAACCGGTCCGGATGACCCTGCCGTCTTGGAGGACATGCACTTCGTGGCCGAGCAATTCCTCCCAAGCCACTGTCCCCCGCTCGATGTACGAATCGGCGACGTTCAAGGCACCAGCCTCATCATTGGCAGGCCTGTGCTCATCACCCACCGGCGTCGGCTTTCGCCTCACAGACGTTCAGCGCAGTCTCCTGGATTCCGTCGATGATGACCTGCAAGCCGTCCCGGAACAGGGCTGGCTCGATCACGATCGGGGGAAGCAACCGTATGACGTTTTCGTGAACGCCATTCGTCAATGCCAACACTCCGTTTGCGTGGCAATACGCTGAGACTGCCTTGGCGCGCCGGGACGCGGACTCCAATGTGTCGTCGTCGCCGAATTCAATACCGATCATGGCCCCACGGACTCGTACGTCGATGACGCCGTGACCTGCACCCACGAGCGGGCGCAGCATGTCGACGGCGATTCGACCCAGTTCTGTTGCCTTGTCGAGGACTCTTTCGGAGTCCAGCTGCTCGAACACGGCAAGGGCGGCTTCGCAGGAGAGCGGGTTCCCGGCATAGGTTCCGCCCAGGCCGGCTGGGTGCACGGCATTCATGATCCCGGCGGCGCCGGTCACCGAACTCAACGGCATACCGTTGGCGAGGGCCTTCGCCGCGACCAGGAGATCGGGAACCACGTCTTCGTGCTCGATGGCCCAGATGCGTCCGGTGCGCCCCATGCCGCTCTGGACCTCGTCGGCAATCAGGAGGATGCCATGCTCGTCGGCAATCTCCCGCAGACCGGCAAGAAAGCCCTCCTGCGGTATCAGGCAGCCGGCTTCGCCGAGGATCGGTTCGATGATCATCGCCGCGAAGGTGGCCGGGTCGTTCTCCCACAGGGCCCCCCGCACACGGTCCAGTGAACGCTCGAGGGCATCGGCTGCACCACGTGACGACGTCGGTACCGGCACATGCATGACGTCGTTCGAGAATGGCCCGAATCCGGTCTTGTAGGGGTGTGCTTTGGAGGTCAAGGACATCGTCATGTGGGTCCGGCCGTGGTAGGCGCCTTCAAAGGCAAGGATCTTGGACCTTCCAGTGAAGTAGCGTGCGATCTTCACGGCGTTCTCGTTCGCTTCGGCTCCGGTGGAGAACAAGGCGGTACGCTTTTCCGCACTGCCAGGAGCGTGTTCGTTCAACCAACGACAAACTTCCACGTAGCTCTGGTACTCGGTGGTCATAAAGCAGGTATGGGTGAAGCGATCCAATTGGGCCTGCAAACGTTCCCGCACGCGTCCATTCGAGGCTCCAAGCGCGGTGGGTCCCAAGCCTGAGGCGAGGTCGACGATGCGGTTCCCGTCGACGTCAAGCAGGATGCCGCCATCGGCCCGGTCGATGAAAACCGGCAGTTGTGCGCCGAAACCGTTGGATACCTGGGCACGTCGCTCAACCATCATTGCCTGCGAGCACGGGCCAGGAATCTGCGTGGCGAGATGCCTTGACTGCGGCAATGCCGGGAGCGGCGGCAGCGTCCGGCCCGCATCCGGTACGACGAGCTGGTTTGTGGAGCTCATGAACGAAGGTCCTCCATGTATTCGGCAATGAAGCCTGTGTTGAATGTGCCGCTCCTGAACGTCTCTGTGTTCAGGACTTCGCGGTGAAAGGCAGCGGTGGTCACCACGCCCTCGATCGTGAACTCATCCAAAGCCCGCAGCGTCCGCGCAATCGCTTCATCCCGGTCCTGCCCCCAGCAGATGAGCTTGCCGATCATGGAATCGTAGAAGGGAGGGATGGTCGATCCGCTCTCGATATGCGTATCCAGCCGGACGCCGAATCCTCCAGGTGCCCGGAGCTCGCGGATGGTTCCGGGGTTTGGCGCGAAATTGCGCTCAGCGTCTTCTGCGTTGATGCGGCATTCGATCGCATGGCCCCGTATCCGGACGTCCTCTTGTTTGACGCCGATTTTTCCGCCGCCGGCAATTTGCAGCTGCAGCTTGATCAGGTCCATCCCCGTCACCATTTCGGACACCGGATGCTCAACCTGGATACGTGTATTCATCTCAATGAAGTAGTACTCGCCGGTTGCGTTGTCGAAAACGAACTCCACCGTTCCGGCGTTGGTGTACCCAACTTCTTCGCAGAGTGCTACGGCTGCCTTCGCCAGGCCTTCCCGTTTTTCGCGATCGATGACCGGAGAAGGCGCTTCTTCGACGAGTTTCTGGTTGCGACGCTGCACAGTGCAGTCCCGTTCGCCCAGGTGCAAGGTGGTTGTGCCGTCCGAGACCACCTGGATCTCGATGTGGCGGATGTCTGTGAGATAGCGCTCGATGTAGACGGAGGGGTCTCCGAAGGCGACTTCGGCTTCGGCCATGATTTCCGCGAGGTCACCGGCAAGGGTCTCGGCAGCCTTCACGACGCGCAGGCCGCGGCCTCCACCACCGGCCGCAGCTTTGATCAGCAACGGGAAGCCGACTTCTTCTGCCACCCGAAAGGCCTCGTCGTGATCGGCAATGGCCCCATCGGAGCCGGGGACGGTGGGCACTCCTGCACGTCTGGCAATTTTCTTAGCTTCGATCTTGTCCCCCATGCGGCGTATGACCTCTGCAGATGGTCCAACGAAACCCACGCCTTCGGTCTCGCAGAGTGCTACGAAGTCGGCGTTCTCCGACAGGAACCCGTACCCCGGGTGGATCGCGTCCGCACCGCTCCCCTGTGCCGCGGCAATCAGTGCATCGGCGTGGCGGTAGCTGAGCTTGGCCGGTGCAGGACCTATGCAGACTGACTGGTCGGCAAGCCTAACTGGAAGGGAGTCCCGGTCGGCTTCCGAATGCGCGATGATGCTGCGGATCCCGAGTTCCTTGCAGGCGCGGATCACTCGGAGGGCAATTTCGCCGCGGTTGGCGATCAGCACACTGGAGAGCGTCATGCTGTTTTCCGGATCACGATCAGGGGTTGGCCGTATTCGACCATCGATTCGTTCTCCACCAGCACGCGGGCCACGGTGCCCTCGACGCCTGCTTCGATGTTGTTCATGAGCTTCATGACTTCGACGATGCCCAAGACGCTGTTCGGAGCCACGGTGTCGCCAATGGATACGAAGGCAGGCGCACCTGGTTGGGGTGAAGCATAAAAGGTGCCAAGCATGGGAGCGGTGATCAGTACCTCATTATCGGCGAGTTGTCCGGCGTCGTTCGCTGCTTTTGGCTCCCCATCGGCAGGTGCGGTCTTTGTCTCCTGTGTTGCGGACTCCGGCGCCGTGGTTGGACTCGAGGGCGCGGCAGCCGCGGGTGCAGGTGCCGGAGGAGCGCTGCGGTGGCCGTTAGTGGACGCCGATGCTTCCTGTACGGGGCCGGTGGTGTGGCGGATTCGCGATACGTACAGTTCGACGTCGCCGAACTTGAGCGACAATTCCCGGACGTCTTCGGCAAGGTTCACCCAGTCGACAATCGCCTTGAGTTCTTTCATGTCGGGCAGGCTGTTGGCCATGTTAATTCTCTCCTTTTTCCAGGGTGATCAGCAGATCGCCGCTTTTAAGTGCCTGTCGGCCGGTCCGGGTGCTGTTGTAGAGGGTGGTGATGAGGTCCAGCGTTGGAGTCGGATGACCCGCGGTGGCGCTTTCCTCTGACATGACCTTCTTCATCTCGTCCACCTGTGTTCCTGCGAACTGTGCCCGGAGCAGCCACAGGTCCATGTTTTCGTCCGGGTAGCGCCGCCGGAGGGACGGAAGCATGGGTGCCAGCGGTTCCGGTGTTTCTGCGATGTTGGAGGATCCATTGGCCAGGATTTTCTCCAGTGCAGCAGGTTCGAGGGACGCCAACGGCTTGCCGTAGTAACCTAAGGCGTATTTCTTGACCTCGTTGGGGACCACCCGGTAGCGCTCGCCGCTCATGACGTTCATGACCGCCTGCGTCCCTACGTGCTGGGCGAAGGGGGTGATCATGATCGGATAGGCCAGTTCGGCCCGAACCCGGGCGACTTCCTGCATGAGTTCATCGAAACGATCGGAGAGGCCGGCTGCCTCGAGCTGTGACTGGAAGTTTGACAGCATCCCGCCCGGTGTTTGATGCATGTAGTGCATGCCGGTGTATTCGTGCGGTACGCCCACGGGTTTACCTTCGTCTTCGGCGATGCGGGAAAGCTTCCGGCTGATCGCCGCGACGCGTTCGTCGTCGACGTTCACCGTGTAACCAAGCGCCCGCAGATCCCTCACGGTGCCTTGGGTGGAGGGCTGACCGTTGCCCGAGGCGAGCGGCGCGATGGAGGTGTGGATGGAGTCGGCTCCGAGTTCCACTGCTTCCAGGCAGACCAGGGGCGCGAGGCCCGTCAGGCTGTGGGTGTGCACTTCCAGCGGCCTGGTGCCGATGACAGCCCGCAACGCCGGAACCAGGGTGCGTACCCGGTCCGGAGTAAGGAGTCCGCCGGCGTCCTTGAGCATGATCCGGTCCACGCCGGCTTTTTCGATCAGTTCCTTCGCTTTGGCGACGAACAGATCGTCGGTGTGCACCGGCGACTCGCAGAAGGACACTGCACCGAAGGTCTCTGCGCCCAGCTGCTTGGCCCGGAGCAGTGCGGCGGAGATATTGTCGACGTCGTTGAGCCCGTCGAACGCACCGATCTCCCTGAAACCGTTGGCTACAAGGCGATCAACCCACGCCTCAATGACGTCGTCGGGCAGGAAATCGAAGCTTGCCAGGTTCTTGGAGCGGATCAATGCCCTGAAGGTCGTGTTGGGCGCATGCCTGTGCATCAGCCGGACCCGCTCCCACGGGTCTTCCTTCAGGTACCGGACGGCGACATCGAATTGGATGGGCGCCATCAAGTCCACGTGCTCGAACCCGGCAGCGTCGAATTCCTCGATCATCTCGATCATGTGCGTCGTGCGCATACGCGTCGCCCAAAGGCTCTGGTGGCCGTCGCGCAGCGTGGTGTCGATGATTTTCACTTCACGGCGACTGTGTGGGGGGCGTCCGCCGCGGCTCATGACTTCCGCGATGTTGACGGAGGAGTTCTCCGGCATGTGCCTCAGCTCCTTTGCTGGTGTGTTGGTGGGGTGTGCGGGTTTCGGGTCAGCGTGTGGCAAGGTGCGGCGAGCCGGCCTTCGCCGAGAACCTCCTCGGCGGAAGGTCCGCCATTGTCAGGAGCCCGGGCGGGAGGCCCGGAAGCGATGGGATGACGTTCGCGGCGACAGCGACGGTGGAGGCATAACTATCGATGCGACTGCTGGAGAACTGCAATGTTTGGAATCCACTCTCGATCCTCCAGCTGTCGCCCTCGGGGAAGGCGTCCGCAGTCTCGAAAATTCCGAAGTCGATGACTGCATCAACCACCACCCGGCCATCGACGAGTCCCCTCGCTGCGTGCCGGAGCACCGCGATCGTTCCAGCCTCAAGGGTGAGGTGAGGGGTTGTGCGCGGGTGCTCGGTGAAGAGGACGGGTTCCGGCTCATCGACGACGATCTTGTCGAGGCTCCAGCCCAGGCCGTCACTCAGGGCGGCGACGGACTCCCGGAAGCCCACGTGCCCGATCACCCCGCCGTCATTCAGCTGGGCGGCAAACTGTGTGGCCGTGAGCCCGAAGCCGAATTTCGAGAGGATGCCTCCATACCCGGACATCTCCGCTGTCCTGCGCATCGTCACGCTGGTCACGTCCGTGGTGAGGCTGCTGAGCAGCATTGGGAGGGTGTCCAGGAGGATTCCGGGGTTGCAGCCGGTGCCCAGGACGGTGCGGCCCGCGGCCCGGGCTCGCGCGTCGATGCGCCGGGCAACGGGACCATGGTCGAAGAAACCGAAGCCCAGCTGTTCGCAGATGGTGACCACGTCCATGCCGCGGTCCAGGAGCGCGTTGATGATCGGTTCGACCTCCTCGACGAACGACGTGGTGGCGACGAATGCGACGTCGGCATCGGGCGCATCTGCCAAGGCCGGAACGATGCGTGCAGTCGGGTCCGTTCCGGGAACGACGGCGGCGAGGTCACCTGGGCCTGCTGCAGGGTCGACGGCGCCGACCAGCCGGCATTGCGAGGCACCGACCAGCAGCGCTCCCACGGCACGGCCGACGGCTCCCAAACCGACGAGCAGCACGCGTGGTGCGTCAGTAGAGTTCATGATTGTCCTTTGCGATGAGTGGGGGGTCAGGATGGCGGCTTGGCATCAGCGGTCAGCCGAGGCCGCCCAGAGTGTCTGTCTCGGTGTTGCCGATCCGGGCGAGCACGTCGGGCCGGATCCGCCGGATGCGGGCGAACCAGGCGAGTCCGATGAGCATCGACGCCACGAAGACGTACGGAATGAGGTTCAGCGGGAACGCCGGCACCGGCCAGACGTTGGCGAAGAAGATGTACGCCATGGCCAGCACGGCGATGGTCGCACACACCGTGACCAGGGTGCGCGGCATGCCCATCTTCTGCACGTACACCGCGCAGGCGAACGAGACGAGGGCGTAGGCGACCATGTAGCCGTACACCCCGAACGTATCAAGCCAGACCACGATCTCCATCGGGTGTACTCCGTTGAGCAGGAGGGCGATGTCAACGACGACCGATAAGGTGCCGCCGATGAGGAGCACCCGGTGTGGAGTGAGGTGCTTCCTGTGGGTCCGGCCGAGGCTCTCGTGAACCACTCCCTCCTTGCCCATGACGTAGACGATGCGTCCGAGCACGTTGAGCGCTGCGATGCACACAGCCGAGAACGAGGCAGCGACGCCGAAGAGCAGTACGGCCGTGAACCAGACGGGCATGCCGATCCTGTCGGCGATGTCCTGCAGCGGGTTCGCCGATTCCGCGAGCCCATCGCCGAGCACCGCGATCTGCGTGTACGCCCCGAAGAGGTAGATCAGGCCGATGCCGACGACGCTCCACATGATGACGCGGGGAATGGCCTTGTACGGATTCTTCGCCTCACGGCCGAGCGCGTCAGCCGAGGAGAAACCCGCGAAGCCTAGAACGCCCAGCACCATACCCGCCGCGATACCTTGGGGCGGTGCACCTTCAAGGGTGAACTGCTGGGGATCCCACGCGTCCGGTCCGATCGCGAAAAGAGCCGTGACGAACAGCGTCAGGATGATCAGCACAGACACGATCTCCAGCACGAACGAGATACGCGCTGAGATCTGGATCCCTTGGATGGTGAAGAACGTCGTGACGGCACCGAGAATCAGGGTCAACACGACGTACCCGACCGTGCTGGCCGCCGGCACACCGAAGGCCTGCAGCAGGTCGGCCGCGTAGGAGACGCCACCGCCGAGCGAGCCTGCCGTGACCCCCCAGCAGCCGATGATCAACGCCAGACCCGCAATGTAAGCGGCTGTTGGTCCGAGCGACTTCGAGACGTAGGTGTAAAGGGACCCGGCCGAGGCGTTCTTCCTCGCGAAGATGGTGACGCACCAGCCGACGCTCAGGATCACAATCATCGCGAGCAGGAGCGACAGCAGTGTGCCGCTTCCCGCGCTGATGAATATCGCGGCCGCGGTGAACGCCAGGACCGCGCTCGGGGCGATGTTCGCGATGGCCTGGGCGCCGAGCTCGGCTGACCCCATCACGCCGTGACGCAGCCCTGCATCTTGGGGAGGTGCCTGCTTAACTGTGGACATGGGTGCTCTCCTTCGAGCGAATGATTTGTTGGGGGGATCCGGGGATGGCCGGGTCAGGGGATGAGCAGTGTCCGCAGCACGCCGCCCGCCACGAGGTCATCGAGCGCCTCCGCAGCTTCGGCCAGGGGACGACGTCCGGAGATGAGCGGGTCCAGCTTGAGCCGGCCTTCCATGTATTGGTCCACCAGCGCGGGAATGTCGATCGAGGGGCGGACCGAACCATAATTGGAGCCGAGGATCCGCTGGTCAGCCTCGGCGAGGACCAACGGCTCAAACGAAGCCTTGGCACCGGTGGGCGGCAGTCCAACAATCACAGCGGCGCCCCCGAGGGCCAACATTGCGATTGCCTGCTCGGTGGTGACGGTGCGTCCAATCGCATCGAATGCGTAGTCGACGCCGTCAGGAATCAACGCGCGAAGCTGCTCAACGACGTCGCCCTTCGAGGCGTCGATGCGGTCAGTCGCGCCGAATTCCAGGGCCATCTCCGTCTTTTCGTTCACGACATCGATCGCGACTATGCGCTCGGCCCCCGCAATGGTGGCGCCCTGGACCACGTTAAGCCCGACCCCTCCGCATCCGATGACGGCAACCGTCGAGCCGGGCTCGACGCCTGCTGTGTTCGTGACGGCGCCGACGCCCGTGGCGACCGCGCAGCCGACCACGGAGATCACATCGAGGGGGGCGTCGTCGCGGACCTTGATCGCACCGGATGCCGGCACCACTACTTCCTCCGCAAAAGAGGAAACGCCCAAGTAGTGAAAAAGGGCTTCTTTGGCGCCGTTGTCGGTGGTCTTGCTCATGCGGGGGGTCCCGTCGAACAGCACGCCCTCTGGCGCCACAAGGGTCGCAACCGTATGGCAGCGGGCCTCGCGGCCCTGCGCGCAATGGCGGCACTCGCCGCACGGCGGCACCCAGCTGAGGACCACATGGTCACCTACGGCGAGCGACGTGACGCCCTCGCCGAGTTCGACGACAACTCCGGAGCCTTCGTGGCCCATCACCATCGGAACGGCGGCGTCCCAATCGCCCTGGCGGACGTGTAGATCGGAATGGCAGACGCCGGCGGCCGCGATTTTGACGCGGACTTCGCCCGCCTTCGGGGCGGCCAGATCGACGTCGGTCACGGCAACTCGGGTATCGGAATCGCGGAAGACTACTGCCTTCATGGTTCCTGCTCCTTCACTTTTTTGGCATGCGAAATCAACGCCTCGCATGTAAGGGGGTTTGGGGGCGGCAGCTTGGCGGCACTGCCCGATGCAACCGGAAGGTCCGGGTGAAATGGTCCTACTCGGCGACGAAGTAGAGACGCTTGTTCGCGAACTCGCCGATGCCGAGGGGGCCCATTTCGCGCCCGAATCCGGATCGCTTCACGCCGCCGAACGGGATGTCCGCTCCTTCCGCGGCAATGATGTTTACGTGGGCCATGCCGACCTCAAGCTGGGAGGCCAGCCGTGCAGCGCGTGCTGTGTCAGTAGAGAACACCGAACCGCCGAGACCCAGCGGGCAGTCATTGGCCAGCTCCAGCGCCTCCTCGTCGCTGTGCACCCGGTACACAGTGGCTACGGGACCGAAGATTTCTTCGCGGTACGACCCTGAGTCGCGGGGTACGTCCACGAGGACCGCGGGTGAGAAGTAAGCGCCGGGTCCATCGGACAGCTCGCCGCCTGCCAGGAGCCGGGCGCCCTCGGAGACGGCCGTGCGGACCTGGGCGTCAACTGTTTCCGCGGCGGCGCGGGTGGAGAGCGGGGTGTACTCCCCCGCCTGGAGGTTCAATTGGTCACCGGGTTTGAGACCCTCGGCGAGCGAAACCAGTTCGGCAACGAATTCGTCGTAGATGTCGTCCATGACAATCAGGCGCTTGTTGGAATTGCACACCTGTCCGCCGTTGTAGATGCGGTTCTCCCACGCGGCCTGGGCAATGCCGGCGACGTCCTCGGAGTCGAGGACCACCATTGCATCGATGCCACCGAGTTCCAGGACGCACTTCTTGAGCGCGGAGCCTGCCTGTGCGCCAATGATGGCGCCCGCAGCTTCCGAGCCTGTCAGTGAGATTCCCTGGACACGAGGATCATCGATGATGACGGCGATCTGCTCATGCGAGGTGAACAGGGCCTGGTAGCCTCCGGACGGAAGTCCGGCCTCCTGAAGGATCTCCTGCATGGCGAGGTTCGAACGTGGACAGATATCGGCATGCTTGAGCAGGATCGTGTTCCCCAGCACCAAATTCGGGGCTGCGAAGCGGGCCACCTGGTAGTAAGGGAAGTTCCACGGCATGATCCCGACCAGGACACCCAGCGGAAGCTGCTGGATCACGGCCCGGCCAGGCACGGAGCTCGGAATCTCGTATTCGGTGACGAGACCCGGTCCGTGGACGCCGTAGTAATTGAAGATTTCAGCGGCGAAATCGACTTCTTCAAGGGCAGCTTCGATGGACTTGCCCATTTCCGTGGAGATGATCCGCGCAAGCGCATCACGGCGTTCTGTGAAGAGTCCTGCTACGCGCCGCACGACTGCGGCGCGATGCTGCACAGTGTGGCCCTTCCATTCCTGGTAGGCTGCGTCGGCAGCTGTAAGCTGCTGCTGCACCTGATCGTCGGTTGCTGACGCGAATGTTTCAGTAATGTCGCCGGTCGCCGGGTTCTGAACTCGGTACTTGGCCATGATGGTTCCTGTCCGTTTCGTTGGATATTCGTCTGAGTGCCTATTAACGGGCGGCGAGGAGGGCCCGGCGTCGGCTGCCGTTGAACAGGTCGCTGGCCCGGTCGAAGAGCCACACCGCGCGCAGGACGAATGGATTTATCGCCGGGGAGGGCGCATAAACCGCTTTTTCCTCCCAGACCGACTCAAGGTCTGCCGATCGCTTGCCGTCGACGATGTGGTCGGCGATGAGCGTCCCCAGGTAGGGTGCCTGCGCGAGGCCGTGGCCGTTGCAGGAGGCGGAGTAGTAGACGTTGTCGCCGACCCGCCCGGCCACCGTGGTCCACGACGCGGAGAACGCGATCCAGCCTCCCCAGCAGCGCGCGATGGGTACGTCGGACAGCGATGGGAAGCGCTTGTAAAAATTGTCCGCCAGTTCGCTCATCATCCCCGGGTCCGGGCTTCGTGGCTGGAGCGGATATTTGGCCCCTGATTCCAGGCGGCGGACACCGAAGACAATGGTGTTGCGGGCCGTGAGTCGGAAGTTCTCCATGATCTGATGCTGGGTGACCACGCCAGAGCGGCTGGTCCATCCCAGTGCAGCGATCCGTTCCGGAGCGATCGGAGCCGTCTCGACCTCAATAATCCAGGCAGGGGTGGAGAGATGCTTGGGGATGATGTCCCACTCGCCGGAGTAGGCGTTGGTCGACAACACAACCTTGTTCGCGGTGAGCTCCCCCCCGGAGGTCGTCATAACGACCTTGCCGCCCCGTCGCTGCACGTCAACGACCCTGGATTTCTCGAACACCCGTGCCGGGGAGTCGAGCAGTGCCCGCCGCAGACCGCGGGACAGCTTGCCCGGGTTGAGCATTCCACCGCGACGTTCCCGCATACCTCCGACGAACGCTCCAGGGATGCCGATCTCCTTGGCTGTGCCGACTTGGCCGTCGACTCCAACCTTCCTGAGGATTGCCGCGAGCGTCTTCACCCGGAACATCTGGACCGGGGACACAGCTGCCCACACCATGCCGTTGGCCTCATAGTCGCAATCGATCTTGTGGCTCTCGATGAGACCTTCCACGTAGTTCGCCGCGTTGTCCGCGAACCTCACCATGCCGGGAAGCTTTTTCGGAGAAAGGACCTGCAGCATCCGAAGGTCACCTCCGGGAGCGGAGGCTATCTGCCCGCCGTTACGCGAGCTGGCCCCGTAGCCGCAGAACTCGGATTCGACCAGCGCCACGTCCACACCCCGCTCGGCAAGGCGCAGCGCGGTTGCCATGCCGCCCACGCCCCCACCAACCACGGCGACGTCGCACTCCTGGGTTCCCTGCAGCGACGGCGCGAATTCCGTTGGTGCGTCAATCCATCCGGTGAACGTGCTGTACTCAACGTTCTTAAACTTGGTGTTCATGACAATACTCCTTCTTTGTTCGCGGCGGCCGCGGCGTCGTCCCGCGCATTCCGCTCCGACAGCGCCTTGTAGCCCTTGAAGTAAATGAATCCCTGGGTGCCCCACGTTGCCAACGCGGCGGAGTAGAACCAGGAGCGGTGGGCGTCATCGAACGGCCATGGAAAGAAGTCGTAAGTGATGGCGATCAGCATCGCCACGATCGTGATCATCCCGGTGGCGACGGCCCAGCCCTTCGAGCCGGCACGCCAGAGCCGTTGCGCGAAATAGAACAGGAAGATCGACGTGATCAGGTTCGTGATGACGAAGAACGTCGCAGGGGCGACGCCGTACGCCCCGCCCTCGTGGAACCCCACCAGGACGATTCCGCCGACGATGGCGAGTGCGAAGGCACCCACCTCCACCCAGAGGGTCGGCTTGTAGCGATGGGTGACCATCATCAGGCCGAGGATGAGGACCAGCGTGAACCCAAATGAGCGCGAGAATGCGTCGAGGAAATACGCAATCGTGTACATAGGGCTGTTCGGGTCGCCGCCGCTCAAGACCGACCACAACAGGAAGTTGGTCGCCGAAGTGCCGACCACCATCCACTCAAGGCCAAGGAAATAGTTCTTGTACCTCCGGATGAACCGCCACCCGTAGAAGAAGCCTGCAAAGATCAGCCACAGGTCTGCGAGAAGGAAGAGTGATTCGATCATTATGCTGATTCCTTTCGAAGCCGGGCGATGATTCTTTCGGCGGCCCGCTGGCCCGTGAGGACCGCGCCATTCATGCATCCGGCCCATTCGCCGGCGGTCTCGGTGCCCGCCCATTCGATCCGGCCATGCGGCTCAGTGAGGGCGCCTGCGTATGTCATGGTGGCGTAGGGAGGCGCTGCCGGGTTCGGCCCACCGGGGGCAAACGTGTCCGTGCCCCAACAGTGGTCTGTGTAGTCGATGGGACTTTCTGCCTGCGAACCGTAGAGGGTTGCTAGCTGCTTAAGGACACGCTCGCGACGAAGCTCCGGGCTGAAACCATCGAACACCCGTGGATCGCAGAAAGCCATCAGGATCCCGGGGCCGTCCTGGGGCGAGACATCGAAGGTGATGAACACCGTGCCGGTGTCGGTGACGGACTCGCCGGACAACCCGTCGGCCCGCCAGAATGGCGTTTCGTACGCTACCAGCGCCTTGCTCAGGGCGCCCATGCGCCACGTCTTGGTGAGGCCTTCGGCAGTCTCCGACAACACGGGTTCAAATTCGATGTCAGCCCGGTGCGTGGGCGCGGCCGTCACGATGGCGTGCTTGGCCTGGATCGTCCCAGTGCCCGTGTGAACGGTGACGCCCTGTCCATCCTGGACAATCCGGCGGACCGGTGAATTCAAGACCACACGGTCGCCAAGTTGTTCGGCCAAGCGCCTCGCGATTTCCTGCGTGGTCTCGGCGATCCGGTCCTGCTGCTGGCCGTTCTCGACGTCCAGCATGTGGTTGATTCCCCCCACGGCGCGGATGTAGCGGAGAGCGTGCAGCAGCGACACATCCCCAGGGCTGGCGCCCCACTGCACTTTGCTCACCAGCGTCATCAAAGCGCGTGTGCTGGGCAGTGCGCGTTTCCGGTCGAGCCACTCACCGAATGAAATGGCATCCAGCTTGGCGGCGTCCGGAGACTCCCACGCGGCCTCGACATCGATGGTCCCCACGAGCTTTTCAAGGGCCATCTGCACCCGGGCCATGTCCACCACCCCGACCGGTGAGACCGGCGGAATCGTGCCTTTGTATTCACGGCGCTTTCCCCCGAGCCATTGGACGTTCTTGCCAATGGCGAACTGCTTCGTCGTCGTGCAGCCGACCCTGGCCGCGAGATCACGGATGGCGGTGTGCCGCGGTGATACCCAGGTAGCGCCCAGGTCCACTTTCACTCCGGCAACTTCGCCGGTATAGGAACGTCCTCCAACCCGGTCCCGGCCCTCCAGGACAACGATCGAAGCGCCCGTACTCACGAGCCGGTCCGCCGCGCTCAAGCCTGCGAACCCCGCCCCGACAATGACCACATCCACGGTTTCCCTACGGGTGCGTGTTTCAACTGATCTGGACATGGCTTCCTCCTGTACCAACACGTTCGGCGTGCTGGAAGATGTAGTGGGTGATGGGGTCCACCAATGCTTGGGGCATGTGGTGCCCCATCCCGGGGATGACCACGTGCTGCGCCTTGCGGATGGCGCTCACAGTTGCTTCACCACCGTTCTGGGCCACCATGAGGTCACGGTCACCGTTGATGACCAGTGTCGGGGCCGTGATCCTGGCGAGCTCGGGGGTCCTGTCTCCGGCGAGCTGGATTGCCTGGATCTGACGCGCCGAGCCGGCTGCCAGGTCCCCGGCGCTGCGGTCCCACCCGCGTGCCGCGATGGCAGCTTCGGCGGCATCATCGATCGGGTATTCCTTGCCCGCAATGTGCCGGGTGATCCGCAGATGGGCGCGAACGGCCTCTGTACGGTTGCGGGCGTCCGGCCCCATGAGGAGCCGGATTGTTGACGCCGCCGGCTGGCCGACCTTCCGAGAGCCCGTGGTGGAGTAGATCGACGTCAGTGACAGGACGCGGTCTGGCTCGGTTGCGGCGATGGTCTGGGCGATCATTCCGCCGAGCGAACGGCCAACAACATGGACCCTCTCGATCCCCAGATGATCAAGGACGCCCACTGAATCCTGGGCCATGTCCGCGAGCGTGTAGCCGTCGCGGCGCGGACGCGCCATGACCTGGCGCCAAACCGCAGGTGCCGGCGTCGTCATGTAAGTGGACCTGCCGACGTCGCGGTTGTCGACGGAGACCACCCGGAAACCGTGGGCGACCAGGGAATCGACCACCGGTTCGGTCCAGAAGGTGAGATCTTCGCCCAGTCCGGCGATCAGCAGGATCACGGGGTCGGCTTTGCTGCCGGCGTCACGGAAGCAGATGGTCACCCCGGAAGGTACGACGGCGAACCGGTCCAGGTCCGCTGCGGCGAACTCAGACATGGGCCACCTGCTGACCGGCTGCACGGCGGCCTGCGGACCGCACTCCAAACTCAAGGTTCCCGTCCGTGACCGGTCCGCGCAGTGCCTTGGCGTCCTCCGGGTAGGACATCATTGTCCGCCAGGGCTTCACCGGGCCCTGCCGGGGAAGAACGTCCTCCCCGCGCTTGGCGTAGCCGGACTGAAGGTCCATGATCGGCCTGGTTGTCATTCCCGGAACCGCGACCGGCACAACAGTGTCGTACCCGTGGGCGTCCATGTGCTTCACCAAGTCGATGAAGTAGCGGCACAGCAAGCTCACCTTCAGGGTCCAGGACGACGTCGTGTAGCCGATGGCCATTGCCCAGTTCGGAATGCCGCTGAGGAGGGTCCCTCGGTAGGCGATGGTGTCGGCAACGTCTACCCGGCGCCCGTCTACCTCGATCGGCATGCCGCCGAAGAGCTGCAGGTTCAGTCCGGTGGCCGTCACAATGATGTCGGCGGCAAGTTCCTCGCCCGATTCCAGGACGACACCGCGCTTGCTGAAGCGTGCAACGCTCCCCGTGACGACGGAGGCGTCGCCGGACTTGATGGCGTCGAAGAAGTCGCCGTCAGGCGCCGCGCACAGGCGCTGGTCCCATGGTGCGTACGGCGGATTGAAGTGCTTGTCGACGTCGAAGCCCTTCCCAAGCCGCTTGATGTTCTCGCGTCGCACCATGGCGCGTCCGGCTCTGGGGAACCGGCGCAGGCCTTCGACAACGAAGTGCTCGGTCCAGATGTTCTTGATCCTCGTGGCTGCATATCCGCGCCGTTCGCCGAGGAGCTTCGTCAGGGCCAACGCCACACGGTCCACCCGCGGCAACGGCATGATGTAGGTCGGGGTCCGTTGGAGCATGGTGACGTGACCGGCAGCCCCGGGCCCCTTTGCCATCGCGGGAACCATGGTTACAGCAGTGGCACCGCTGCCGATGATCACAACCTTCTTACCGCTGTAGTCCAGGTTCTCCGGCCAGTGCTGCGGATGCACCAGCACACCCTCGAAGTCCTCGCTGCCTGGGAACGATGGGGAGTACCCCTCGTCGTAGTTGTAGTAGCCGGTGGCGGCAAAGACCCAGCCGGCTTTGATGGTCTTGGTGACGGCGGCGCCGTACGGATCTTGCGTGGTGGCCGTTAAGGTCCACGTCGATTCCGCGGAGGACCATTCCGAACGCAGCACGCGATGCCCGGTTCTGATGAGGCCCGCCACAGCGTTTTCGTCGACCGTCTCGCGGAGATAGTCCAAGATCAAGGGTGCGTCGGCGATAGCATTCTCGTGGCGCCACGGTTTGAATTCATAACCGAAAGTGTGCAGATCGGAGTCCGAGCGGATTCCCGGGTAACGGAAGAGGTCCCACGTACCGCCGATGTTGTCCCGACGTTCGAGCACGATCAGGGACTTTCCGGGCAGCTCGCGCCTGAAGTACGTCGCTGCGCCGATCCCGGAGATTCCTGCTCCAATCACCACGATGTCGAATTCCTCGAACTCGTCTGATGCTCCACTGGTCATCGTTGGCTCCTTGCTGTTCCAAAGCTGTTGATCAAGTGTCGCCAGTCACACCGGGCGGCCACTACGACAATGCGCACCCGCTTTAACCGGCCGGGGTGCACCGTGCACACAATGGGTTCTGTCCGGCTGAATGCGCAGTGACTCACCCGGCGCGGCAAGGCAAACTGTCAACATGGAAGAACTTTGGCCACCCCCCAGCCCACCGGCCGCTGACATGATCCGCTCCATCTGCGAACGGCTCCTGAACGAAGCCGACACCTTCGCAGAGTCCATCTCCGAGCCGGCTGTCATCGCACTCAACGCCCCCGCCCTCCTGGCAGATGCGTCGTTGTTGGCTGAAGACCGCGAGCTCAATCGCTCCGATCTTGTCCAATGGCTCACGTCAAACATCCAGCACCCGGGGATGCGGGTGGATCCTTACGTGGGACCCAGAACCGCCGCCTACATCGCAGATCTCGTGTCCCGCGGCATAGCCCCGGATTTCGCATCTGGATGGCGGGCTGCGCTGGCAGTGGGGTGGCGTGGATGGCTCACGGAATGCGTGTCGCAGTGCTCCGACCAAAACGTCCTGGTGGAAGTCCTGGATAAGTCAGCGCACTCTATGGTGCAGTACGCCCTCGACTCGGTCTCGGTCCTTCGCGAGGCGAGCCTGACGGCCTCGATGGGCAACGCCAATGCGGAGGCTGTTGCCATGATCCAGCTGATCGCCGGCGGTGCACCCATGACACAGGACCTTGCCGAGGAACGCCTGGCATACCGCATGGCACGTCAGCACGTCGCCCTAGTGCTGTGGACCGATGATCCCCACAGCGGAAGCTCCTTGGACAAGGCAGTAACTGCCTTGCGCTCGGCTGCACCTGGACGTGCCCTGCTGGTAGCAAGGGCCAGTTCAGCGTCCCGATGGATTTGGCTCTCCGGGCATGAGCAGCCGGACCTGCACCACATGGAAAAGCTCTTGGCGAAAGAAACGCAGGTAAGGGGCGCAGTGGGCAGGCCCGGTCACGGACTCGACGGCTTCAGAGCCAGCCACCAGGACGCGCTTGCGGCCCAGGCGATGCTTACCCGGTTGGGGTCGGACCGGCAGTTCACGGTATACGCCGACGTCGAACTTGTTGACGGCCTCACGAAGGACCGCCTCAGCGCACAGCGCTTCGTGGCCCGGACACTCGGTCCACTGGCGGAGGCGGACCCAACGCTGCAGGAAGCGTTGCTGACTTATGTGCAGTGCGGCTTCAACACCACCAGGGCCGCATCCCGGCTGTACCTACACAGGAACACGGTGGAGCGGCGTGTTTCCCGGGCCAATGAACTCTCAGTGGCGAAGGTCGAAGACAACCCTGCCCACGTCGCCGCCGCGCTCCTGGTACTGGACCTCGTGCCCGGCATTGTCGCCCCGAGTTCGAGTTAGAGCTGAACTGGACACTAACCGCGTCTACTCCGTGACAGGTCAGCTTGTATTCGAGGCACCTTCGCTACGTCAACAAGGAGTACACCCTAACCTGACATCAGATCTGGCGGGGTTCGGCCTCAGGTTAGGACCAGTTTCGCTTATGTCTGGCGGCACACACCCCAGTTCGTAGACCTTCTCCCGACAGTCCGGTCGGACTGACGAAGGCCAAGCCCTGTCGCCTCGTGAATGAGATGCGGCTGCCCATCAAGAGATACGAAGGGGCTGCAGAGCACCACGGATTCCGCCTCGGTCATGTCGCCCCTGGTTGCCGGCGGAATGAACACGTGGCGGCAATATAGAGAGCAAACCGTGGGCAGAAACAAAACAGACTTAAGTGTGCACACTGTACACACCCCCTTTGGCCCGACAAAGCCCCCAATTCGGCGCCACGACGGGAGAAAGATCCCACGGCCGGAACGGACGAAACAGAAATCTCCCGAAGTCATGTCGTACCTAATCCCCCCGCCCACGAAGATGTGTAGGCCACTCCGGACCTACCGGACAGAACCGAAAGAAGGAACTCGAATGACCCCAGCTCAGAGCCAGCGGAGCGCCCACACGCCAGGACGCTGAACCCGCTCCCCTACCCAAACTGAACAGGCCGCACCCGGCGGCCAGGCACATGCTGGGCCCCCAATCAGAGGCACTTGTCAAGCTTTGTACACACTTAAAAGCAAAAACCCCTCTGACGAGGGGTTATGCCGTGCCCGAGGTGGGATTCGAACGGGATTCCAGGCCTTGTAAACACTGGGAAGTAGCGGAAACATGCGGAATCCGGGGCAGTCCAGTTACGGTACGGACCAGTCCGAGGTGGAGAGTGTGGACAATGTCCACACTCTCTCTTTGCTCATTTGTTCCACGCACACGCAGCTGTGCTCCACTTAGCTTCTGAGTCACAGGCCGTTTCTCTCCCGATCAAACCTCCAGAACGTTCTCGTTTCCATCCAATGGCACAAACCTCCGGTGACTGCTGTCGACGTCGAGAATATGCCCCAACCTCTTCGCGATCCTGGGAACGATCCAGCGGTCATGGATTTCAATGTGAGGATACGCAGACGTAATCCGGTGCTCGATGTTGTCCAACTCTTCCAAGTCATGAAGCCACAGAAGGACGGCCAGGTTTGCCTGACCTGTCACCAAGGCGCAGAACCTGGCCTGATTCAACCTTGTCAGGGAATCCACCACCCGGTCCTGGTCTGTCCGGTTGACGTTGAGCCACAAAACCGCCGCAGCCGACCACCCCATTAACTGCTGCGCGAAATCGACCTGCCAACGTACCCAATCGGCGGAAAGCACCGCGTCGATGTCCCGCGCTACCACAGCAATTGACCGGCCAGTCTCAACTTGGACCTCGGCCGCTGTTCGGCGGGCATCGGTACGGAGCGCCCTGATGATTTCTTGGTAGGAAGACTTGCGCTCCACGTTCTTCGCCGGAGGCCTCAGGTTCTCGAGGGCCTTTACCTGGGCAGGGCCAAGTGCCTGCAGACGCCAGCTTGAACCTTCGAAGAACACCTTGCGCAGGTAGTGGGTCTGGGTGGCAATTATCCCCGGGATTGACGCTATGTGCTCATCGACGTAGCGATCAGTCTCGACAAGACTGGGAGTCGAGATCAGCACGAACAAATCCCGCGATCCAGACGTGCAGTTGACACTGAAGATTGGGGGCTTGTCTGCCAGCTCCTCGATAACCTCACTGCGACGGCCGGAGACGCAGCGAACCTCAACGAGCGCGGACACACCACCATTCCGCGTCTTCGGCGCACCACTGTCGTAGCACGTCATCCATGCCCGTCGTTCGGAAATCAAAGTGCTCCACCGCCGGGAGATCGTGGAAGCATCTACCGCCAGGACCTTGCTGAGCTGAGCCCAGGAAACCCTAGGGTGGATCTGCAGTGCATGAATAATTTGGAAATCCAGAGCGTCCGCCATGAACAGGATCATGCGCCCCTGTCTCCCTAAATGGCAATATCTTGCACGTATGTGACAGAAAACACCCCCTAAGTGGCGGCTCCCCTAGGCTTGAAAGCACATTCCTTGGGCCTCGGCTTAAGTACCCCATCTAGGAGATCGAATGCACCACCGCGCGTATTTTTCAGTCGCCGCCGTTACCGCGGCCGCCTTCGTAATTTCCGGCTGCAGTGGCGGCGCCAACAGCGACGCATCGGCCACGACGGACACCGTGAATATGTCTCTCACCACCGATCCCTCATCCTTTGACCCCACGCTCGCACGAGGTGCGGATGACTACACAGTCGCTCCGCTGCTTTTCGACACTCTCCTTCGCAAGGACGACGGTGGAGCGTTGGTCGGGGGGCTGGCCAGCAAGTGGGAGGCCATCGATGCGTCCAACTACTCGCTCCAGATCCGGGGCGATGCGAAGTGTTCAGATGGAACACCCATCACCCCGACCGTGGTAGCGGCTTCCCTCGGCCGATTCGCATCGCCGGAGACCGGCTCATCCGGCCGGTCCCTCGCATTTGGAGCCGCCAAACCCACCTTCGCAGCGGACGACGCCTCAGGCACCGTCAAGGTGACGTTGTCAGCCGGTTGGTCTGACTTCCTCACGGGACTGGCTCTGCCTCAATCAGCCATCGTTTGTCCGGCCGGTCTCGCTGACCTCAAAGGCTTGTCCGCTGGTACGGTGCAGGGCGCCTTCTCTGGGCCCTACACCCTGAAGTCTGCCCAGCCGGCCGTCAAGTACGAGTTCGCGCTCCGGGACGACTACAGCGCATGGCCCGCGTTCAGCAAACCTTTGGAGGGCACTCCGGCCAAAAACCTGGTCTTCACGCCGATTAGCGAGTATTCCACAATCGCCACCCAGTTACTCGCTGGAAGCTTGGACATCGGAGGTGTAGCCGACGAAAACGTTGCCCGTTTTAAGGACAACGATGGATTCACCCAGCAAAGCGCCGCGAACAACACCACGTACATACTTTTCAACGAACGCCCGGGCACCGCCTTTGCTGACAAACCCGACCTTCGAAAGGCAGTCGCCCAGACGATCGACCCGAAGGCGTTCAGCGATATCATCAGCGACTCGAGGGGAAAGCCGATCCTGTCTGTCGGATCGGAAAACATCAAGTGCGTCAACACGGACACCTCCCTGATCACGCCTCTTGACCCTGCGGCCGCAGCCAAGGTTCTGGCCGGAGTCAAGATCCGCATTGTGGGCACTACCTTCCTGACAGAAGGAAACGAGTACGTAGCCGAAGCCCTCCGCAAAGCAGGGGCCGACGTGGATGTCAAGTCATTGGACAATGGTGCATGGTCCGCGCTGACCGGCAAGGGCGGCACGGATTGGGATATCAACGTCCAAGGCGACAACAACCTGATGGGCACACTGCCTTCTTCTTTGCTCCGGGTGATGGGCCCCCCTGCTGAGTCGGGCGGCCGCAACAAAACCGGCGCCGTCAACGACGAAGGTTATGCCGCCCTCACTGCAGGCATGAATGCCGTTGATGCAGACGAACAGTGCGCCGCGTTCAAGAAGGCGCAGGCCTCGTTCCTGAAGCGTGTCGACGCTGTCCCCCTGGCCACGCTGCCGTTCGTCACCGTCGCAGCCAAAGGATTCAGCATTCGCCAGTTTGGCGAGTACATGGACCCCGCCACGATCCGGATCAATAAATAGCAGTTCCGTCCCAGTTTGAAAGCAGCTTAGAGATGACTGAATTCACAAACCGGGGGGTGCAGACTTCAGAGGCCGTTGTCCTCGAAGCATTTCCACCACCCAACGCTGTGCGGAGACCGTCCAAGGCAATGCATCCTTGGCTGTCATTCGCCATCCGGCGCGGAGCGAGCCTCATCGTCACATTCCTGGCTTTGGTGGTGGTGTCTTTCCTGATCGTCCAACTCATTCCTGGCGATCCGGCATTCGCCATCGCCGGAGCCAACGCCGACCTTGCCGATGTTGAGCGGGTTCGCCAGGAACTGGGCCTCGATCTTCCCCTCGGTCAGCAGTTCATGACCTACATCGGCCAAGTACTGACCGGTGATTTGGGAACATCATTCATATACCGCCAGCCTGTGTCCACCGTCATTTTGAGCCGTTTGCCCTTCACAGCAACCATTGCAGTCGCGGGCATCGTCACAGTCCTGTTGATCGCCATCCCGCTGGGCATGATGGTGGGCTTGCTCACTCGGTCTGGCAGGCGAAGCTGGTTGGATACCGGGTTCGGTGTCATCACCGGCTTCCTGGACTCCATTCCGGGATACATCGTGGCTACCCTCCTTGTGATTCTCTTCGCTTTGGGCATTGGAATTTTCCCGGTGCTTCCACCCGCTTACTCCACCAGAATGGTGGCTGAATCTTTCGTGCTCCCGGTGGCCGCACTCGTCATAGGCCCGATTTGCACCGTCTCCAGAGTGGTGAGACGCGAAACTGCAGTCGTCCTGGAAAACGACTACATGCGGACAGCCCGAGGATGGCGACTTCCCGCGTCCAAGCAGTACGTGAAGTGGGCGCTTCCAAATCTGCTGACCACGACGCTCACGCTGAGCGGACTGATCTTCAGCGGAATGATAGGCGGAGCCATTGTTATCGAGTCCGTATTCGCACTCCCGGGTCTTGGCACGGGAATCATCAAAGCAATTCTTGACCGCGACTATCCGGTCGTCCAAGGCATGGTCATCGTCATCGGCATGATTGCAGCAGCGATCAATTTGCTGGTGGACGTCGTGCTTGGCCTCATTGACTCCCGAAATCTTGGAGGTAGCCATGCAAACGCGTAGCACACGCAATACATGGAACGCAGGGCTGGTTTCCGGCCTGCTGCTCTTCCTGGCCATAGTCGTGATTGCCGTCGTTGCGCCTATCGCCTTCGGAAGCGCCGCGGAAGAATCCGGACCACGACAGGTACCTTCGGCGGAACATTGGCTGGGGACTGACACCGCCGGACATGACATGCTGCTCCGCAGTCTTGTCGCGACCCGGTTGACGCTGCTCATGACCATCGGCGCCACAGCGATTGCCGTCGTGGCAGGCGTGCTGCTGGGTACCGGCGTCTGGCTCATGAGAGGCCGAACCCGAGAGGTGTGCCTGAGAGTGATCGACGGCATGGTGGCCTTTCCCGCCCTGCTTTTGGCACTCGTCGTAGCCGCGGTCCTGGGGGCAGGAGGCTCCTCCGCCGTCGTGGCAATCGGCATTGCCGGCATCCCGTACTTCGCACGCCTCACCGGCAACCTGGCGGCCAAGGTGTCCCAGCAGGACTACATCACCACCGCCCGCCTGCTCGGAGTCAAGAACACCCGCATCGTGCTGAAGCACATGCTGCCGAACATGGCCGAGCCCCTGCTGGTTCTTTCCGCATCGACGTTTGCACAGTCGCTCACCGCAATCTCCGCACTTTCGTTCGTAGGCTTGGGCGTGCAGTCACCAGCGTATGACTGGGGCAAGCTCCTCAACGAAGCGCTCCCTTCGCTTCTGGCTGGCCGCCCTTATCAAATGGTGGGCCCGGCCTCCCTGATCATCATCACGGGCATCGCAGCGATCCTCATAGGCGACGGCCTTGCCGCCATGGCTAATCCGCGGTCCTCTACCAAGCGTGCACCTGCACTGACCGTTCCCAGCGGAATTGTCCCACAGCAGGACGACGAGAGAAGTTACGTGGCCACGATTAAAGACCTTCAGATCTCCGCAGGAGGGGTGCCCTTGGTCAAGGGTGTTTCTTTGGGGATCAAAGAGGGCGAGATTCTCGGAATCGTGGGTGAAAGCGGCTCAGGCAAAACGTTGACAGCCATGGCACTGGCAAGACTACTCCCGGACGGTCTCTCCTCGCAGGCGTCGAAGTTGACTGTTGATGGTCTGGACCTCCTTGGAGCAGTGCCCGCACGTCGCATGGCTGAGACTGTTGCGCTGGTCTACCAAGACCCAGGCTCAACATTCAACCCCTCCCTGCGCATGGGGACGCAACTCACCGAGGTACTGACAACGCACAAGAATTGGACAAAGGCGAAGGCCCGCCAGCGAATTCTTGAATCACTCCGCATGGTCAGAATGACACAGCCTGAGCTGCGGATGAAACAGCACCCCCATGAGCTGTCAGGTGGCATGCGGCAGCGGGCAATGATAGCCGCCGCTCTGTCGAATGAACCCCGATTGATCATCGCTGACGAACCCACCACGGCCCTGGACGTCACTGTGCAGGCCGACATTCTCCGGGAGCTCAAACGCATCAACAGGGATTACAAGACCTCCATGATGTTCATTTCCCACGACATAGGTGTCGTTCGAGCCCTCTGCGACCGGGTTCTCGTCATGTATCGCGGCGAGATCGTAGAAACAATTGATGCCTCCAACCTCACCGAGGAACAGGTTCAGCATGAATACACCAAGGCCCTGTTGGCTGCAACGCCGGACATGAGCGATCCATTGCCTGTACGCCAGCGCGCCGTCCCAGTCTCTACAGACTCTACCGAGGGAGTGCTCCATGTCTGAAGCCCAGGATGTCATCCAAATCAAGGACCTCGATGTGAAATATGGCTGGGGACGGAACTCGGTCCAAGTCCTTCACGGGGTCTCCCTAAACGTTCCCGCTGGGTGCACGGTGGGCGTCGTAGGCGAGTCAGGATCAGGCAAATCGACGCTCGCCAAGACCTTGGTTGGGACTCTCACGCCAACCCGCGGGACTGTGATGATCGACGGCGTGAACGTCTCGTCCGTGCGTGGCGCTGAACGCCTGAAACTCAGGAGGAAGGTACTGCAGATGATTCCGCAAGATCCCTTCTCCTCCCTCAACCCACGGCACACCATCGGTGAAGCCCTAGCCGAAGCCTTGGACCCCCGCCATGCAAACGTGAAAAAGCACCGCGGCGTCATCGCCGAATGGCTGGAGCGAGTCAAGATGCCCGCGGAAGCTATGTACCGGTACCCCCATGAATTTTCCGGTGGGCAACGGCAACGCGTCGCCATTGCACGTGGCCTGATTCCCGAGCCCACCGTAGTGATCGCGGATGAAATTACATCGGCCCTCGACGTATCAGTCCAAGCCGAGATACTCAGCCTGATCGCAAACCTGCGGCGGGATCTGAACCTGACAATGATCTTTATTTCCCACAATCTCGCGGTGGTTCGGCAGGTCAGCGATGAGGTGGCCGTCATGTACCAAGGCCAAGTGGTGGAACATGGCCGCACGTCGGAGCTATTCAGTAGCCCTCAGCATTCTTACACTCAGTCGCTGCTCAGGGCCGTACCTGGAACCCCCGGATTTTCCATTGATCCTGGAATCACGGACCCAACATCGCACGAGAATCGAGCAATCGCATGATCAACGCATCCAACATCCACGGGGTCCTACCACGCTTCGGACACAACGACGAAAGCCTTCTGCGTGCTGAACTCGAGGAAATCGGGGATGTCCTGCTGGACATAAGCCATGCTATTCACGCGCATCCTGAGACGAGGTTTGAGGAGTACTTTGCCTCGAAACTCTTGGTGGACAAGCTCAACTCGGAGGGCTTCCTGGTCACGCAGAACCTGGCTGACCTGCCGACGGCCTTTCGTGCAGAGTACACAACCGGTGAAGGGGGCCCCACGTTGGCGTTCTTCTGTGAGTACGACGCCTTGGAAGAGATCGGGCACGGTTGCGGTCACAACATAGTCGCCGCAGCCGGCATTGGCGCAGCGTTGCTCACGAAGAACTGGATGACGCAATACCCGGAATGGACAGGCCGGATAGTCGTCATCGGTAGCCCCGGCGAGGAGGGCGGAGGTGGGAAAGCCCTGCTCCTGGACAGTCAGTGCTTGGACGGTATCGATGCTGCGATGTTGATCCATCCGGAGGGCTATACGTTGTCTGCCATGACCACGCTGGCTCGTTCCATGCTGGACTTCAATTTCCGCGGCAAGGCCGCACACGCAGCTGTAAGCCCGGAAAAAGGTATTAACGCTCTTGACGCATCCGTGCTGACTCTCACAGCCATAGGTTTGCTGCGTCAACAATTGCCCTCGGATGTCCGGGTGCACGCGATCGTCACCCATGGTGGTGATGTGCCCAACATCATTCCCGAAACTGCTTCCATCCGCGCATTCGTCCGAGCCCCGGACACGAAACTCCTCATGGAAAACCTCGTTCCCCGGGTCACCAACTGCGCCAAGGGAGCCGCTTTGGCCACGGGAGCAACAGTCGAGATCACGTCGTCGGCGCCGCCGTATGCCGCCATGAAGCCGAATGCAGTCCTTGCCCGTTTGGTCGAGTCAAACTTCGTTCGAGTGGGCCGGACGCCCGAGCCGCCCCTCACTGAAGTTTTGCCTGGGTCGACTGACATGGGAAACGTCAGCCAGTTCATACCGTCAATACACCCCGTCATCGAGCTGGAGGCGGGCATTGGTCTCCACAGCCGGGAAGCTTCGGCTTTTGCGGGCAGCTCACAGGGAGATCGGGCCGTTCTGGACGGTGCTTTGGTCTTGGCCATGACAGCAGTACAACTGTTTAGTTCCCCGGACCTGGTCCATGAAATGAAGGCCTCCTTCGCTGAGGGGAACGCGTCGTGAAACACAAAGCGCTGATCCCCTAGGTTCCCGCCCTCAGTAGCGGCCTGGTCCAATCACTTCCGTGAGCTGGCGAACCCTGCCGCGCGCTCCTTCCTGCCCAAAATCCCCCTTGAACCAGCCGGATATATCGATATCGCAGGCGCTGCAACGACTAAAAGGTATGAGCAATGAAACCCCTGGAACCACAAGCACAAGACCACGAAACAGGCCAGACGATGACATCAGAGCTGAAAGTGACTGGCGGTGAACCGTGGATTGGCTTGGCCGATGCATTTCCACCCGGTGAGCGCACTGTACCCGCCATGCTCCTGGCCCAAGCAGCCCTCTACGGCGAACGAACATTGTGCTCCTTTGACTCTGCAGACGTTTCCTTCAACCAAGCAGTCTCACTGGCCCAACGTGGGGCCGCAGCCCTTGAATTCGCCGGCGTCAAAAAGGGTGACCGCATCGCACTCTTCTGCGGAAATCGTCCCGAATTCCTCGAAGTGTTCCTGGGAGCAGCCTGGCTGGGCGCAATCACAGTCCCCTTGAACACAGCGTCCAAAGGGGCACAACTTCAACATATTCTAGGAAATTCCGAAGCCCGCCTCCTCATCAGCGAATCAGAGTTTCTCAACCGGCTGACGGCTGTTTCCATCACCGCCACGAAGCTTGAGCGCATCCTGACCATCCCCAACGACGAGGACTACCCAGCCCTGGACACGCCGCTTGAGACAGCACGGTGGACCATCCCGCAGCAATCCGTTTCCAGGCCGTCGGAAATACACCCAAATGAACCGCTGGCCATTCTTTACACCTCCGGGACAACTGGCCTGTCCAAGGGCGTTCTCTGCCCCCATGCCCAGTACTTCTGGTGGGCCGCGAACAGCGCCAAGGTCCTGGAACTGGAGGAGGGGGACGTGTTACTGACAACCCTCCCGCTCTTTCATGTCAACGCATTGAGCGCCTTCTTTCAGGCGCTGATCACCGGCTCCACGCTCGTCATCAAGAAACGGTTCTCAGCGTCCGGATTCCTCGAATCCCTGCGTAACAGCAAAGCAACGGTGACGTACCTCCTGGGCGCAATGGTTCCCATCTTGCTCTCGACCCCCTCCACGGACCGGGACAGAGAACACCACTTGCGCACAGTCCTCGCACCAGGAGTGCCGGCAGCGGCCGCCACCGCCTTTGCCAGCAGATTCGGGGTGGAGCTCATCGATGGTTTCGCATCCACTGAGACCAACTTCGTCATTGGATCGCCGTCCAGCCAAAAGCGGTTAGGAACCATGGGGAAAGTCCGGCCGGGCTTCTACGCAAAAGTCGTCGACGAACTCGACAACGAGCTTGAACCAGGCGTGCCCGGTGAATTGATTCTCCGGGCCGAGGACCCTTTTGCCTTCGCCACGGGCTACTTCGGGATGCCGGACAAAACGGTGGAAGCATGGCGGAACCTCTGGTTGCACACCGGCGACCGCGTTATCTGCGATGAGGACGGATACTTCCGCTTCGTGGATCGGATCAAGGACGTCATCCGCCGGAGAGGTGAGAATATCTCCTCCTACGAAGTTGAGCAGGCCATTTCCCTTCACCCATCAGTGAAGACGGCCGCAGTGTTCCCCGTCCAGTCGGAACTCGCAGAAGACGACGTCATGTGTGCAGTGGTTCTTCGTGACAACGCCTGCCTGTCTGCCGAGGAATTGTTGGATCATTGCCAGCAACTGATCTCCTACTTCTCGGTTCCGCGCTATGTCGACTTTGTCGAGTCACTGCCGGTTACCGAGAACGGCAAAATCAAGAAATTCCAACTGCGCGAAGCCGGAATTACGCGGACCACTTGGGACAGGGAACAGCACGGATACATCGTCAAGCGTTGACGACTGATGTCAGAGCCCTTTCCCCATCTAAGAAGGTTGCAGCATGCCCTCCCCACGAATGAAGTACGACGGCGTCGCCGTCGCTGTGCCGGTCACAGTTCCGTACGAGAGGTTTTCGGACAAGTCAGCGCAATGGTGGATCGCCCGAGCGCTCAAGATGCTGCTGGATGGTTCCGGGCTTAGGAAGGACCAGATCGATGGCCTGGCGTTGTCCAGCTTCACGTTAACGCCCGACAACCCGGTCAGTGTCACCCAGCACCTTGGTTTGTCTCCTCGGTGGCTGGACGGAATCGCCCTGGGTGGTGCTTCCGGGGTGGTGGCATTGCGGAGGGCCGCCCGGGCAGTCCAAACCGGGGACGCCAGCGTAGTCGCCTGCGTCGCCGCGGATACGAATCGCCCTGAATCGTTCCGAAGCCTGGTAACCAGCTTCAGCAGGTTCGCCCAGGACGCGTCCTATCCCTACGGCGGCGCGGGCCCCAATGCGAGCTTCGCACTGCTCACCGACTACTACATGCGCACCTACGGCGCCACGGCGGAGGACTTTGGAAAACTTGCTGTCTCGCAGAGGGCGAATGCTTCCGCCACACCGTGGTCATTGCTTCAAAAGCCACTGACGCTAAAAAACTACCTCGACGCGCGGCCCATTGCGGATCCTCTCCGACTTTTCGACTGTGTGATGCCGTGTGCGGGCGCCGAGGCGTTCCTGGTCATGCGGGACGACATGGCCCAACACCTTGGTATTCCTCACGCCCGCATCATGGGTACTATCGAACGCCACAACGCCTTCTCCGAAGACGTGGTCCAGGACAAGGGTGGCTGGTCAGTGGATGCCGCTGAGCTCTGGTCCAGCGCTGGCGTTAGACCAAAAGATACCGACTTCGTCCAGACCTACGACGATTATCCTGTCATCTCGATGCTCCAGTTTGAGGATCTTGGTTTCTGCGGTAAAGGCGAAGGACCGGACTTTGTGCGGGCCCATGATTTCGGGGTTGGTGGCACCTTTCCCCACAACACCTCTGGCGGGCAACTCTCTACAGGGCAAGCCGGAGCAGCCGGAGGACACTTGGGATTGGTGGAAGGCCTCCGCCAACTCACCGGCGCTGCTCCAAACCCAGTCCACTTAGTGAACGGAATCGGGCTGGTTTCGGGATTCGGAATGATCAATTACGATCGCGGCCTCTGTTCCGCAGCCGCCATCCTCTCAAGGAGCAGCTCATGACGACACTCAGCGATTCGCGCCCGCCGCATGCACGCAGCGCGGCAGCAGCGGGGCTGGTCCGCGGCGCCGCAACCGGGCGTTTCATCCTTCAGCGATGCCAGGACTGCAGCAACGTTCAGTACCCACCCCGGGACGCCTGCCATAGTTGCCTCGGCACCGAATTGGCCTGGGAAGACGTTGACCGCCAAGGCCTCTTGTCTGCGAAAACCACTATTCAGGCAAGCAACGAACCTTACTTCCAGGAAAGACTGCCGTGGACAGTTGGCATTGTGGCCTCAGCTGAGGGTCCCTCCATCGTGGCCCACCTCTTGCCAGGTTGCGTGGCAGGCGAACCAGTAGTGATGGATCTCCGCTTGGATGCAGCCGGACGCGGCGTGGTGGTGGCCCAGCCAGCAACCACACACCTTGGCTCCTTGGCCGCAAACTCCAGGCCTTTGGAGGATGACTTCTTTCGAGACCCAAAAAACAAGCGGCTGCTGGTTACTGACGGATGCTCGACACTGGGCCACTTCGTCATCGCCGGTCTCTTGAGCCGTGGCGTCACCACCGTGACCGCGGGCTGTCCGGGAAGTGACGGCATCTGCCCGGAACACGAGCAGAGCGACCGCGTGAACTGGGTCAGAGTAGCCACAGATTATGCCTGGCCATCCGAGGAGTGGTATCTGGCCGCCCAGCTCCCGAACCCGAAAGGTACTGGCGACGGTCATGCTTTCGACGCCGTCTTCGACACCACGGCCTGAAGATGCCACTCCCCTGGCAAATCAACTTCACACCAACTCAAACCCGCCTAAGCGATAGGAGAACAATGTCTGTTCTGGCCGGGCTCACTGCAGCCCTTTCGACTGGCTCGGTGGAAATCATCGACCTCACCACCCCGCTCAGCTCCGAAACCCCCATCCTGAACCTTCCGCAACCGTTCGCTAATACGGTTGGTTTGTCGGTCTCGCCGGTAAGTAATTTCGACGACGCCGGACCCGCCTGGGCGTGGAACGACGTCACCGTGGGGGAACACGCCGGGACGCACCTTGACGCTCCTGTGCACTGGATTACGGGTAAGGAGGGCAAATCCGTGGACCAGATCGAGCCACACCGTTTGGTGGGTCCTCTGGTGGTGATCGATAAAACGGCTGAGGCAGCGGCGGATCCGGACTTCCTGTTGGAGCCTGAGCATTTTGAGCAGTGGCAGTCCGAGCACGGGCTGTTTCCGGAGAACTGCTGGGTGGTTTTCCGGACCGGTTGGGCGGCCCGTGGCGCTGACGCTGCGGCTTTCGTCAACGCGGACGACGCCGGTCCCCACACTCCCGGGGTCTCTGCGGCAGGTGCCAAGTGGCTGGCCGGTAACGACTCGATCAGCGGTTTCGGCGTGGAAACGGTGGGTATCGACGCCGGACAAGCTGGTTCGCTGGAGCCGATGTTCCCCGTGCATTCGTTCCTGCTGGGCGCGGACAAGTACGGTGTGACCTCGCTGCGGAACGTGGACCGTCTCCCGGTCACGGGCGCCACCTTGGTGGTAGCCCCGCTGCCGATCGTGGGCGGGACGGGCAGCCCCAGCCGCGTGTATGCGCTCGTGGAAAAGGGCGAGGTGGAACGGGCATGAGCGGGCAGGTACGGGTTTCCACGCTGGTAGGCAGGACGCTGGCCAAGCTGGGCGTGGGGCATGTTTTCGGCGTGGTGGGCTCCGGCAACTTCGATGTCACCGGCACCCTCATGGCCCAGGGCGTCCCGTTCACGGCGGCCCGGCATGAGGGCGGCGCGGCGACCATGGCCGATGCGTACGGGCGGATGTCCGGGAAAGTTGGCGTGGTCACCACGCATCAGGGCTGCGGGCTGAGCAACGCGATCACCGGGGTCGGTGAAGCGGCGAAAAGCCGGACTCCCATGATCGTGCTCACTGCTGATACGCAGGCCGCTGCGATCCGGTCCAACTTCAAGATCGACCAGGACGGCCTGGCACGCAGTGTCGGGGCCGTGGCCGAGCGGATCCACTCCCCCGCGACAGCCGTTGCGGACACCGTCCGGGCCTACCGGACAGCGGTGAACGAGCGCCGCACCGTGGTCCTCAGCCTGCCGCTGGACGTCCAGAGCGGGACCGCCGAGGACGAGGTGGGTGCCGTCGTCGTGCCCCAACCGCTGAAGGTCCGCCCCGACGCAGTTGCGATTGAGCAGCTGGTGGCTTTGATCGCCGCCGCGGAACGCCCGGTCTTTGTTGCTGGCCGTGGCGGACGCGGTGCCCGGGAGGAAATCCTGGCACTGGCCCGGCATGCCGGAGCCTTGGTCGCCACCTCAGCGGTGGCGAGCGGGCTGTTCAACGGTGATTCCCATAACCTGGGCATTTCGGGTGGCTTCTCCTCACCGCTCACCGCTGAGCTGATCAGTGGTGCCGACCTGATTGTGGGGTGGGGGTGCGCGCTGAACATGTGGACCATGCGGCACGGCAGGTTGATATCGGCAGGCACCACGGTGGTGCAGATCGACGTCGAAGATTCCGCGTTGGGCGCCAACCGGCCCATTGCTCTGGGGGTGCTGGGTGATTCGGCGCTCACGGCCGCTGACGCCCTGGAGGCACTGCGGGGCAAGCAGCCCGAGCCTGCGGAGAAGTACCGCACCGAGGCCAACGCCCTGGCTATCAGGGAACGTTCCCGGTGGCGGGACGTAGACACGGAAGACCTGTCCACCGAAGCCTCCATTGACCCGCGCGTGCTGACCCGCGAACTGGACACCCTGCTCCCGGCAGAGCGAATCGTCTCCGTCGATTCGGGCAACTTCATGGGTTACCCCAGCCAATACCTCGCCGTGCCGGACGAGTACGGGTTCTGCTTCACCCAAGCCTTCCAGGCAATCGGGCTGGGCCTCTACACGGCCATTGGGGCGGCCGCTGCCCAACCCGGCCGGCTGCCTGTCCTGGGCGCCGGCGACGGCGGCTTCCTCATGGGCATCAGCGAACTCGAAACGGCCGTCCGGATGAAACTTCCCCTGGTCTGCATCGTCTACAACGACGCCGCCTACGGAGCCGAAGTGCATCACTTCGCTTCCGGGCACTCCGAACAGGACCTCTCCAGCGTGGTGTTCCCGGACACCGACATTGCCGCAATCGCCCGCGGGTTTGGGGCTGAAGGAGTCACCGTCCGAACCGTAGCCGACCTGGCCGCCGTCGAGCCTTGGCTGGCCGCCTACCGCGCCGGAACGCAAACCAAGCCACTGGTCATCGACGCGAAAATAGCCTCCGACGGCGGGTCCTGGTGGCTGGCCGAGGCATTCCAAGGCCACTAACGCCCGGGTATAAGCCTGTAACCGTGATCGAGGAAGGGCCGGACGCTGCCAGCGTCCGGCCCTTCTGTTTCGTCTCAAGCCCTTTCGGGGCGCATGTCACATAATTACGGATGTTCCCGCAGGAGTGTCTCCAAGACGTCGACCGCCAGTTGAATCGTTCGCTCGTCTGCGTCGAAGGTGGCACTATGATGCGGACCAGGGCTGGACGCACCCACCATGAGGTAGGCTCCGATGCCGCCATGGAGTTGAACGTGGCGAATCATCAAATTGGCATCATCGCTCCCAGCAAATGTTTGCGTCCGATGGACTTTTCCGACCTTGGGATGCTTGCTAAACGCGTTCACGAGGAGATCGATCATCTCCTCGTCCGGACTAATGGTCGCAGACTGTCCCATGATGGCAACGTCGTGTTCCACGCCCTGCGCCAGGCTTGCTCCGGCAACGATCTCCCGTATCCTGGCAGTGACCTCCTCAACGACCTCGTCGTCGGTTGCCCGTGCCTCGCAAGTCATGGTTGCCGCAGCCGGAACAATATTCACACCATCACCAGCGAGCAGGGTGCCAACATTCACTCTGGTGTCAGCGGTGCTGAACCGAGGAATCCCCATGATTCCGATAGCCGCGGTTGACGCAGCGATCAGGGCGTTCCTGCCCGCTTCCGGCATTCCAGCAGCATGGGAGGCACGGCCCGAAAAATTCACCAAAAGCTTCCGTGTCGCCATCCCGCCGGTGAAACTTCCCACGACTTCTCCGAAAGGCATCCCGCCTGCGACGTGGATCGCAAGCATATGGTCAATCCCGTCCAGAGCTCGCGCGTCAATCATCGTTTGAGCCCCACGGACTCCCTCTTCAGCCGGCTGAAAGAGCACACGAAGAGATCCTGCGAAACCGCGGTCCGAAAGCCTGTGCAGCAGCCCAACCCCAACCGTCGTGTGAACATCGTGACCGCAGGCGTGCATGGCAGCAACGGATGAGTTGAAACCTTCATCAGCCGGATAGTGGCCCAGAGCAGAGGACTCGAGCATGGGAAGAGCGTCCATGTCGACCCTCAGACCCCATGTGGGGCCAGCTCTGTCACCCGCCAGATCAACGATCAGGGCGGTGCCATTATCGCGAAAGTAGGCAGCTCTTTCGGGCCTGACTCCGGATCCGACGGCCAGGTCCGCCCACGTTGCCAAGGTGTCTTTCGTCGGTAAATTGATCACCCGGCTTAAATCGCTGGCCGCCACGCCTGATATGACGGTTACAGGCAGCCCAACCAAGGAAGCTTCAACCCTGGCAGCCGTGCCCACTTCCGCGAACGCTGGTTCAGGGTGCCTGTGTAGTTCGCGCCTAAACGCAATCAATTGCTCATTGTTCAATGCGTATCCCTCCTTGGCGGTGATAATGCACTCGCCCGTTCACTCCACGGCCTATGCCCAACTGGGGAGGGAATTATGAAAGAGACTTAAGCCATTTGCCGCAAACTTCAATGCTCTCCTCGGCCGTGGGGCGGTTCCCCTTGTCCACCTCGATGACGGTCCAGCCCACGTATCCAGAAGGCAGTGCGTTGAAAATCGCGTTGAAGTCCGCGTCACCAGTGCCCGGCTCCGTCCAAAGAACCCTCTGGATCGCGCTCTTGTAATCGAGCCGCTCAGACCTGGCCACGCTGGCCGTGTCCATGAACAAGTCTTTGATGTGGACACCTGAGATTCGATCAGCATAGTCAGAAAGAAGCGACGTAACATCAGCGCCTGCCCACGCCAAATGGCCCGTGTCGGGGCCGAACTTCAGCGTGCTTGAAGGTATGCCCTCCAGTACCGTGCGTGTCTCGGATTCCGTTTCTATCCATGTCCCCACGTGAGGATGAAGGGCTGGAACCACCCCGGCTGCGTTCACAAGTTCAGCGGCCTCCCCGACGTAGTCAATAATGACGTCCATCCGGTCAGCGGAATACTGATAACCCACGGCGGAGTGCTGATCCACGCGCGCGCTGCCCAATGTCATCCCGAGCGCAAGAAATGACAACTCACTTCCTACGGCGGCGTTTGCCTCCGCAGTCGCCTGACTGCGTCGAAGGTGTTCCAAGCGTGCCTCAGGGTCATCGGACCAACGAAGTCCGACATAGCCCGGCCCTGCCTCAAGACCGGCGCTCTCAAGCTTCCTGCGATAGGCGTCCGGGGACAGTCCCGGTGGCACGGAGCAGTGTACGTATTTGAAGCCCTGAGAAGCGATGTATTCCAACTGCTGCTCCAGCGGTGGAGCAAGACTGGGGTCGATCCAACCATCGTCCGTGGCCATGTACTGCAGAGGGTTAAGGGCAATGCGGTTCTTGTTGATGTTCATCTTTTTCCTTGTTCCGTCCGGCCCGCCCATGGATCTGCGCAGGAGCTTCCTTTCAATATAGGAAGAAACTAAGATTGTTCTCTAGATGCCGAAGTTAATTTGATATCGAACAAAGGATTTGGCTGTGCAGACCCTTGGACATGAGGCGAGCAGTGGCCTGATTCTTGATCCAGTGATCAAAGGAAAAGCAACCAGCCGTGCAGGTATTGCTCGCATCACGGGCTTGGCAAGATCGACGGTGGGCCAGTATGTGGACCGGATGATTACGCAAGGTTGGCTCGTTGAGAGCACCGAAGTGACCAAGGGCAGTGGTCGTCCCTCACGGCGTCTGAAACTGGGCGAAAGGGCCGGCACGGTGGCCGTCGTCGAGCTTGAGCCAACCGCTGCGCACGTTGCCTTGTTGGACCTGGGCTCAACCATCCTGGCGCGAACGTCCGTACCCATATCTCCGGAGGCATCCGTGCAGGATGCCTCCGGCCACGTTGCTTCCGCTGTAATGGAGGTGCTCAGTCGCGTTGGACCGGATGGTGTCCTTCGATGGCTCGTCCTTGGTGTTCCTTCCCCTGTAGACGAGCTCCGCGAAGTTGCCGAGTCCGTGTCCCGGTCCGGTTACTGGTGGGATGGCGTGAAGTTGAGCGATGCGATTGCGCTCCACACTGATGTTCCCGTGACCATGGAGAATGACGCCAACCTACGCGCCATCTGCGAATCGATGAATGCTCCCGAGGCGGGTCCCATGATTTACGTTCACCTCTCCACAGGGATAGGAGCCGGAATCACAGGCCCAGATGGTGAGCTATACCGGGGCGCGGACGGCGTTGCAGGAGATATCGGGCATCAGAGAATTGGTAGCAGGTCCGTGAAACTGTGTGCCTGCGGCCGCAGAGGATGCGTCGGGGAAAGAGTTACCCGACGCTCAGTCCTTTCGGATGTAGGCCTCCTGGATGAGAAGGATCAGGATTCCGGAATGGCGGCGTTGAGGCTCAGGCTTCGGCGAGGTGACGCGGTCGCCTTGGACCGGATTCGCGAGTATGCGTCACTGGCAGGGGAACTCATCGCCTCCGCCGCCAACTTCTACAATCCAAGAACCGTCATCCTGGGCGGCGATATGGCGTACCTGGGAGACGAAGTACTAGCTGGAGTGCGGGCAGCGATCTATGAACACTCACTGCCGATCATAAGTCGCAGTCTTTCGGTTAAACTGTCAGCTCAGCGAGCGGATGGAGGTTTGATTGGGGGCAGCCAGTTAGCCGCCCGTGAAGTACTGAATACGATCACCGTTGGCAACGAACACTACCGTTGAGTTGTTTGACTTCATGGTTGAACGTCACCCCGACCGGGTGAACCGGGGAGCACTCTGGGATTCTTGCCGAGCCGTTAAGCGCTACATCCTGCAACTTGGCTCGTTGTGAGCTAACCGCGGACATTGGAGATCCCATCGAAAGACGGCATTGCCCGCGTTCTTGCTGAAGATCTGTCCGCAGACGAGCAGAAGCCGTCCTCGCCTGCGCAGCCTTGCCCAACAGAACGAGAGCGGCCCGCGTTTTTGTTGCACCAGAACCGGACGGAGCGGACGCACCCAGGAAGCTCCACACGTACTCAGGAAGGAACATTCCTCTGGCCAGACGGGGAAACGACTGGCTGGCTTCACGAGTGCCGCACGAGCGCTTCTTCGGTTATCCATTATTTCTTGATTGCTGCCACGATGGTGCCGACCGCAACTGAGAGGATGAATGCTGTGGCCAAAGCGACGATGGCCCACGAATAGACTTCCGCGCCTGGAACATCTGATGCAGTGAGCCAGCGGACCCCGTAGTTGGCCGTCGCTGCAACAGGAAACGTAAAAACCCAGAACAACGGGCCGAAAGGCACCTTGCGATACTCAGCGATGAGTAAACCCTGCATCAGCAGCATGATGACGAGCACGCCGGTAAGCATCATCTGGGCTGCTCCCATGGGCCCCGGATGAGAAACCATCCACGCGAGACTGCCTGTGGCCGGTGCGGAAAGGTATGCCGAGAGCCCGGGCCTCGCTGGTGACGGGAGTTCACCGGCGGTCATCAGACGGACGGTAACGACAGTACCCACGACAAGCCAGAAAAAGGCACCCACACCGAAGGCTGCCACCGCTGCATCGTGGGCGTTGGCGCTCGAGAATCCAAGGCTCGCAACGAAAGGGCCCGCCACGACAGGCAGGAGGTAGCCGGGATGTATCGACTGCATCGGCACACCACCAGTGATCCATCGAACCAGTAGTTGCGTCACAACAACCGTGAGGGCGGCGATAAAGGCCAGCGATGTCCAACTGCCAAGCCCAGGCAAGTATTCGCTGTAGTGGACCGAAAGGAGGATGCCCACGATCGGAATGAATGCGGCAAACGGACCAGACGCTTCGTGCCTCAGGTCGGCACGGAAAGCCCCCTTGCGTCGCAACCCACCCGTGATGTACGTCGCCGTCAGAATCAGCCAGATGGCTCCGGCAGATCCAAAGAACGCCTCTTCGGGCCATCGCGCCAACTCAAGTGCTGACCGGGCGGCCGACCAAACACCGCCCAGTCCCGCCAGGCCCAACGGTATTCCGAACATGCTCAGCGGCAGCATGCCCGCCGTCCGCACCGGCGGGCCTGACGCGTCCTGTGGCTCAGTTTTTACGGCTGTCATCGACATCATGTCCTCTCGGAGCCTGGCTCGGAGCAGGCGTCAAATGTTAGCGGACCGGGCGGGCCAGTTCAGTGAACTGGAGTGTTCCGCCGGCCAGAGGGTAGGCTCTCACCGTATAAGCTTTCTTAAAGAAAGTAAATTGGCTTGCTTGCAGCAAGTAAGTTTCGATGGAAGGACTCCTATGCCGCGCACGAATTGGTCGGCCGACAACTGCCCCATAGCTCGGGCCGCGGACGTCTTGGCGGATCCCTGGACCCTGCTGATACTCAGGGAGGTCTTCATGGGCAACAACCGCTTCGATTCCATCAGGAAGGAACTGGGAATCGCGGATAACGTCCTCAGTGAGCGGCTAAGGCGCTTGGTCCACGCAAATGTCCTCGCCGCCGATGCTTATAGCGGTGGAGACCGACCGCGTAAGGAGTACCGCTTGACAGAGGCTGGATCGGATGCCTTGCCAATTCTCCATTCACTCCTCGCTTGGGCGCAAAAGTACACTAGGTCGCCTAGCGAAAGATACATGCACATCATCTGCACAGACTGCGGGACCGACTCCCCTACCGGCGTTTGGTGCCAAACGTGCAACAAGGAAATGGATGCCTCAACAACGGCATGGCAACACCCCAGATCCCCAACCACCCTCGTGCACCTGAAGCCCCAAACCGACTGATGTTTCCGTTTGCCCCGCGTAAGAAAGTCAAAAGGAGAAGCAGTGAAAGAGCGCAAAAAAACCATCTCATGGGACGATCCCGCTCCTGGCGTGGCAGCAATGCCGGGCATGAGTGGCTTGGATTACCTGCACTCCATGATGGGCAAAAAGCTGCCACCCCCACCCATGGGTCAACTACTGAATATGACGTTGGTCCATGCGGCCCAAGGAACAGCCACCTTTACCTGTCACCCGGATGAATCCCACTACAATCCGATCGGCACTGTTCACGGAGGGCTTGTGTGCACGCTCCTCGATTCGGCCTTGGGCTGCGCCGTACAGACAACACTGCCCAAGGGGCTTGGTTATACCTCAATCGAGATAAAAGTGAACTACCTGCGATCCGTGCGGGCTGACAGCGGTCCGTTGACCTGTGTAGGCATCGTAGCCAAGGCAGGAAACCGCGTAGCCTTCGCGGACGGAACGGTCACCGACGCCAACGGAAAGCTGGTTGCGACTGCTACCGGGTCTCTCCTAGTCTTTCCCGTCGAAGCATGACAAACGACGACACCACTCACCATGTTGGCCTGGACGTCCACCATTGCGTCCAGGCCAAGGGCAAGCTCCACTTCAAGGAAGAGACTCCCGCTACCGGCCGAGTACCGCGGCATCGGGCGTATGCATCCTGGCCGATATCCTCATGACCGCCAAGCGGAACCCTCAATCTGAACGCCGCACTGCCACGCAACACCTCCGACATCGAGTCATGGATGGACGACCTCTGTCCCGATCAACCGCTCCGATGTGAAGCTGACCTGGTCCGGCCGACACCGGGCACCACTATCGAACCTGGGCGTCTACCCCCGCCCGGCCCAGAATGAATCGCCCGTGTGGATAGGAGTCGAAGAATCGCGCGATCCTCGGCCTCTTCGCCTCGCTGACCGACCTGTACCGCTCGTCCGCCCTCGAGGCAGGCCACTCGGAAACCGCCATCAGGATCAGCAGCAACACCCACGGCTATGTTGTTGACGCCATGGAGCAGGCCGTCAACCTGAGCTTCGCGTACTTCCAGCCCGCCGTGAGCGCGTTCCTCTACGCACCTTCCTCGGCCCTGCCGACAAAGCAGGACTATGGAAAGGGCACCTCGTTGCAGGGAGCCCTTGGCGCAGGATCCCCGGAGTAAATGGCCGAGAAAACCTTCTTCCAGCAGAGCGTCTTCGGGAACGAGCGGTTCCTCATGCAGATCAGCGTCGGAACCAAGCCCCACAAAGATGTCATGAGTTGCATCGAGCTCTTGGGACCCGTGTAGATCCAATCGTGCGCACCGCATTCCTCACCCCTGCAGCCTGACACCCTCCACCAATCCACCCGAACGCGGCGACTCGATGCGCTGCAGCACTACTCAAACCACGCCCATCCACAGCTAAACGTCTACCTCAGAACGGCGCAACACCTCTCATGTTCATCGCAGCAGTCATTCTTAGCGCCCTCTTCGCAACCTGCCTCATATTTCCCGCGATCTGGCAAGATCCGCAAAGACCCCCACCGAATGACCGTCCTAAACGTTGTGAACGCCAGGACAGCGACACCACTGCTCGTCGCCCTCGAAATCGCCGCAGCGCCGGCCTGCTCGTCGGCCTGGCCCTGGGAATCGCCGCTGGAATCGGCGCCGTTCTCTACTTTCGCCAGGGCGATCGTTGCGCACCTGCGCGTCGGGGACAGCGCCGTAAACGCGTCCGCCGTTCTACTGGAAATCAGCGTCCCGAAGTCATTCTCAGGACCATGGCACTCCAACCTCGCTGTCACGACACCCACTCCCATCCGCGCCCGAGAAGGCGTTCGTCCCACCTGAAGTTGATGTCACCAGGACTGCCCCGGCTTCGTTGACCCGGGGTCTTAGGCCGCTGTGAGCGCGGTCCGGTTGATTGTTTCATTTTCGATGGGCGTGAGTTTTCCCAACCGTCTTTGCCGACGCCGGCGGTGGTAGGTTCTCTCGATCCAGGTTGTGATGGCCAGTCTGACTTCCTGTCTGGTGAGCCACGGCTGACGGTCCAGGACGTTCTTTTTGCAGAAGTGAGAAGAACGATTCCATCGCTGCGTTGACCGCGCGCGCACCGAACCTGCCCATCGACCCTGCGAGCCCGTGGCGCCGGAGAGCTTCAACGAAGCGGCGGGACCGGAACTGGGCGTATTCAACCGGTCGAAGCAACGCCTGATCACGGAAATGTTGGATCCCGTCTCGAAATCGTCAGAAGCAGGTACGGGCGTATCGAGGGCACGTTTAGGCCCGGTCTGGGACGGGAAGAACAAACCGCACAGGGAGGGCCGCGAATGGGTGAGGGGGTGGAGCCCTCAACAGATCGCGAAACGCCCGCCGGTCGAGTTCCCGGATGATCCAACGATGCGGATCTCGCACGAAGCGATCTACCAAGCCTCTTGTGTTTCGAGCCGAGGCGGACTGACCAGGCAGCAGGCGTGGCACCTGCGCCGAGGGCGCACGCTACGAGCGCCACGAGCGCGAACACGTCAGCAAGCCTGGGCGCATGACACCGACGCCACAACCTGGACACCAATACCAGCGTCGGAAGCTCTACACGTGCGAGCGATCAATAAAAGTGATGCTGGACACGTAAGGTGCAAACGTGTAATGCTCATTGCTATCTTCCATTTTCGCAGCAGTGGCAATCCCCGCACGCTCTACCGGACAAGGAGAGGCAACGATGCCTTTTTCAGAAGTCGTAGTACACGACACCGAACACGGATTCGAGGACGTCACGTCCTGGTTCTTCGAGGACTACCTGAGCCGGTGGGTCACCGCCGGCGCTGAAGGGCTGCCGCCGGAGTTCATCACGGGATATTGGGCGGCGCCCCTCTGGGTCAACAGCGCCGAGGTGGGGTCGGTGCTTCTTCCCACTGCTGAGGCGGTCGTCGAGATGCTCAGCGGGATGCAAAGTCGGCTCCGTGCGGACGGATACTCCCACACGGTGGTTCCGGATCGCCGGATCACTGTTTTCCACGACCGAGGCGCGACGATCGAGGTGATCTGGTCCCGCCGTAGGGCTGATGAGTCCGAGATCGAACGCTTGGCCGTGAGCTTCGATGTCATCAAGCGAGAAGACGGCTGGCGGGCGGTAACAATCCAGAGTAAGAACACGGACGCAAATCGGCTTGATGACGTATGGCCGGTGCATCGTGGGTCGGGGCCTCAAGGCTTCAGCTCGCACGTGACGTCCTCGGGCGTGTCGTATCTGAGCGCTGGTAAGGGCGCGGGGCCGGTGTTTATCTTCACGCCCGGATACCGGGACCGGGCTGAGGCATGGCAGTGGGCAGCGCGGCCGCTAGTCGAGAGCGGACACCGGGTACTTCTGGTCAACCGCCAGTCCGCACCGGCAGGTGAGTTCGCCTCGGCCAAATTATTGGAATTCTACGCCAAGCAGGTCGAGGACGCGATCGAGGATGCAGGACTTTGCGCTGAGCGGGTTGTCCTCGTCGGGCAGTCCATGGGCGGTCCAGTCGCAGAGCTCGCCGCCGTTCGCACGACGGCGAGAGTAGAGGGCCTCGTGCTGGTGAATCCCGCGCCGCTAGGTGGCAGCCAGCTTCCGCCGGAACTCCTGGAGCAAATGAAAGCGGGTACCGCGATCAGCGGGGCCGGGGAAGGTGCAGAGTCTAAGCTCGGGCTCACCGTTCAAAAGGGCGAGGTTGTTCGGAGGCGTATCACTTACTCGATCCCGGAAGAGACGCCCGAGTCTTCACTCCAAAGCCTGGTCTCATGGGTCGAAGGGCACCCTGCTGGTAAACGCAACTCACCCGTCTTGGCGCGCACGCTCTTGGTCGTCACCGACGATCAGTTTTTCGCGGAGGACATGCTGCGCTCCGTGGTGGCCCCGCGATTCACGAATGTTGAGATCGGCGAGGTGCGAGGAGCGGGACACTACCCCCACCTTGAACAGCCCCAGCTTGTTGCAGATCTAATCGGCCGGTTCGCCGAAGAGCTCCGTTGAGCCGCGCAACGCAGCCCATGCAAAACAGGAACGACATAACGATGACCCCGGAAGAACACTGTATCCCCGCAGAAGGCGGCATTGGTCAGCGCGCACGGGTGTATCGGCTCACAGACATCCACCCAACAATCACCATTCCGGCTCGTGACCTTTCCCGGTGGACACTTCGACGGTATGTAAAGCACTTCACTATAGCCGGAATGGCTGCTGGCGCCTGACTCGTCGATCACCTCACAGGACTCCCGTCCTAGAACCGCCCCCTCACCAAGGAGACTTTCATGCACATCAATCCCGACGACCTCGACGCCAAGTCGAACTACAAAATGCTCATCGGCAGCATAATCCCGCGGCCGATCGCGTGGGTTAGCACCATATCGACCAAAGGTGTGCGCAACCTCGCCCCGGTCTCCTTTTTCACCTGCGTCGGGCGCAAGCCTCCACGCGTCTCGCTGTCAATACAGGCGGGAGCCGACGGCAACCTTAAAGACACTTTCGTCAACATTCAAGACACCGGCCAGTTCGTCACGAACATGGCTACCTTCCCCGATGCGCTCAGCGTTCACCGGTCAGCCATCGAGTTCGAACCGGACGAGGACGAGTTCACTCTCCTCGACGTAGACTCGGCACCCTCGCAAGTAGTGCGTCCTCCCCGGGTGAAGAGCGCTCCTATTGCCCTTGAGTGCGAGGTGTTCAAGATCTTCGAAGACCCGAAGAAGATGGGGGCCATCGTTTGGGGGACAGTAGTGAATTATTACGTCCGTGACGACATCTACCTCCCCGAGACCGGGAGATTAGACATCACCGCGCTGGCTCCGATCGGCCGTCTGGCCGGCGAGTACAGCCTCACCGAGACAGTCTTTGTCCCCCCCGTTAACGAAAATTTGATTCAGTCTCGAGAGGGCAAGCGGATGTTGCGGCTTGATGGCCGGAGAGACGACTACTCGCCCATCGAGACCGACACTTGGACGCCGGCCGGCTCCGTGCTGGAACCCTAACCCTGGCGACGGCGCCACCCGCCCTGTCACCCTACCCGGCGGTCAGCAAGGTCACGGATGGCCACACGGCTCACGAACCGAACGCGCCATGACCCGGCAGGTTGATAGGCCTGTCAAAGACCTTGGGCTTGGCAACCGCCGACGTATCAAGCCGTAGTCCCATGCATGTGCACCACAACTGAACACCACAGCGGTCAGGTCCCGACGACGACGTCGGGACGCCATTGACACCGGCTCAACGCCGAGATCGGTAAATAAATATGTCCTTCGCCCACAATACCCGTGCGGTCCCGGCCGCCGCAGCGCCCACGACCGTCCAGCAGCTTCTCGACAATGCCCCCTTCAGCCGCCGTCACGCGGCGATCCTTGGGCTGGCCTTCCTCGCTCTAATGCTCGAAGGGATCGAGCTTCAACTTTGGGCGTTCATCTACCCGCAGATCATCCGTGACTGGGGCACCACCCTCGAAACCGTGACCATGATCGTCACAGCCGGACTTATCACGCTGACGCTCGGTTCAGTCGTTGCCGGTCCTTTAGCCGACCGAATCGGCAGGAAACCGGTAATAGTCAGCGGCGTCGCGCTCTTTGGAGCGGCAACTCTCGCCGGCGCCATCGCACCTGACGAGTTCTGGCTGGGTGCAGCGCGAGCTGCTGCATGCTTCGGCCTCGGCGCTGTCATGCCCCTTCTCGTCACACTCGTCAGCGAAACCATGCCACTGAAGCGTCGCACGTCACTCGTCGGGCTTGTGTTCGCCGGGTTCACCATCGGCCCTGTCATCGTCGGCGCCCTCGCGGGTAAAGTGATTCCGGCTTTCGGCTGGCACGCGCTCCTGGCCGGAGGCGGGATAGTTGCGCTCCTGCTCCTTCCCGTTCTCGCAGTCGCGATGCCCGAATCTCCCGGCTACCTCGCGCGAATGCACGGACGTAGCGAACAACTCGACCGCATCCTTCGACAACTCACCGCGACCGCTGACCTGTCGGCAATCTCATTCGAGCTGCCGCGCGCAGGCCGAACAAGCAACGCCGTGCACGCGGTGCTTTCACGGACGAACTGGCTACGCAGCATGTTGGTATGGTTCTGCTACTTTGTCGTCGCCGGGATTGTGTATATCTTCATCAATTACCTCCCCCTTATGGCGGCCACCATCGGCGTCAGTACCGCCGCAGCAGGCCTTGCAGTGGTCAGTTTGGGAATTGCCGGTGTCCTAGGCTCCCTTTCCATCGGCATCCTCATGACCAAGCTGGGACGCTTCGCCGTCATTGCCGCCTTCCTCGCTCTCGCCACCCTCACAGTTTGGGCTACAGCTGTAGTAGACCTCAACGCCATGACGCTGATCATACTCAGCGCCCTGCTCGGCCTGGCCGTCGTCGGCCTCAACGCAGGAATGAACGCATTCAGCACCACGGACGGCATCTTCCCGCCTGAAGGCCGGGCAACGGGCGTGTCCTGGATGCATGGATTCGGGAAGGCCGGATCCATCGTCAGTGGCATCGTCGGCGGAAGCATGCTCGCCGCAGGGTGGGGTATGGGTCAGATCTATTTTGTCCTTGGCTTCCCGCTCGTCTTGGCAATCATCGCGGTACTTACCCTCGCAGTCATGGTACGGAGATCAGCTCTGTCCCAGATTTCTGCTATCCCGCAGGATGCCGCGGGCGTCCGGTCTGCTGATCCAACTGCGGCAGGGGCTCCGGCGGATGGGCTGTAGCCCAGAAAAAACAAGCGCGGTTTCTCGGCTCGGCCCGTCCGCATGGCACTTCCGTGGAGTCGGTACCGAGGTTCAGGCTTGAGTTTGCACCGGCGGCGCAGGATAAACCTTGACGCAATAGCAGGACAGTGTGTCGTCAATCGAGCCAAAAGTAAGCCTCTAATAAAGTATGATCCTTACGATACGGCGGTAACTAGTCTTTCAGGAGTGATTCAGCATGGTTCAACTCACCTACGAGACCCTGGTCTTGGATGGAACAGCTCGGGCGGAAGGGCAACTTCCAACGGGCGAACGGTTTGTAACGTCCCCATTGACGCTGACGCTGATCAGCGGTGAACGTGACGCGGTGCTGGTGGATGCTCCGTACACCTTCGGTCAGATTGCACGTGTGCGTGGCTGGCTCGAGGACAGCGGCAAGAGGCTGGCCTTCATTTATATCACTCATGGACATGGAGACCACTGGCTGGGGGCCGAAGAATTATTGAAGGACTTCCCCGGGGTTCCGGTGTATGCCACCGAGGGCACATTGGCGATGATGCGCACGGAGGCGGTTGACGGGAGGGCCCAGTTTTGGGATCGCTCCCTGCCAGGGCTCATTCCACCTAGTAGCGTTATCGCTCAACCCGTCCCGGTCGAAGGGCTATGTCTTGAGGGGGAAGCCTTGGAGCCAATAGTTCTAGGGCATACGGACACCGATGACACTACTGCGCTATGGGTCCCTTCCATTCGCCTGGTCGTGGCAGGTGATGCCATCTACAACGGCGCCCATCAGATGCTGCTTGAGACGGGCAATGGCGGACTGGAGGCCTGGTTGGCCGCCATTGACGTCATCGAGTCGCTGGACCCGCTTCATGTTGTCTCCGGACATAAGGCACCGGGGGCGCCTGATGACCCCCGCTGTATCCAGGAGACCCGGCAGTACCTTCTGGATTCCCGTGAAGCGTTAGATCGAGCGCAGACTCCGCAGAATTTCTATGATGAGATGCTGCGCCTTTACCCGCACCGGGTCAATGCATCGCCTGTTTGGTATGGGGCTTTGAGCTTGGTAGGGAATCGGGAAGCCTGATTTGGTTTGGGCGGGTGTCGCATAGGCCGGCCGCAGCATGCCTTCATGCGCTGAAGTGGCAGAGATGCTCTGCCGTTGGAAGGAAAAGTGGACGAGGCGTGCCGTAATGTGGGCAAAGAGGTGCTTGCAGGTCAAGCCAGATTAAGGGCTCTCGGGTCGCCCTGATGTTTCCTCGGGCCATCTCATGACGCCAAGTAGATGGTTGGTGCGGCCTCCGGCGGGGCCTCCTAACGACACGTCTGGCGGCCTCCTAACGACAGAGGGATGTCCTCCCCCGTTGCAGAGGTCGCGCCCCTGCTGGCCTGGACTACGACACCCTTCGGGGCTTTTCCTATTCGGCTGGGTGTTGCTCGAGGAACGGGGTCAGTCGTTGCGCCTAAGGCTTAGGAGGGTCGGACGAGTATGCTCCGTCTTCGCCGACGTCAGCTCGGGTAGCATCGACCTCGAGGATGTTGAGTGAAGTCGCGTGGAGTTGTACCCAAGGCGCGCGAGACATTACCCGTTCGGACTAAACCCAGGCGAGTTGATCCAACCTAAGAGATCTTGGGCGATGGGCTCTACTCAGGATCGATCTGCTCGGGCTTCCGAGTAATGTGCCCCCTGCAAGTTACTAGGCCTTCCCGTTCTCGGTCAGCCAGGACAAGGCAGTAGTACTGCAGCCAGCACTTGAGTGAGCGCACGCATTCAGCTGAGCATTAGACTATTCGTTCTTTATGCGCGGCGCCCAAAACGCCGTATGGCTTTGTGGGCGCCGGTGCTGCTTCAGCAGATACCCGGCGACATGACTAAGGGTTTGGCCGCAGCTGATTCGTTCCTAAGGAGCATCCGGTAGTATGTCCTTACCTTTGGAGGTGAGAAATCTGTATATTGCAAGCGACCGTTACAGTCTGAAGGCCGGCTCTGGGAACATTGGGCTGGTTCAGGACTTCGTCAATACAATTTCTGCTGGGCGGACCATTAGGGGCGTCGACTTGCTCGATAACCCAGAGGATGCTACTGCGTGGGCCTCTGCTGCCTGGCAAGAGCTGGGAGTCCGGGAGAGCGTGCCTGTCCTTGACAATGAAGACCTTGAGCCACTTCGTCGCTTCCGTAGCACGCTGATGTCAGCGCTGGCTGGTAGCGGTGGGACAGGAATGCCTGCTTCGTCTGGGCCATCTGCGGCCAAGGCAACTCTTTCTTTGGAAGACGGGCAAGTCCGTCTCGCATCCGCCGCCGCATCGGGCTACCGCGCCGTAGTCGCTGAAATCCTTCGTGCTTTGTATGATGCGCAGCTGGAAGGAGAGTCCCGCAGGCTTAAGATCTGTCCTAACGAATGGTGCCGCGTGGCTTTCTATGACCGGTCCAAGAATAACGGAGCAATCTGGCATGACTCGTCTTCCTGCGGAAACATCGCCAATGTGCGGGCATCCAGAGCGCGGCAGCGGGATCGGATGCGCGCTCAGTTCTCTGCCAATTGAGCAAAGCTCCCACAGCGGAGGGCTTGGTGTCGGTGTCGAAGCTTGAGTGGCCACGGCCGTGAATCCCAGTCTGCGCTTCGCTGTACTTACCTCTCCCTCGGTCGCGGAACACAAGACACCAACGGTGCCGTTCGGTCACCAGGCTGTGTCTTCCCCGCTGAACACAACTTTGGTCTATGGCTCCCGGGAGGCCATGCTTATCGATCCACCTTGGCATATTGCCGCCGTCGAAGTTGCCATCAATTGGGTAAAGTCTTTTAACATAAAGCTCCGCTCGATATACATCACACATGGCCATGGTGACCACTGGTTAGGTGCGTCTGCAGTTCAAAGCGAGTTCCCAGAGGCCGTGGTGATTGCCACACGCCAAACCCGTGACTACATGTACCGACACTCCCGCCTTCGTCGCGAACTCTGGGACGATCGGTTTCCTGGTCAAGTCGCCAGTGGATCCATCATCGTTCGTCCGATAACTGCAAACCTTCTCCTCCAGGGTGAATCCGTTCAGGTACTGGAACTGGGACATACTGACACGGATGACACGACTGCGCTCTGGATACCGTCAACCCGGCTCATCGTAGCCGGCGACTCTGTATATAACCGCTGTCATCTCGCTCTCAATGAGGTTCGGGATGGAGGTGCCGCACAGTGGCTTGCCGCACTCGATATCCTCGATCGTTTACACCCCGATTATGTGGTGGCCGGACATGCGGATCCCGACGGTGACCACCGTCCGGGCTCCATCGCGGAGACGCGGCGATACATCACGGATTACTTAAGAGCCCTGGAGCAGGGTCTGACCTCTGAGCAACTCTTTGCGCATATGCTGGACAGATATCCCCGGCACGTCAATCCGAAGGCGCTTTGGCGAAGCATTACTTCAACATCAGTCCTCTAAACGGGCCTGCGGTCAGCATGGGAAGACTACAGTTGACGCAAATCCACACCCATCCCGCGTGATTAAGCGCCCGCGATCAGTCTTCCAAAGCCAGGGAGTGTCATCGGATTCGTTGTCCTGCCTCAACTGAAGTGAAAAATCTTCCAGTTTCCGTTCCACTAAAGTTGTCGCACCGCGCCAAGGCGCGACGCCTGCGTCAAGTTAGAAGGAAGCGGACATCATCCGAGGCCGGTGAGGGCCCTGTCGGCGGGCGGCGGGACGGCCTGCGGGTCCGGCGTATCCCTCTGCCGTACGTGAGTTCGACGTCGACGTCACCCAGGGGGTCGATTTGAGGGTTGTGGTAGCTGCCGAACACCCGGAAGGTATGCAGGAACAGTGGCTTTGGGGGTCGCCGTTGTAGGCCCGTGCCCACTCCAGCAGTTCAGACACCAGCCGGTCGGCGGTCTTGCGGCTGATCGGCTTCCCGAAGCTTGCCATCGCCAGCGCGTTGCCCTGGATGGTGGTGTCCCACCAAGTGTCCCCGCGGTGGTCACCTGGATCTTTTCGACGTGGTCGGCGGCTTCCAGCGCGGCGAGCACCGCTGCCGGCTCCAATCCGGTGTCTTCGAGGAGGTCGGCGACGGCCTCGGCAACCATCTCCCGGCCTCTGAACCGGCGGACGATCGCGCAGCCAATTCGGCCGGGAGCCCGGCGATGACGTCAGATTTTCGCTACCCTCACGCCGCAAGCCGACGTGCACCGCGGGCAGGCCGGTGACGCGCGATCCTAAGGCAGGTCTGAGAGCTCAAGGTGACGGCGGCGAAATCCAGGAAGCCGAGGTCAAAAGGATCGCCTGATCCGGTGACTTCGGCAACCCACGCTGCGCATTCCGCGTGGTCGGGATGCTTCGGGTCGGCCAGGAAATCCATGATGCCCCGTCCCCGGCGCCCGGATCGAAGTCCGGGAAGCGGACGAGGACGGCTTCTACGACGTCCAGTACACCGACAACCGAGTCGCCGCCCGGGCCCACCTCTTCGCCGACGAGAACGGCAAGTACGCGTTCTGGGGACTGACTCCAACTCGGTACCCGATCCCGTATGACGGACCCTTGGGCAAAATGCTCGAGTCCGCCGGCAGGTCCCCGGCCCGGGCCTCCCACCTGCACTTCTTGGTCGCCGCACCACAGTTGCGCACCCTCTTGACCCACATCTTCGTCGAAGGCGACCCACAAATCGAAATTGGCGACTCCGTCTTCTGCGTGAAAGCCTCTCTCATCAAAAATTCGAACCCCAACCCGCGGGCGCACCAACCCCTGACGGCCGCGACCTGGGCAACCAGGAATGGGCCCGCTCCCGCTTCGACCTCGTCCTCGCACCCGCCCAGATCTGAACGCGGAACCTTGACCGCCCATCCTGCCCTGACCCTGTTCTGCGACCTCGGCCCCAGAGGCGCGTTGGAGAACTCCGTCCTGCCCGCGTTCACTCAAGACACCGGAACTGCGGTGGATGCCCATTTGCCCCGACCAGCGCCCTGAGTCAGCAGATCACTGCGGGAGCGCGGGCCCGGCGTGATCATCGGCATCACCAACTCGCTGGAACGACTCGGCAAAGGGATCCTCGACGGTAGTCCAATTACACCCATCGCCAAGGCCGGCATCGGCGTCGCCGTTGCCCCTGGCGCCGAGATTCCTGATGTTGCGTCCGTCGGAGAACTCATCAGCGCAGTGACGGCAGCCGATCCGTGGCCTCTACTCGCGCAACGGGCCCAGCCGCATCTACTTCGCAAAGCTGCTACAGGGTCTCGGCATTGCCGAACAGCTTAACGAGCGCGCCACCGTCATCGATCAGGGCTTCACCGCCGCGGCACTGCTCGATGGCCGCGCCGACATAGCAGTTCAACAACAGCTGTCCCTACGGCCCGATCCCGACTACCGAAAGAAGATCCATGGCGATCGCGGGGGGCGCTCCGAATATTGGACACGCTCAATGACGCCATGGTCTTCCAGAGCCCGCAGCCGGCTTGTCAGGATGTCACGAGAGGCACCAGTATTGAGGGCTATCTGGTCGAAACGATGAACGCCCAGGGACATTTCCCGAAGGGCCAGCAGCGCCCACCGCTCCCCCAGCACCTCGAGTCCTGCTGCGATGAAGCACGCCCCTAGGGGCAGTTTTCCCGGTAACGGATGGTGTCATGGCTTCCCTGCTTTCAGTACTTTCTATAAGCATGAAAGTAAGTTCGAAAATCCAACTTACTCCGCTACCGTAGATGTTCTTGGGCTGCATAGTTAGCCCTACCCATCTTCGCCAATCAGCTATCGGAAATTCTTGGGACAGATCTTCGGCAAGAACGCGGGCAATGCCGCCTTTCGATGGGATCTCCAATGTCTCTGCCGTAGCTCACAAAGAGCCAAGTTGCAGGATTTAGCCCTTAACGGCTCGGCAAGATCCCCATAGTGCTCCCCGGTTCACCCGGTCGGGGTGACGTTCAACCATGAAGTCATACAACGCAAGGGTAGTGTCCGTGGTCCGAATCCCGGCCTCGAAATCGAGGATGTACTGGCGCGTCAGTTCGATATGTCGGGGGTCATCGTCCGAGGCGGGGTCTTTGTGGCCGGCGATGATCCGGCTGGGATTGAGAGCTTCAACGGTATCGAGCGCGCGCAACCACGACTGTCGTCCCGCGGCGTCGGATTGGGCCAGCATAAGGTGAACGTTGTTGTAAATGGCATCGCCGGCTACTACAAGCTCCAGAGCGGGCACATGCAGGCAGGTCGTGTTATCTCCATCAGTGTGATCGAGCCGTATGGGAATGACGAGGTTTCCGTCAACAGTCACTTCTTCGTCATCAGCAAGAGGGTTGGCCATGACGATGTTGGACGAGATTTGATCGGGAACCAGCGGATGCCAGAAAGAGGAAAGCACCTCCGGGGAGGATTGCAGCCGCATCTCATCAACCACCTCGGGCAAGGCAACGGCGCGCGCGGAGGGATGATGGCTAAGTATTTCGCCCAAGCCGAACCAGTGATCGCCATGACCGTGAGTGATGTAGATCGACGTTAGGGGCTTCCCCAGCTCGGAGAGCCAGTCAAGCAAATCAGCGGATTGGGCTCGAGTAAAAAGCGGATCAACAAGGAGCCCCTGGTGCTCTCCGAAAATCAAGGTACTCGTCGTGGGGGACCAGTCGCGGACCCGCAGATCCGGCGGCACATCCGGGTTGGTGGTCGGCATTCCGGCGGCGATGTGGACCGCGTAGTCCAACGTTGATTGCTTCATTGCACTCCTCGAATTATGTATTGGCGTCTACCAACTATGACACAGTCATATCACCTATGACTATGTCTTTCAATGCGGAAGGAAGGGGGATCAAAGAGCATGAGGACCGAGTCCCGGACTGACATGTACCCTCCGGCGGCGACGTCGCGGCGCAGGTGTCGTAACGGGGCACGCTCGCGCCCTTCCTCCTGCTGCCGTACGGGTGAGTTCCTGGTGGTTGGAACAGTGTCCAAGGCTTGGTTGGGCTCGACGGCGGGGGCACCTGGGGAGGCGCTGGAGACTGCATGCCCCAAGCCCTTGTTTGGCGACGGCAACCGCATAGGTGCCAGAATTGATGCGAACGGCGGCTGACCAAACCTCCCGCGGCAGTCGTTCGCTACGCGCTCATCGCCGCCCGCCGGCGCCGGGACGCACGCAGATTGGCCGCGTTCCCGCAAATGTGCAGGTCGTGCCAGACGCTGTTGTTGTTGTTCGTGCTGTCGTAAAAAGCGACAGAACACTTCTCGTTCTTGCACAGCTTCAGTCGCCGCCAGTGATCCATCTGGTCGGCCCGGCTAATCTCATAGAGAGCCGCCGAGATGACCCACGAGACATCTTTGCCCTTGGGTACGACCTTCACTGCCCCCGACTTATCCATCGTCACCGAGAGGGACCCACGCATCTCTTGCGCGGCCCACCCTGAAGGCTCAGTGCTTCCAGTGCTTGTGAGGTGGTACTGCAAGTTGTCACGCAGATGCTGCAGGCGCACGAGCCCGGCCTCATCGATCTCGATCACAGGGGCATTCATACCAGAGTGCCGGGCCCATTCCGCCAGTGCGACGGCTAACCAGGCGCGTGCCGATGCCGCGCTCGACAGCAAGTCCGACTGCAGTGGCCTGCCAGCCGAACGCGTATTCAGGATCTCTTGGACCAAGACGAGAGGGCTGGCGACTATGCGCTCCGTGTATCGCTGGCTGGCCAGTAGTGACATAGGGATAGTATACAAGCTCCTGTCGTCACCGGTAGCCCGAGTCGATGCAGGGCGCACTGAGGACGGCGCAGCCACTGAACACGCGTGACAGATGCCGACCCACAATCCTTGTGCGACAAGCCTGTATCCGTCAGTGACTGTTGTCGTTCATCGTCTCCGAATGGAGTATCAGGCGGATTGGCGGACCGCGCGCAGGGCGCGGTCATAGAGGTCGAAAACGTCAACCTGTCCACCCAGGCGCACCCATTCTCGAAACGCTACCTGCAGGCACGTGATCGCCGTGGCCGCAACAGCTCGCGCCTCGAAAGCCCGGTGATCCGAGGCTTGAAGCCGCTGTTCGATCAGGGGTGTGAGGAGGTCCTGCCAGCGGGCCTGTTTCTCAGCGTGACCGGCCCGCAGGGACTCGTTGCCGAACAGGAGGGTGATCACCTCCAAGCGCCGCTCAGGGCTAGCCTCGATTTCCTCGAGCACATTAAATGCGGCGCGCAGGGACTCCCAAGGGTCCTCGTCGACAGGACGTTCAGCGAACCTAGCAGCGATCATCTCGCCCTGTTCGGACAGGCCGCTAAGCGCAAGATCCTCCTTCGTGCCGAAATAGTTGAACAAAGTGCGGCGAGAAACCCCCGCCGCAGCGGCAACCTCCTCGACCGTGGTGTCGTCATAGCCCTTGGCGGAGAACAGCTCAAAGGCCGTACGGGCAAGGAGGGAGCGCACGACTGCGCGCGTTTGCTCACGAATGGGCGTCAGCTTCTGAACCATGCACTGATTGTACTACACTTCACTGAAGGTAGATATTTGCACTTAGTGCACCAATCTGCGTAGGATGTATTTTATGAGCAAAATCGACTATTCCAAACAGACAATCATCGTTACCGGCGCCAGCTCCGGCTTGGGCGCCGAGTTCGCCCGGCAACTCGCCGCCCGAGGCTCGAGCCTCGTGTTGGTAGCCCGCCGCGCAGATCGGCTCGAGGCACTGGCCGACGAGCTGACCCGGGCCCACAGCGTCACGGTGACCACCATCGCCCGCGACCTCGGCCTGCCGGACGCTGGCCGCACCCTGCGCGAGGAGCTGGAGTCGCGCGGCATCTACGCCACGGGACTGGTCAACAACGCCGGATTCGGCACCCACAGCTCGTTCACCGAGGAGGACCCGGACCGGCTGCAGGACATGATCGCGCTGAACGTCGGCGCACTGGTCGACCTCAGCCGCGCGTACTTCGAGCCGCTGGCCGCGGCCGAAACCGGCGTCCTGATCAACGTGGCGAGCCTGCTCGGGTTTCAGCCGACGCCCTACATGAGTGCGTACGGCGCCACCAAGGCCTTCGTGCTCAACTTCACCGAAGGTCTGTGGGCGGAGGCCGGTGGCACGGGGCTGCGCGTCCTCGCTGTCTGCCCCGGCGCCATGGACACTGAGTTCTACGACGCTGCTGGCAGCCAGAACGCGGACTACGGAACGAAGCGGCTGACCCCTGAGGCGGTCGTCAACAAAGCCCTCGCCACCTTGGACCGTCGCTCCGCACCGCCTTCGGTGATCACCAACGGCCGATCCCTCGCCCTCGCGACCAAGTTGCTCCCGCGCCGGCAGGCCGTCCAGATCATGGCCCGATTCGCCCGCCGGCCGCACACGCAGGCCCCCGTCGCCCCCGCCCACAGCTGAGGAACACCATCATGACCACCGACCTCACCACCGACCTCACCCCACAGTCCATCGACGCGGAGCGCTTCAAGCACATCCTCACCACTCAGCGCTCCGCCTTCTTGCGCGCCGGAGCACCGTCCTTGGCGGCGCGGCGAAGCGACCTGAAGAAGCTCAAGGCCGCACTTATCGCCCGACGCGCCGACATCGAGGAGGCCATCAACGCCGACTTCGGCAATCGCTCCCGGCACGAGACCGCGATGATGGAAGTCCTGGGTGTCGTCCAAGGTATTGACTACCTCATTCGACATCTGCGCCGGTTCATGCGACCGACTCATCGCCACATCGCTCTGTCGATGCGTGCGGGCAGCAATCACATCGAGTACCAGCCGCTCGGCGTGGTCGGGGTTATTTCGCCGTGGAACTACCCTGTCAACCTGTCGCTGATGCCCGTGGTTACCGCGATCGCAGCGGGCAATCGAGTGATGCTCAAACCCTCGAAGTTCACCCCGGCCACAAACGCCCTGCTTGCGTCGATGATCGGCGAGATCTTCTCCGAGGATCAGGTCGCTTTGGTCTCAGGTGACGGCGCCGCGTTCTCCTCGCTGCCGTTCGACCACATTGTCTTTACCGGGAGCACCGCGGTCGGGAAAGCTGTCATGAAAGCAGCGAGCGAGAACCTCGTCCCGGTCACGCTCGAACTCGGCGGAAAGTCGCCGACGATCGTGGCAAGGGGTCGCGTCCAGGACGCGACGGTGTCCTCCATCATCTTCGGGAAGCTCCTCAGCGGCGGGCAAACCTGCATTGCCCCTGACTACGCATTAGTGCACGAATCCGACATCGACACCTTCGTCCAGAGCTACGATCGGCTGGTCAAGGTTGCCTACCCCGATGGCCCGACAAGCAAGGACTACACCTCGATCGTCAATGAACAGCAATATTCTGTCCTTATCGACCTGCTCGACGATGCACGGGACCGCGGGGCGCGGATCATCGAGGTCGGCCACCGGCCAGGCGAGGCTTCCAATCGTCCCCACACCCTAGCGCCGACAGTCGTGCTGGGCCTTACCGATGAAATGCGGATCGCCGAGGAGGAGATCTTCGGCCCCATCCTGCCCATCTTCTCCTACAGGACCATCGATGAAGCCATCGACTACGTGAACGACCGGCCGCGCCCGCTCGCGCTCTACTACTTTGGCCGGGATGACGCAGACCGGCGCAAGGTCCTCGAGCGTACGACGTCCGGCAATGTCACGGTTAACGGGACCCTCATGCATGTCGCGCAGGATGACCTGCCATTCGGTGGCGTCGGCGACAGCGGCATCGGCAGGTACCACGGCATCGAAGGATTCCGAACCCTCAGCCACCCCAAGGGCATCTTCATACAAGGCCGCTGGAGCGCCCTCAATCTTCTGCGGGCCCCCTTCGGCAGGCGCGCCGACGCTCTTCTGAACTTCTTCCTCCGCTGAACGGGCCGCCCCAACCGCGCGCCCGGATCATAATATACGCACAAAAAGCAAGCCTGAGCCCGGGCTCCGAGACATCATCCAAAACGCCGGACTACGCTCAGGCGCCAGCCAGGCGGAAACGCTCGAACTGACGGTGAGAGTTTCGGTGCGGCGACTCCCGTAGTGCCCGCAGGCTGCCCCTGCAGTCGCATTGGTTGGCTTGGCGGCGCCTGAGGGGAGTGAGATCAGCCGGGCCCGGATCCGTGCGCCGATCACCGGGCGCAGTTTCCACGAACCAATGCTGCCATGTAATCGCGATCACACAACCCCCTTGTGTGACATTGGCAAAAAGCCTATGCTTATGTCACATGGGAAGAGTGTGTTGGAGCCGACAAACATCGACCGCACCTGATTCACCCAATGCAATTGTCAAAGGAGACACGTAATGAGCACCCCTGCCACCCAGCCGCAGAAAGTCGTCCTGGTTCACGGCTACATGGACGACGGTGAAATCTGGGCCAACGTCCGCGCCGGGCTTGAGGAACGGTCCATCGCTTCCCTTGCTCTTTCGCTTGCCGGGATGGGCGACCGGACCGACGACGCCGGGCCCTATACCCTTGACCGTTGGGCCGACGATCTCGAATCCCAACTCAAGGGGGTCGAGGGTCCCGTGATATTGGTCGGCCACAGCATGGGCAGCCAGATCGCCGAGCTTGCCGCCGCGCGGCTCGGCGATCGAGTCCGTGCGCTCGTTCTTATCAACCCGATTCCCCTCGCCGGCACTCAGCTGCCGGCGGAGCAGATTGCGCCTTTCCAGCAGCCTGATCTTTCCTTGGAAGGACAAAAGGGGTTTCGGCGTAGCTTGTCGACGACCTTCCCGGACGCGGAGCTGGACCGCCTGTCCGCCGTTGCCTTGAACGTAGCGCCCACCACCATCGCCGCCACCGCAACCGCCTGGAACGACGGGCATCCCGACGGTAGGGGACCGAGCGGCTACCGGGGCCCGGTCACCATCCTGCGCGGAGCCAACGACCCCTTTGTCACCACTGAAATCGTCTCCTCGTACGTCGCACCTCGCTTTGAACACGCGACCGAGGCCAGCATTCCCGACGCCGGCCACTGGCCGCACGTGGAAAACCCGGCCGCCGTGGCGGCCAAGATTGCGGACACTGTGACCACTGAATCCGCGAACGAACGCCCCGCCCAGGCGTGGCAGAGCGCTTTCGAACAAAAGAGCGAAGAAGGCTTCGCCGCGGCCCTGGCGCTCGACGTCCGCCTGGAGGCCAGTGCCCTGGCCAAACCCGTTCAGGGTAAGGACAAGATCAAGGCTGTGATGGCAGCGGTCAGTGGTGTTTACGAATCACTTGAGTTCGTTCACCAGGTCCAGGACGGCGAACGCACGTATCTCGAATGGCGGGCCGCCGCGTTCGGAGGCTTCGCGATGAAGGGCATCACCATCCTCAAGCGTGACGAAGCGGGGCTCATCGCCGAGATCGCTATCCATCACCGTCCGCTGGGTGCCGTCATGCAGATCGCCTCCAAAGTCGGGCCTACCTTGGCCGGCGTCCTTACCCCTGACTACTTCACTTACACGGAAGGCAAATAACATGACCGAACGTATCGACGTCGAGATCATCACCGACGACGGCCTGACACTGCGAGCCTGGCTGTACCTGCCCCGGCATGCGGGCCCACGACCTGCGATTACCATGGCGCACGGGTTTGGCGGCACCCGTGAAATGGGCCTGGACCGATACGCGCGCAAGTTCGCGGACGCAGGATTCGTGGTCTTGGTTCACGACCACCGCTCATTCGGAGCCAGCGACGGCGTTCCACGTAACGACGTCGAGCCATGGCGTCAGATCGCAGACTGGCGCCGCGCGATCAGCTACCTGGAGACCCGGCCGGAAGTCGACGCCGGACGCATCGGGGTCTGGGGTACGAGCTTTGCCGGGGGCCACAGCATCGTGCTCGGCGCGACAGATATGCGCATCAAGTGCGCTGTCGCGCAGGTGCCGACTATCAGTGGGTTTGAGCAGTGGCAGCGTAAAGTGGCGCCCGAGCGGATCGAAGGATTTGAGCTCACCGCACTGGAGGATGAACGAGCGCAGGCGACCGGCGCTGAGCCCCGGTATGTGACCACCATCGGTGACGGTCCTGGTTCGGCCGCACTCTTCACCACTGCAGACGCAGTGCGCTTCCACCGTGATTTGGTCCCGCCGGGCGATATGAACAACACTGTCACCCTTCGCTCCAACCGGGCATCCCGCCTTTACGAGCCGGGCGTATGGATAGAACGGGTCTCGCCCACGCCGCTAATGATGATTGTGGAAACTGCTGAAACGGTAATTCCGGCTGACATCCAGCTGGCCGCCTATGAGCGGGCTCTGCAGCCCAAGGAATTGGTGCTGCTGCCCGGCGGTCACTTCGACGCCTACGACGTGCAGTTTGACGAATCAAGCGATGCGGCCCTCTCGTGGTTCAGCACGCACCTTGACCGCACCGCCACCGCCGCCTAAGGACCCAACATGCCACACCTGACCGTAGACTTTGATGATGGATTGGCAACGCTGACCCTGTCCAATCCACCACAGAACCGCATCGACGACGAGCTCATCGAGGACCTGTCTTCTGCTCTGGACAAGTTCGCCCCGAATGGCACCCGCGCGGTGCTGGTCACCTCGGAAGGTCCTGATTTCTGCTTCGGCGGAGAGATCTCAACCTGGCCGGAAGCCTCCCAAGCCGAGCTGAAAACCAGTATCGGGCGCGGCCTCGCCGTTTTCAACCGCTTCGAAACAGTCGATGTCCCGGTCGTCGTCGCAATCCACGGCCACTGTTTGGGCGGCGGTCTTGAACTCGCGGTCCGCGGAGACATCATCTTTGCCGCAGACACTGCACGCTTCGGACACCCGGAGCAAACTATCGGAATCGTGACGTTGTTGGGCGGTGTCTATCGTGTAGCCGAGCGCGTCGGGGCCGCCCGAGCCATGGAATGGGCGATGACCTCAGAGTTCGTTACCGCAGCCACCATGCGCGAGGCCGGGCTGATTAACAGGGTGGTTCCTGAACCTGATCTGCTCAAGGAGGCGACAGCGTTCGCGCGCCGCCTGGCTGCCGGCCCGACCCGCGCCCATGGGGTTCACAAGGCCCTGCTGCGGGAGTGGAGGAAAGGCGGCATCGCGGCTGCCGACGCTGCCCTCATCGAACTCGGCGTGCCGTTGTTCGAGACCGATGACGCTTCCCGCGCCCTACTGGCGGCTCGCTCCGCCCTCCAAGCGGGCGCGCCGCGTCCCGCGATGAACTTCCAAGGATGTTGAGGAACCCCACATGATCATTGACCCGACCGACCTCGATGCAGCTTCGAACTACAAATTGCTGATAGGAAGTGTCATTCCGCGGCCCATCGCCTGGGTCAGCACCGTCTCGAAAGACGGCGTCGGCAACCTGGCGCCGATCTCCTTCTTCACTGTCGTCGGGCGCAAACCTCCAAGGGTCTCGCTCACGCTGCAACCTCGCGCGGACGGTGTCAACCTCAAAGACACGTTCGTCAACATCCGCGACACCGGAGAGTTCGTCTCGAACATGGCGACCTTCCCACACGCCGCAGACGTACAGCTGTCCGCCGTCGACTACCCGGCCGATGTGGACGAGTTCGAAGTCCTGGGGCTCGACGCGGTGCCGTCAACCGCCGTCGTACCGCCACGCCTCGCGGAAGCGCCGATCGCGCTTGAATGCAAAGTGTTCAAGATCTTCTCTTCCCCCGATGGCCTGGGAAATGTGGTGTGGGCGGACGTCGTCCGCTTCTACGTGCGCGATGATCTATATCTCCCGTCCGGCCGCATCGACATCCCCGCGCTCTCACCCATCGGGCGACTCGCGGCAGAATTCAGCGTCACGGACACCACTTTTGTGCCTCCGCTGGAACCCGACGAACTCCTGCGCAGGAGTGGCCAGCGAATGCGTCGACTCGACGGCCGCAACGACGACTTCGCTGCCGTAGACTCAGTCGCCTGGTCAGCTTCCGGCGCCGTCGCCGGGGACTAAGCACAACAGCGGTCCCGACGCCGAGGAGGAACAAGCACCTCCCCTTTTGCGCTAGGAGCGGGCCGTGGTCATCTCCGTTAGTGCGGCCATAGTGGTCCTTCTTGGCGTTCTCCGCCCTTGGTAACAAAAACCACGGCTGACCCTTGGGCGGATGGTCAAGCCCTGCGGTGGGGGCTCCTGCAGACGGGTCTCCACTCGTTCCTGGAACTGCCGGGATTCTCTTCTTCATGCTTACCGACATGGAGTTGGGTGCTCTGGTTCAGCACCCGCATGGAGAACCAGCAGACAACAGCCGGCCGGGCGCTCAACTGCGCTGCCGGTGAGGGCGAGCGACCCGGGGGCTAAGGAATTAGGCGGGCTTCGCGGGCGTCCGGCCGCGCTGGGTAGTTGATATGCATCGCAACCACCTTCCGCGTTGCCGCCAAGGTGTCGGCGTTGACCCGCTTCAAGATCCTCTTCTCATCAAGTACGAAATCGTATACAATCACTTATGACGCGCGTCACGATGATTCGCCAACCTGGCCCTCGCGCGGAACTCCGCGGCCTTAGTGCCCGAATCGTACTGCCCTACATTCTTGGACCGATCCGGAAACGAACGTTCGAATACAGAACAGCCTTTGCGTCCTAAGCCCACAGTGAAGTGAGGAAACCCCGTGCAATTCCACCATCACGGTTACGTATCCGGCGACCCGCGGGTCCAGCCGGCTGGCCGCGTCGGACTCAACCGCCCCGAAGAGCTTCCGGACGAAATGGACGTGCTGATTGTAGGCGCCGGACCGGCAGGAATGCTGGCCGCTGCGCAACTGTCGCAGTTCCCCAACATCGCTTCCCGCATCATTGAGCGACGTCCGGGGAGGCTCGCCATCGGCAAAGCCGACGGGATCCAGTGCCGCACTGTGGAAACCTTCCAGGCTTTCGGGTTTGCTGAAAGAATCATTGCCGAGGCATACCAGATCACTGAAACGGCATTCTGGAAACCGGACCCTGCAGACCCCTCCCGCATCATCCGCACTGCCCGCACCCCAGATGATCCGGCCGGGATCAGCGAGTTCCCCCACCTCGTCGTTAACCAGGCCCGCGTGCTGGACTACTTTGCCGAATGCATGGCCTACTCGCCCACTCGGATGAAGCCCGACTACGGCTACGAGTTCCAAGGACTGAAGGTGGGAGGCCAGGGCGACTACCCGGTTACTGTGACGCTGCTTCACACTGCGGGTCCGAATGAGGGTCAGGAGCGCACCGTGAAGGCGAAGTATGTTGTGGGCGCGGACGGCGCGCGGAGCCAGGTGCGCCGGGCGATCGGCTGCACGCTGGCCGGCGACCAGGCCAACCACGCCTGGGGCGTCATGGATGTACTGGCCGTTACGGACTTTCCGGATATTCGCTTAAAGTCCGCGATCCAGGGTGAAAAGGGCAGCATCCTTTTGATCCCCCGAGAAGGGGGCCATCTGTTTCGGATGTACGTGGACCTGGGCGAGGTGGACCCGAACAACAAGGGGGCAGTGCGCAGCACCAGCATCGAGGAAATCCTCGACAAGGCCAACGACATCATCCACCCCTACACCTTGGACGTGCGGGACGTGGCCTGGCACAGCGTCTATGAAGTAGGCCACCGGCTGACGGACCGGTTCGACGACGTCCTGCCGGAGGACCGCAGCACCCGCACCCCACGGGTGTTCATCACCGGTGACGCCTGCCATACTCACAGCGCCAAGGCCGGGCAGGGCATGAACGTCTCCATGCAAGACGGCTTCAACCTTGCCTGGAAGCTCGGCCACGTCCTTGAGGGCCGCGGCCCCGAAAGCCTGCTCTCCACCTACTCTGAGGAACGCCAGGTGGTCGCCAAGAACCTGATCGACTTCGATAAGGAATGGTCCACTCTGATGGCCAGGAAGCCCGAGGACTTTGCAAGCCCCTCGGAGCTGGAAGATTTCTACGTCAGGACGGCCGAGTTCCCGGCGGGTTTCATGACCCAATACACCCCCTCCATGCTGATAGGAACCGCTGAGCATCAGGACCTGGCCACGGGATTCCCGGTGGGCAAGCGCTTCAAATCCGCGCCGGTCGTGCGGGTAGGGGACGCGAACCCGGTGCACCTGGGCCACCATGCCAAGGCCGACGGGCGCTGGCGGATCTACGTTTTTGCCGACCTTGCCCGGCCCGGGACAGCCTCAGCCACGGATCAGCTCGCCGAATGGTTCGCCGAATCGCCGGAATCCCCGCTTGCCGCCACGCCGGCAGGGGCCGACCCCGATGCCTGGTTCGACCTAAAGGTGATCTACCAGCAGAGCCACCACGACATCAGCTTCGGCGCCGTTCCCGCCGTCTTCAAACCCGAGGTAGGCCCGTTCAGGCTCACGGATTACGAAAAGGTATACGCCGCGGACCAAAAGGAGGACATCTTCGAGCAGCGCGGACTGAACCGCAACGGCGTCGTTGTGGTGGTCCGCCCGGACCAGTACGTGGCAAACGTCCTGCCACTGACGGCAACGGCCGAGATCTCCGCGTTCTTTGCACCCCTTCTGCAGCCACAGCGACAGAAGGAGCTTCTATCCGCGACGCTGCCCGCTGTGTCCTCCACCGCTCCGGTAATTTCGCTCACCGCCTGACCACGCGCTGTCGGCTTCCACCCGGCAAATACTGCACCGCAATCGCGCACGACTTGACGGCTGGTGGCAGTCCCTCGTGGGGCTCTCGAAGACTGACGAGGCAATCGCTGATGAATTCTTTGTCCATTTAGTGGACTCTTTAGTAAAGGAGATAGAAAATGACGGGCGCCGGAACGACGAAGAACCCTGTTATTTACCCACCTCTTAATATGCCGAATACCGTGGCCCGCTCAAAGATCGAAATTTGGAGTCAGGGAATCAGGCTTGATGGTGATCTATATCGACCTAAGCAACTCTCTGCTTCGTCTGAAGTGCCTGCCGTCGTTTTGTGTCACGGGGTTGGTGGTGACAAACGGACAGCGGAGCGATATGCGGCAGCATTCGCCGAAGACGGCATGATTGCGCTCTGCTTTAGCCAGGCAGGTTGGGGCACATCAGACGGGCGCTTGTATACGGCACGCCAAATAAATGTTCCGAGCAGCGACCGACCTGAAGAAACCATTCAGATTCGAGAAGCCCGAGAATTGATCGATCCGGTTCTTTGGGCAGACGGCTGCCGCTCCGCACTTGATTATCTCGAAGGTGAGCAAAATGTCGACCGTCAGCGGATGGGGCTTTGGGGAACCAGCTACGGCGGCGGGATTTCTGCGTCCGTTGCCGCAGTCGATTCTCGAGTTAAAGCATTGGCCGTCCAGGTGCCAGCACTTGCACCCACTTCTCAGTTGCATATGGAGAAAGGAGCGGAGCGAGCTATTCAGATTGCTCGAGGTGAAATTCCATACGTTCCCCAGGGTGATTCGTTGCCCGGACTGCGGGGCACGCCTTTGTTTGAACGGATGGGCAGGTTCAATGTTGCCGATCAGATTAACGACATTACCGTCCCCACATTGATCATTGATGCTGGGGATGAGGAATTGTTTGATATATCTACGAGTGGCGAGGCTGCGCACAACAAAATTAAGTCGAATGGAGTTGACAGCTTTTATGAAGTGATTCCCAATATAGGACACTATGGAATTTATTTTGACGGTTTTAGTAGAGGCTGCGAGCTTGCGCGTGGTTGGTTTGCAAAATACCTGTAGCCGATTTATTTAGGTTGCGGTTCAGAGTTTTGTCTTTTCTTTTTGCCACAGATACTGGCACCTTTCCCGCTGCCGCGGTGGGTAGAAAAAGCAATCATTCCTGAGGCAAAGCTTGTCTAAGCGTCGCATGCTCTCAGTTGGCATTGACCGACCCTACCCGTCTCAGTATAGGGAAAGGCGCAATAATGCAACTTTAGGAAAGGCTAGACTGTGCGATTGATGCTTTATTCTAGCAGATTAGCTTGTTTTATCTAATAGAAAAGGCTGGAGTGTAGTCACGGATTGAATATGGCGTCGAAACTAGGTGCCGGACTCGCCGACATGGCCTACATTTCCGGCCCTACGGATCGCACCCCGAGACGGGACCGGAATTTCATGAACTGCTGACGGCCTATTACATGGGTGCAATCATCGAAGTGCGCGCCGTCGATAACGCGGTCGTCCATGGCCTCTACGCAGTCAGCGAAGAGACTGGCGGCTTCCACGGGGCCGCATACATGACCGGAACCTCACTCGGAAAAGGTGCCGTTAATCGCGACAAAAGGATACTGAAAGAACGCGGTCGGTTCAGCCAGGTTCCGCCCTGGTGCGGGAGCAGGTGCCGGTGTTCCTCTAGACCAGCGGGGGCACTCAGATGCCGTCAACTGAGTGCTTCCGCTCTGAGAGACTTTGGAATCTTCGGCGGTTGATTGTCAGGTTAGTCAACACCCCAACCTGACGTTAAAGCAGCCTGACGTGGGAATACTTGGCTTGTGAGCGGGGCCCCACGAGAACTTCGTCGCCCGCTCCGATGACGGTAGGCGCCTGCCCCAAGACGCCTCACCTAAATGCAGTTCTCTGGACCACTTTGACCACTCGGGGACCTTTCCCTCATGTCTTCTCTTCCTAGGGCTGTCAGGATGGGATCAAAGAACGTCATGAGCCGCTGTAAGGCAAACGGAATTTCACGCTACTGACGCCCGCACAGGACTGCTGCCATCTCCGGCTGGACGCATTCGGAAACCCGGTATAGTGGGAGCACTACGACCGGTTCCGCCTACTTCGGTAGGTCTAGGGCCGGTCTTCACTTTCCCTGAGCTGGAGGCTCAGTTGCCCGCACCCGGTAAGGCCTACAAGACCTACGAGGAGCAAGTCGACCTCCTAGCCTCCCGCGGGATGGCCATCGCGGACAGGGAGGCTGCGATCGAGCAGCTTCAGCGCATCAACTACTACCGCTTGAGCGGGTACTGGTATACATTCAGGCGCCAGAGACCTTCAGGCCGTGATGATAGCTTCTACCCCGGTACGTCATTCACCGATGTCGTCAGCCTTTACGGTTTCGATGCGCCGGATCTGGTGTGGCTGCATCGGGGGCATCGGCGGCGGGCGGTCCGGCGCCTGGAATTGCGATTTTTTCATCAATGCAAAGAATCACGGCATTCTCCGGCGGGGCCAGGTAAAGGCCCACGACGTCGGTGACCTTCGCGACCAGTTAGGGCCGGTGGAGAATTTGAACGTCCCTGCCCGCCAGGGCTGGACCCCGTATTCCCGCCATGCCCGGGCCACCGTCGCGTTCCCGAGGCCCAGGTGCGTGGCCAGCAGTCGCGAGGACCAGTGCGTTACCCCGTACTTCTTCGGCGGTGCCAGCAGGGTCGCGGCCACGATGACCCGGTGGTCTGTCCGGCGCGGGCGTCCCGGGCGGTCCTGGTCATGCAGCCCTTCAATCCCCGCTGACTTTGTACCAGTTGCGCCACCCGATGACCGTGGTGCGGGTCGTCGCGATCCGTTCGGCGATCACGGTGTTCGGCAGGCCCTCGGCGGCCAGCATCACAATCCGCGCCCGCTGCGCGAGCCCTGCCCGTCCTGCAGTGGACCGGGACAATCGCAGAAGCTCTTCGGAATCACCTTCACGAAGACCCAGGGCACCCGCAGGTCGATTAGCCATAACGAATCTTCCCAAACACCCAAGCGTCTAAATATCAACGGCACGCGACACTAGGGGTCTAAGGGAACTGCCAGTACTTCACTACGCTCTTGAGCGGGACGGGTACGAGTTCCTGGATTTCTTCGAACGTGCAGCCGAACGTTTCCCGGACAGTCACTCCGTCGGGGCCGGTGAGGAACACTGCTTTATCGGTGTAGACGCGGGTGACGCAGCCGACGCCCGTGAGCGGGTAGGTGCACTGTTCCACGAGCTTGGAGGCGCCGTCGCGGGTCAGCAACGTCATCATCACAAACACGTCCTTGGCTCCCGTGGCCAGGTCCATGGCTCCACCGACTGCGGGGATCGCGTCCGGGGCGCCGGTGTGCCAGTTCGCGAGGTCGCCCGTCGCGGAGACCTGGAACGCACCCAGAACACAGATGTCCAGGTGCCCGCCGCGCATGATCGCAAAGGAGTCGGCGTGGTGGAAGTAGGACGCACCGGGGAGTTCGGTCACGGGGATCTTGCCTGCGTTGATGAGGTCGCCGTCGATCTCGTCGCCTTCGGCGGCTGGGCCCATGCCGAGCATCCCGTTCTCCGTGTGGAGGGTGATGTTCTGCTCTTCGGTGAGGTAGTTGGAAACGAGGGTCGGCTGTCCGATGCCCAA
>NZ_JBFBGW010000008.1:0-153829 GCF_040684895.1 Paenarthrobacter sp. NPDC089322
CAACAACAACGCGTCGCGATCGCCCGCTCCCTGGCCATGGACCCCGACATCATCCTCTTCGACGAACCCACCTCAGCCCTGGACCCCGAAAAAGTCGGCGAAGTCCTGGCCGTCATGCAAGACCTCGCCAAAAAAGGCATGACCATGGTCGTCGTCACCCACGAAATGGGCTTCGCCCGCGAAGTCGCCAACACCCTGCTCTTCATGGACGAAGGAGTAGTCGTCGAACGCGGCGACGCACGACAAATCCTCACCAACCCCCAAGAACCCCGCACCCAAGCCTTCCTGAAGCAGGTCCTCTAAACCATGGACGCGACCTGCACGAAATGCAGGAAGTGTCCATGAAGAGATGATGCTTAGCCTGATAACGCTCATCGCCGCCGGACTCCTCACCAGTGCACTCAGCTTCGTGCAGGCGCCGCGGCGGTCGGTGCGAAGGGGCCATCGGAGAAGCTCCCATGGCTCCTCGCTACTCCAACTCTCTGCCGGGTTGCTTGCCTTGGCCTCCGTTCTGGTTGTCGTCAACCTGCAGCTCGGGATACGCCACTGACGCGGGAGGCGCGCTGGCCTGTGGAATCCCGAAGCAAGCAAGAGTAGCGTCGAGGGAACATGACCGCAGCGCGCAAGTGATCCGCGGGGTGGTTTGGTTTTCTTCGAGGAGGCCGGCATGGCTGGGTGGAACGCAGACACGGCGGCCGGGCCGCTTGGACCTGGAACCGTCACCTTGGTGGAGGGCTCGTCGTTCTGCATCTCCCTGCCGAATGGAGACATGCATGCGGAATTGCCGCATGGAACCTTCTATCAAGACACCCGTATCCTGTCGCGCTGGAGCCTCACGGTGGACGACCAGCCGCTTGAGCCACTCGCCGCGGAAATCAAAGAACCGTACCGTGCACTGTTTGCGGGGCGGGTCATCAGATCGGACGGCTACGCCGACAGCCCGCTGATCGTGGAACGGCTACGAGAAGTCGGTGCCGGCATCCAGGAACAAATCACCGTTCGAAACTTTTCTTTGGAACCGGCCGAATGCGTGATCTCAATACGGCCCGAAGCGGATTTTGCCGATCTCTTCGAGGTCAAGGAGGCTCGCATCCAGCGTCGCTGGGAGCAAACGCGCAGCGTCGACGGCGATTCGCTGGCGATCAACGGGACATGGCAGGACATCAGGAAGGGCATCGTGGTGCAGGCTCCGGGCGCCGACGTCACGCAGGACGCTTTGTCGTACCGCGTGTCCGTGGGAGCACGCAGCCAGTGGAGTACGATTCTCACGGTCGTCCCCAGCAGTGACGCCGCAAGTCCCCCGCCGCCGTCGTTCATGCACCCGACCGAAAAGGGGAGCCTTTCACCGCGCGACCGCCGGCACCTCGAGTGGGTGGCAAAGATCCCCAGGATTCATATGGGAAACCACTCCATCGAACGGACACTCCGGCGAAGCTATGACGACCTTGGCGCCCTTCGAATCGAGGATCCCAACCACCCCGAGCGTGTGGTCGTAGCCGCCGGGGCACCCTGGTTCATGACGCTGTTCGGCCGCGACTCATTGTGGGCCTCAGAAATGGCCGTGGTGGTGGACCCCTCCCTTGCCCTTGGCACTCTTCAGACCCTCGCAGACCGTCAAGGCAGCGTGGTGGACCCCATCAGTGAGGAGGAACCCGGCAAAATCCTCCATGAGGTCAGGCTCGATGTCTCCAGCGGCCTGTCACTTGGCGGTAAGCACATCTACTATGGCAGCGTCGATGCCACCCCGTTGTTCGTGACCATCCTTGGAACCGTTAGCCGGTGGGGCTTTGCAAAAGACACCATCGCTGCCCTGCTCCCCCACGCCGACCGCGCACTCGACTGGATCCGCAACTACGGCGACCGGGACGGCGACGGATTCGTGGAATACGAACGCCTCAATCCGAGAGGCCTCCTCAACCAAGGCTGGAAGGACTCCTGGGACGGCATCAATTTCGCTGACGGCACTATGGCAGAAGGCCCGATCGCCCTCTGTGAGGTCCAGGCTTATGTCTACGACGCCTTCATGGCGCGTTCCTGGATAGCCTACGACGCCGGTGACACGGCTTTGGGTGCAAGGCTCGCCGATGAAGCGGCTCAACTTAAGAAGCGTTTTAACGAACAGTTCTGGATCCCGGAACGCGGTTACTTCGCCATCGCACTGGACGGAAAGAAGCGGCAGGTCGACGCGAAGGCATCGAACATGGGCCATTGCCTGTGGACGGGTCTCGTGGACGAGGACAAAGCTGCCGATGTAGCCGAACATCTCATGTCTCCGGAAATGTTCAGCGGTTGGGGCATCCGCACCCTCGCCACCGACATGGGCGCCTACAACCCTGCCAGTTACCACAATGGATCGGTCTGGCCGCATGACAATGCCGTAATTGTGGCCGGCCTGCTCCGCTACGGATTCGTGGAGCAAGCACAACGGATCTCCACTGCTTTGCTTGAGGCTGCCGACTTCTCGGGGGGCCGCCTTCCGGAGTTGTTTTGCGGCTTCAGCCGTGAACAGTTCGCCGAGCCTGTGGCTTACCCAACGGCATGCTCTCCCCAGGCATGGGCAGCAACCACACCCTTGCAGCTCATAACAAGCCTGATGCGGTATGACACCCACGTTTCACGTGGGGGATTCTGGATGGATCCCGTTCTACCGGAATCCTACGGCGACCTGCACATCAGCAACGCCCCCATGGCTGGCGGTCGGATCACCATCGATATCGCCGACTCCGTTCCAATCGTCCAGGGTCTTCCTGAAGGCATGGTGTTTCACAAAGGGCAGAGGCCGTATCTGGCTGAACTCGTGAAGCAGGCTGGTGAGCATGGAAAAGGCGCCGGCTAATTATGGTCAACTGCCCTACAGTCGACGATCTGTGTAGGATTGGGGCATGGTCCAGCAGATTGAGATAGTTCATTCGTCCACCGTCCAGCAGGTGGCGGACGGTCTCACTGCCATGATCCTCAACGGGAGACTGAAGCCGGGCGAAAGACTCCGGGAAAGCGTCCTGGCGGATAACCTTCAACTTTCCCGCAATACGGTCCGCGAAGCTGTCCGTATTGTCCAGGCGGGGGGGCTCATCCGCCACCGCGCGAATCACGGCGCCATGGTGTGGGACCCCACCGACGCCGAAATCATGGACGTCTACAACGCCCGCTATTACTTGGAAACCACTGCCGCCCGCAGCATTACCGAAAGCACGTCCCTTACCGAGGTCCATGAAGCCATGGAGGAATTCCGGGCAGTCCTGAGAAGCGGGGATCCCTTCAAGATCGTAGAGAAGGACCTTGCGATCCACACGGCCATTGTTGGCCTGCTCGGCAGCCAGAAGTTAATAACCTTCTACCAACAGCTGGTTACGGAGCTCCGTTACTTCATGTACGTGCTCTCCACTGCGAAACACGAGTATGAAGATCCGGACGCCCTGGAGGCGGAACACGAGAACATCATCGCGGCCCTGGAGTCCCGGGATCCGGTTCTGGCCGAAAAGGTAGTGTCGGAAACCATCATTGAATACCGCGATGTCATCCGGCAGATCATCGCCAAGAGGCACTCGACGAGCTGACGTCTCCGCTGGCGCCCTGGTTCATTGCCAGACTCTAGCGAAGCTGTCATACTGTTTACTGTTGAACAGTAGAACAAACTGAGTGGAGCCTGTGACATGGACGTCAGAACTGACTCTGAATTTATCGACGCCGTTGCCAATGAAAGCGGGCTTCTCGCCGAACAGATTCAGCTCCCCGACCCGGCGGTGCTGCAGCTTCTCGAATCGTTCTACGGCCTGAGGGGAACCCTTTCCCGGATTCCCACGGAGAAGGACGAAACGTTCCGCCTGCACAGCGGAGACGAGATCTACCTCGTCAAAATCTCCTCCCCCGACGAAGACCCGGCCATCGTGCACCTCCAAACCGCATGCATGGAGCACGTCGAACGCGCTGCGCCCGAGCTACCCGTGCAACGACTCGTCAAGAGCCTCGAAGGACGCCCCGAAGTTCACCTCCCGACATTCACGGGGCCTTATGACCGGGTCCTTCGGGTAATGCGTTTCATGCCTGGAAACCTTCTCGCCAACCACGCGGCATCACCTGGCCAACTTCAACTCTGTGGATCGGCGCTCGCGCACCTGGGTTACGCCCTGCAGGACTTCGATCATCCACGCGCTGACCGGATGCTTCTCTGGGACCTGAAGCATTTTCACCGGATGCGCCCTCTTCTGGAGCATGTCGAGGAGAAACAAAAGCGCGATCTGGCCGAAAGCATTTTCGACCAGTTCGACACCACGGTGGTTCCGCTTCTGGACACCCTGACATCCCAGGTCGTGCACGGAGACTTCAGCCCGTTCAACGTACTCGTCAATCCCCAGGATCCAGGCTTCGTGACCGGGGTTATCGATTTCGGTGACGTCGTCCGCACTCCGGTGATCTTCGACATCAGTGTTGCCATGGCCAACCATTTGGGCACAGATCCCAACCACCCATGGGAGCACGCACTCGGCATCATGGACGGCTACCGGACCGCCCGACCCCTGCCTGTCCACGAGCTTGAGGCCCTGGCTGTGACAGCGCCGGCCCGGCTTCTCCTGCGGGCCTTGATTTCGCAATGGCGCGCAATCCTACGCCCCGAGACACGCGATTACCTCCTCTCCCATTCCAAGACGGACTGGGACCGGCTCGCCGCCACAGCAGCATCGCCTGCGCCACGTATCCCCTTTACACTCTGAACCCGCTACCTAGCCCAGGAGTCACCATGGCCATCTCTTCGGAGACCATCCGCAAGCCGTCCAAACCCATGGTCAACGGCTTTGATCCCGATCGCGTCGGGGAACTGCCGGATGAAGTCCAGAAAAGCATTCGACGGCGGGAAAAGAGTCTCGGACCCGGTTACCGCCTTTTTTACAATGAGCCGGTGGAAGTGGTTCGCGGCAAAGGCGTCACACTGTTTGACCGCGACGGAAACGAGTATTTGGACGTTTACAACAATGTCCCCTGCGTGGGCCATGCCCACCCCCGCGTCGTTGCCGCGGTCCACGAGCAGATGCAGACCCTGAACACCAATACGCGCTACATCCAGGAGTCGATCCTCGATTACTCCGAGCAACTCCTTTCCACCTTCCCCTCGCCGCTCGGCCATGTCATGTACACCTGCACGGGTTCCGAGGCGAATGACCTTGCCATGCGCGTGGCCAAGTATGCGACAGGCCACCAAGGCATCATCGTCACGTCCGGGGCTTACCACGGCCTGACCGCAGAAGTAGCATCCTTCTCCCCCTCGTTGGGCGTTGGCGTGCCCTTGGGCGCCAATGTCAGGGTCATCGACGCCCCCGATGCTCTCCGCTACTCCTCAGACAACGAAACCCTGGAGGAGCACCTGCGGACACAAGTTCGCAGCGCCATCGCAGACCTGCACCGTCACGGAATTGGCCTGGCCGCCTTTATTGCGGACAGCATTTTCTCGTCGGATGGCATCTTCGCCGGCCCCACGGGCTTCCTGCGCCCCATTGTGGAAGAAGTCCATGCAGCAGGCGGGCTTTACATCGCCGACGAAGTCCAGCCGGGCTTCGGCCGGACAGGTGAAGAATGGTGGGGCTTCCAACGCCACGGAATCGTTCCCGATATCGTCACCATGGGCAAGCCCATGGGTAACGGAATCCCCATCGCCGCAGCTGTCTTCAAGCCGGAGTTGCTCCAGGAGTTCGGCAAGAACATCCGCTACTTCAACACGTTCGGCGGAAACTCCGTTGCCATCGCGGCAGCACAGGCAGTCCTGGATGTGCTCCGCGAAGAGTCTTTGATGGAAAACTCGCTCAAAGTAGGCGGGAAGATCCTTACCGAGTTGAAGCAGGTCACCCAGGGCTTGGAGCAAGTTGCGGAAGTCCGGGGAAGCGGACTGTTCGTGGGCGTTGACCTTGTCACCGACCGTGCGACGCTGACACCCGATGGAGACACGGCATCTGCCATCGTGAACAGGCTTCGGCAGGAGCGCATCCTCATTTCAGCATCGGGCGCCCAAGGCAATGTCCTGAAACTGCGTCCCCCGATGCCATTCTCCATGTCTGATGCAGACCGCCTGATCGACGCCTTGGAGCGGGCCTTCAAGGTCCTGCGCTGAGTTCATCCGTCCCAGCTGACGGCTGGCAAAAGCCGCAAAGGGAGTGCCTTCTTCCCAGAGAAGGCACTCCCTTTCCGCATACCTCCATAGACGTCTCACATGATGGTCACCCACTCTTTAATGCGAATGATTCTTGATAAAATTGACCTCATTCAGCAACCCGAGAGGACCAGCCCGTGCACCACTTCGTGAGCCTTAGGTGAGAGTGACAACAATGCGGCGGCCTACGGCAAAGCGCGCCCGGGGTCGCGAGGGGAACGCTGAACCGGCGGCGCAGTTGCTGCTGTCCAGCCAACTCATCTTCAACATCGGCTTTTACGCGGTAGTGCCCTTTCTCGCGGTTGCCATGCGGGATGACTTCGGCATGGGCGCCATGGCAATCGGAATCGTCCTGGGCGCACGTACTTTCGCCCAACAGGGCCTGTTCCTCTTCGGCGGTGCGCTTTCCGACAAATGGGGCGCCCGGCAGTCGATGATCATGGGATGCCTGGTACGTATCGCCGGGTTTCTCACTCTGGCCTGGGCAACGGATTTTCCGATGTTTCTCATCGGGGCCGTAGTCACGGGGATTGGCGGAGCACTCTTTTCCCCAGCGCTCCAAAGCCTCGTGGGCGCGGCCGCTGCCCGGGATTCCACCACGAACAACACTGCGGACGGCCCCGGCGACCAGGACACGGGCAAAAAGAACAAAGGATCCTCGCTCTTTGCCCTGGTGGTGGTCTGCGGTGAGGTCGGCGCCGTTGTCGGCCCCCTGCTGGGTTCCCTTCTGCTCCATACCGGATTCGACACCTCCCTCCTGACAGGAGCCGCAGTCTTTGCGCTGATGGCCGGAGTCTTCTGGCTCTTCCTGCCCAAGACCCCCGCCCAGGCGTCCGCAACCGCCGCCAAACCGCCCAACTCTGTTCCGCCGTCGGGCCTTTGGTCCTGCCTGCGGGAGAAAAGATTCATCGGGTTCGCCGCCTTCTACAGCGTGAATCTCCTGGCCGCCAACCAGCTGTACTTTGGCCTTCCGGTGGAACTGGAACGCAGCGGTGCCGGCACCAGCAATCTGGCTGTCGTCTTTGCGTACGCTTCCCTCCTCACCATCACCCTCCAGTGGCCGATTGCACGGCTCATGCGCAAGGCAGGACCGGAAACAGCGCTACCCCTTGGGTTTTCCCTTCAAGCCTTGGGCTTCGCATCCCTCACGGCACTGGCTGTCTTCCCGCCGCCGGGTCTCCTTCCGGTCCTTCCCGCGATGCTGCTGGTGACAGGGCTTGCGCTCGGAAACATGTGCGTGATGCCCATGGCCATGGGATTGGTGCTGGAGTTCTCTGCCGGGCGTCCCACCGGCGCCTACTACGGGATGCTGGCCAGCGCCGGAGGGCTTGCCGTCGTCACAGGCAACGCGGCTTTGGCGCCCCTGTACGAATACGCCACCACACCGTCCATCACGGCAGCTGCTCCTTGGCTCCTAATGACCCTGCTGGGGGTGGTGTCCGCAGTGTTTATTGGCAAATTTATCCCTGGATCTTCCGCCAGGGCTGCAGCCCGGCGAAAGCTCCACACGGTATAGGGACGGCGTCGGGCTAGCGCATCGAAGGCCGGCCCCCTGGCCCCGACGCTTCGCGCTCGACCAACTGCCGGAAAGCCTCCAGTTCACCCCGGAAGCTCCCGCGGTAAGACCCCGTGGCGAAGATCCTCGCGAAAATTGCCGCCACGAACCCGCGGGTTACGAACGTCTGGCGGATGCGGGTGCCCTCTCCTTCGGCTGTGAACGTCACGTCGGATTCGCCCTTCAGGATCGCGTTGCCGAACCGTGTTCGAAGGTGCCAGGGCCGCTCGACCGCGAGGATCTCCGTGGGGCTGGCCATCCGCCCAAACCACACCGTGTAGCGGCTACCGGGCTTGTCGATCGGACCGGAACGGTCGGTCACACGGGTGACTCCACCGATCCACTCATGGAAGCGGTCAAGGTCGGTCCAGGTTGCGAAGACCCGCTCCGGCGGGGCCGCGACAAACGTCGAAACGCGGTGCGTTGCCATAGGTCCAGCATGGACTCATCGCTGCGTGAAAGCGAGGCCGCAAAAAAATCTTCTGCTCAATTGTTGACAGTTGAGCAGTTGAGGAGTTTTATATGAGTAGAGGTCATGAGATCCAGATCACAGCGCTCCTGACCGCGGAAATCTCCCCATACTCGCATCCATTCGGCACTACCCATGCCGGACCATTTGAAGGGAAGCACCATGAAGACCCTAGGTAAAATCCAGACCGCGGCCGCAGGGCTTGCCGTTCTGCTGGCCCTTAGCGCCTGTGGCGGTACGGCGACCGGCAGCCAGGGAACGGCCACGGAAGCATCAAAGACCAACAACACCACGGACATCTCCGAGGGCATCCAGCCTGATGCTGCTGCAGTGGCGCTGCTGCCGGAGTCCTTCAAGGCCAAGGGCGAGCTCACGGTCGCGATGGACCTGCACTACCCACCCACCACCTTCCTCGCCGAGGACAACACCACCCCGATCGGCCTGAACCCGGACGTCGCCCGCCTCATCGCCAAGAAACTGGACCTGAAGCTGAAGTTCGTGGACACGAAGTTCGACACGATCATCCCCGGCCTGGACGGCGGCCGCTATGACTTCACCGCCACCACGATGTCCAAGACCGAGGAACGCCTCAAGGTGCTGGACATGATCGACTACTTCAAGGCCGGCTCCTCCGTTGTTGCCGCTGCGGGCAACCCGCAGAAACTCACCGTTGAGACCCTGTGCGGGAAGAACATCGCCGTCACCCAGGGCTCCACCGGACAGCTCAAGCGCCTCCCGGCCCTGAACGAGCAGACCTGCACCTCCAAGGGACAGCCGGCCATCAACGCCGTGACGCTTCCCAACATCCAGGAAGCCCTCACCCAGCTGCACTCCAAGCGGATCGACGGCATCCTCTACGACACCACCTCGCTTGGCTGGGCAGCCAAGCAGCAGCCCAACTCCTTCACGATGCTCGGCCGCGTCAACGTCGGCTCCAGCGACCTGACCGCCGTCGGCCTGAAGAAGGGCTCCCCCCTGACCCCGGCCATGCAGAAGGCCATCCAGTCAGTCCTCGAAACCCCGGAATACAAGAAGTCCCTGGAGACCTGGGGTCTCGAATCCGGAGCCATCACCGACGCCAAACTCAACTGACACACGAGGAGTCATCGAGAGGAGGCCAGGTCCATTTGGATCTGGCCTCCTTTGTCATCTCGCCGGCCGACAGGATCTACATAAGACGCATCGGCACCTCGGGGAGCACCCGATTGTCTGCGATCGAAGACAGCAACCATCCGTGAGACCGATCACAAGGTCGCCAAAAGTGATCTGCTGGATAGCGATCCCCTCCCAAAGACGAGAAGGTTTTACCCATGCAACAAACCACGCTGGCTCCAAAGGACTCTGTCCTCCAAGCCGCCGGTACGGCGCTCAACCGCGGCCTCAACGTCCGTCATATCCGATTCATGGCGCTCGGATCCGCCATCGGCACGGGGCTCTTCTACGGCTCAGCCTCCGCAATTCAAAAAGCCGGCCCAGCCGTCCTGCTCGCCTACATCATCGGCGGCGCGGCCGTGTTCATGGTGATGCGCGCGCTCGGTGAGATGGCCGTTCGGCACCCCGTCTCCGGCTCGTTCGGCCAGTACGCAAGCCGTTATCTGGGTCCGTTCGCCGGCTTCGTGACCGGTTGGACCTACGTCTTCGAGATGGCCATCGTGGCTATCGCCGACGTCACTGCCTTCAGCATCTACATGGGCTTCTGGTTCCCGCAGGTGGACAGATGGATTTGGGTCCTCGCGATCATCCTGTTCCTCGGAGCCATGAACCTGTTAAGCGTGAAAGTCTTCGGCGAACTCGAGTTCTGGTTCTCCCTCATCAAAGTGGTGGCGATTATCGCCATGATCGTCGGAGGCGCGGCGATCGTCGTTTTCGGCTTCCAAACCGGGAACGACGGCGGCGGCGTGGCACCCGGACTGGGGAACCTCGTCGACCACGGCGGTTTGTTCCCGAACGGTTTCGAAGGGCTCTTGGCCGCGTTCGCCGTCGTGATGTTTGCGTTCGGCGGGATCGAGACGATCGGCATCACAGCGGGCGAAGCCGCCGACCCCAGGAAGGTCATTCCGCAGGCCGTCAACACCGTGCCGGTCCGCGTCCTGCTGTTCTATGTACTGACTTTGGGCGTGCTGATGAGCATCTTCCCTTGGAACGAGATCGGCAGCAACGGGAGTCCCTTTGTGCAGATCTTCGATGGCCTGGGCATCCCCGCCGCTCCGCACATTCTCAACGCCGTGGTGATCACGGCAGCCCTGAGCGCAATCAACAGCGACATCTTCGGTGCCGGCCGCATCCTGTTCGGCCTGGCCCAGCAGGGTCACGCACCCAAGAGCTTCGGCAAGATCTCCCGCCACGGCGTGCCGTGGATGACCGTGGTGATGATGGGCTGCATCCTCCTGGTAGGTGTGGTGCTGAATGCCGTCATTCCCGAGGATGTCTTTGTCCTGATTGCGTCGATCGCAACCTTCGCCACAGTGTGGGTGTGGGTCATGATTCTTGCCTCGCACGTGGCCATGAAACGCGAGATCAAACTGAAGGGCCTCCCGGCGTCGGAGTTCGGTTCCCCGTTGTGGCCTGCAGCGTCGATCCTCACCATGGGATTCATGGCAATGGTGATCGTGATCCTCGGCGTCTTCGAGGACACCCGCGTGGCGCTCTACGTGGGCGCAACCTGGCTTGGGCTCTTGTTCGTGGCCTACAAGCTCTGGGTCCGCGGCGGGGGTCTCCGTCGGGCTGAACTGGTTGACGAGACTGCGCCCAGATGACAGTTAATGCCAATGTTCGACGCGAACATTGGCATTAACTGTCATCTCGCGAGGGTTTCCTAGACTGATGCCGCAGCTGTTCGCACTGCTTCTGCCAGGGAGGTCGCCGGGCGCCCGATCAGTTTGCGCAGGTCCCCGCCGGTTACCAGGAGGTCACCGCGGGCGACGCCGAGGTCGGTATCAGCGAGGATCTCGGCGAAGGGTTGAGGCACACCCGCTCCTACCAACACTCCCGCGTAATCGCCGGCAGGAAGGTTGTTGTAGGTGATGGTCCGGCCGGTTGCCGCACTGATTTCAGCTGCGAGTTCGGCCATCGTGAAGGGGTCATCCCCACCCAGCTCATAGACCTTTCCCGCTTGGTCCTCGGCCACCAGCACGGCTGCTGCGGCGTGGGCATAGTCGGCGCGGGCGGCTCCACTGACTCTGCCATCTCCTGCGCTACCGGCAAGCGCCCCCTGAGCCAGGGTGCCGGGCAGCTGCTCGGTGTAGTTCTCCAGGTACCAGCCGTTGCGCAGGAGCACGAAGGGGACACCGGACTCCTTGAGGATGGCCTCGGTGGCCTGGTGCTCGGCCGCCAGTTTCATCCCTGTGGTTCCGGCGTTGGCGACGCTTGTGTAGGCGAGCAGTTCGACACCTTCGGCCTTGGCTGCCTGGATCACGGTGCGGTGCTGCTCGACACGCTGCCCGATAGCGTTGCCCGAGATCAGCAGGACCTTGGTCGCTCCTCTCAATGCCTCGGCTACAGAGGCAGCGTCCTCGTAGTCCATGGTCCTGACGTGAACACCGCTGGCGGCGAACCCGGCCAGCTTCTCGACGGACCGGCCTGTGGCAATGATGTCCCGGGCAGGAACCTCCCTCTCCAAGAGGGCCTCCACGACGTGACGGCCCAACTGTCCGGTGGCTCCGGTGATGACGATGCTCATGGGTGTTTCCTTTCACGGTTTTATTGCTGCGGTCACCGTGGACAACGAGCCGCTATTGCAAAAACTTCCCAAAAGAGAGTACGCACTTTGAGGTAAGGTACTGACATGAAAGTAAGTACCCTACCCGCTCCGCTTCCCATCAGCGTGGCCGACGGAGTCTTTCCCGCGGGCTGCCCGAGCCGCATTGTCCTGGACCACATCACCAGCAAGTGGGGAGTCCTGATCCTGTTGTCGCTCTCCGAAGGCCAGCAGCGATGGAGCGAACTCCGCCGCCGGGCCGACGGAATCAGCGAGAAAATGCTGGCACAAACGCTCAAGACCCTCGAGAAGGACGGCTTGATCCGCCGCGACGCCCAGCCTGTCATCCCACCCCGCGTGGACTACAGTCTGACCGAACGCGGAGTTGAGCTCACAGAGTTGCTTATCCCCCTGGTCACGTGGGCCTACGAAAACGCGGAGCAGGTCCTGAGCGGGCAACGAGATGACAGTTAATGCCAATGTTCGCGTCGAACATTGGCATTAACTGTCATCTCGGGGGGAGCGGGGCTGGTTACCTCGCTGACCAACCGCCATCCATGGTGTAGCTCGCACCGGTAACCATGCCGGCGTCGTCGGAAGCCATCCACGCCGCCAACGACGCAACTTCCTCCACCTCAACAAGGCGCTTCACCGCGGACTCGGTCAGCATCACCTTGGCCAATACCTCTGATTCGGGAATGCCGTGGAGGCGGGCTTGGTCGGCGATCTGGCGCTCCACCAACGGTGTGCGGACGTAGCCGGGGTTGATGCAGTTGGAGGTGACCCCGTGCTCGCCGCCTTCCAAAGCAGTGACCTTGCTCAGCCCTTCAAGCCCATGCTTGGCGGATACGTATGCACTCTTGTAGGCGGACGCCCGGAGGCCGTGGACGGAGGAAATGTTGATGATCCGCCCAAACCCGTTGGCGTACATGTGCGGAAGTGCGGCCCGGATGAGAAGGAACGGGGCCTCCAACATCAAGGAAAGGATCCGCCTGAATTCCAAAGGATCGAACTCCTCGATCGGCGCAACCTTTTGGATTCCGGCGTTGTTGACCAGGATGTCGCAGTCCAGGTTCAGTGCGGCCAAGGAGTCCGTGTCCATCAGGTCCACCGTCCACGCAGTGCCGCCCAGCTCATCGGCAAGGGCCGCAGCTCCGGAGGCATCGACGTCGGCCACTACCACTTTGGCGCCCCGCGCAGCGAGCGCTCGGGCACAGGCGGCCCCGATTCCGCTGGCCCCACCGGTTACGAGGGCTATTCGGCCGTTCAAGGAGTTGTCCATGGATCAGCCTTTCGTGGTTGCAGAGGAAACTGCGAGTCCGTGCTTTTCGGCGTCGGCCTTATCGACGTCCTCCAGTGCGATGCCCTTGGTCTCACGCAACGACAGCACCGCAGCAGCCGTGACAGCGCAGGCGACCACCAGGTAGATGGCGGTGGGAACCCAGGAGCCGGTGTCCTTGAGCCACTGGGTGGCCAGCAGCGGCGCGAGTGAACCGGCAAAGATCGAGGTGACCTGGGAACCGAGTGAAACGCCGGAGTACCGCATACGGGTTGGGAAGAGTTCGGACATGATGGCCGGCTGCCCTGCGTACATGAACGCGTGGAGACAGAGCCCGATGGTCACGGCGAGCACGATAATGACGGCGTTCTTGGTATCGAACATGGGGAAAGCGAAGAACGGCCAGACTGCTCCGGTGATTGCACCCACGAGGTACACGGGCTTGCGACCCCACGAATCCACGAGCCGCCCGACCTGCGGGATGACCAGGAAGTGGATGACGTGGGCGATCAGGAGTGCCAGGAGGAGCGAGGAGGTGTCGTACTTGTGGACGCTCTTGAGGTAGACGATCGCGAAGCTCACCACGAGGTAGTACATGATGTTTTCCGCGAAGCGGAGGCCCATGGCCTGCAGGATGCCTTTGGGGTACTTGCGGATGACTTCACCCACGCCGTAGCTGATGGCCTTGGATTCCTCCACCTGCGCCTTGGCTTCAAGGAAGATCGGTGCCTCGGTGACGTGGGTGCGGATGTAGTAGCCGACGAACACGATCACCGCGGACAACCAGAAAGCTACGCGCCAGCCCCAGCCAAGGAAGGCTTCACTGCTGAGGACGCTGGACATGACGAACAGGACAGTGGTTGCCAGGAGGTTGCCCACGGGCACCGCTGCCTGCGGCCATGATGACCAGAAGCCTCGGGACTTATTGGGGCTGTGCTCAGCCACCAGCAGCACGGCGCCGCCCCACTCGCCACCAAGCGCGAAGCCTTGGATGAACCGGAGCGCCACCAGCATGGCCGGTGCCCAGTACCCGATCTCCACGAAGCCCGGGAGGCAGCCCATGAGGAACGTGGAAACACCCACGATCACGATCGTCAGCTGCAGCGTAGGCTTGCGGCCAAGCTTGTCGCCGATCTGGCCGAACACGATGCCACCGAGCGGGCGGGCGACAAAGCCCACGGCGTAGGTGATGAACGCCTGGATGATGCCGTCCAGTTCGTTGCCGGTGCTGGGGAAGAAGTACTTGCCGAAAACCAGCGTGGCGGCGGTGGCGTACAGGAAGAACTCGTACCACTCCACCACGGTTCCCACCATGGATGCGGCGACGATCTTCTTCAGGCCGGAACCCTTGCCGGAGTCTTTCCCGGCCTTTGATGCGGAGCGCTGCTCTACGCTCATATCCATCTCCTCAGTGTCCTCTTTGACAGTGCCCTTTGGTGTGTGGCCCTCTTGATGCGTGTTGTGATCCACAACACGAAATGCTCCACTGAGTATTGCTGCAGATTTATCGCGCCTCAATGACCAATCAAGCACCCAGCATGTGCAGAATTGCAGATATGAATCCGAACCCGGACGACCTCCTCATCCTCCTTGCCGTCTCGCGCTCAGGAAAATTCACGACGGCGGCCCAGGCCTTGGGGTTGAACCACACCACTGTTTCGCGCAGGATAGCGGCGCTGGAAAAGGCGCTGGGCGGCCGGGTGCTCGCGCGGGCGGCAGGCGGCTGGGAGGTGACCGAGTTGGGCGCCGAGGCCGTGCTCGTCGCCGAGCGGGTCGAAGCTGCGGTGGGCACGCTGGGACCCAGCGACCGTGCGCCCGATCCGATTGCCGGCGTCGTACGCATGACCGCCACCGATGGCTTCAGCGCGTATATCGCGGCACCTGCCGTGGCGCGATTGAGAAAGAAGCATCCCGGGTTGAGCGTGGAGATCGTGACTGTCACGCGGCGGGCGCTGCAGCAGCGCTCCGGCCTGGATATCGAAGTGGTGGTGGGGACGCCGCAGGTGCACCGTGCGGAAGCCATCAGGCTGGGTGAATACCGGCTGGGCATGTACGCGTCGCGCACTTATTTGGCCGACAACGGAAGACCGACGAGCATCGAGGAACTCACCCGGCACCAACTGGTGTACTTTGTGGACTCGATGCTCCAAGTGGACGATCTCGATGCGCCGCGCAGGCTGGTGCCCACGATGCGCGACGGCCTGAGCTCAACCAACGTCTTTGTGCACGTGGAGGCTACCCGGGCGGGGGCAGGCGTGGGATTCCTGCCATGCTTCATGGCCGATCGGCACAAGGACCTGGTGCGACTCCTTCCCTCCGACTTTGCCGAGCTGCTCCCCTACTGGATGGTCCTGCGCCCCGACTCGATGCGCCGACCCGCAGTGGCGGCCGTCGTCCACGCACTGCGGGAGGAAACGGAAAGCCGTCGGGAGGAGCTACTGGGCTGAGTTGCGGGCGCCGAGATGGCACTTAATGACAATCATCGGCGCGGGTACTGTCATTAAATGCCAACTCGGTGGACTAAGCAGAGTCATGACGCACAGGCGTACCTGCAGCGAAGGCCCGCACCTGGGCGTCGTCCCAAATGTGCGCGGGAACGGCGCCGCCCAGGAGCCTGCGGGCCAGGGTGGGGTCATCGCCGAAGGGTACGTGGCTTCCTGCCATGATCATGTTGCCGTAGCGGCGGCCTTTCAGCATGGGCGGGTCGGCGATGATCATGGTGTGCTCGAACGTGTCAGCAATGGTGGCGGCGTCGGCCCGCGCGTTCTTGAGGTCCGGCGCATCTCCGGAGTTGACCACGTAAAGGCCATCCGGGGCGAGGACCGAGTCAGCGTGTGCCGCGAACTCCCGCGTGGTCAACGCGCGTGGGGTGAACGCCCCGGCAAACACATCCCTGATGATGAGGTCGCGGGTGCCGGGCGTGAGGGATTCCGTGACCTGGCGGGCCTCGCCGACGCGGATCCGCATCAACGGCGCTTTGGGCAGCTCGAACCAGCCGCGAACGTACTCTGCGAGCTTCCCGTCCAACTCCACCACCACCTGGCGGGCATCCGGATACGCGGCGTGGAAATACCGCGCCATGGAGCACGCTCCCCCGCCAAGATGCAGCGCCCGAAGCTTGGGCTTGGCTTCCCGCGGCCATCGCGATTCCACGAGTGCCGCGATCCAGCGCATGTATTCGAAGTCCAGGAACAGGGGATCCTCGAGGTCGATGTGGGAGCTCAGCACGCCGTTGATCTTCAGGAGCCAGCCGTTGGTGTTGTCGGGATCAGGAACCAGTTCGCAGTCCCCGGTATCGATGTAGTAGATGCCCGCTACCGGACCGTCAGGCCGGGCGCCGCCGGGCACTTCGATGACTCCCGCCGTCGATCTTTGTGACCTGCTTGCTTTGGTGCGCTTCGCCACTAAATCCGCCCTGCCTGAGTCATGCTCCAAGCCTAGTGGAGGCTTGCAGTGCGCAATTCCGGCCGCAGCCACCTTGAATAATAAGGCTACTTACGAATTTGGTAATTGCACCATAAACTCTCCTCATGGAACCTGGAGCGTCGGTGTGGATGGTGGTGTTATCTGTCGCGGCTGCGTGGTTGACCGTGGTCTGCCTCATCCTTGCCCGGGTACCCCGGCTCCCCAACATTTTGGACGACGTGGATGAAGAGCCCGAGGTCCCTGTTCCAACCCGCCGCCGGTTCCTGCGGCGTCGCAGGACCCGCAGTTAAAGCCCGACGGCGGTACGCACCATCCGGTGTTCCGGCAGCGAGTGCCATGAAGGGTCGCAGAGCTGCCGTTTACCGTCGGGAATGAAGCCGTTGCGCCGGTAGAACGCCTGGGCGCGCGGGTTGTCGTCAAGGACCCACAAATAGGCAGGCCCGTCACTGAGGAGTGCATCCACGAGCGCCTGGCCTACGCCCCGGCCGTGGACGCGCTGGAGGGTGTAAAGCATGAAGAGCTCCACATCGCAGGGACTGTCCTCATCCCGCCCGGGCCCGGACGCGGCGATACCCACCACCCCACCGTCGGGATCCTGGGCCAGCATCCGGGAATGGCCGGTGGCGATGGAGGAGCGATACCGCTCGATCCTGTCAGGCAAGGCAGCCTCCTGCCCGGAGAAGAACTCCGGCGGAAGCAGATGCCCGTAGCTCTCGCGCCACGACTGCAGGTGCATGATGGCCATGGCTTCGGCATCCTCCACCAACGCAGGACGAATCATGAAATCCATCAGCGGACCCGTGCCATCGCGAAGCCATCCCAGCCCTTCGCCCCCACGGTCTGGATGGCCGTGGCGTCCAGGCGTTGATCCTCCCCAAGCATCTCCAAGGCCTTGACGATGCCGGGCGCGTTCACATCGTCCCGCGCAGGTTCAAGGATGGAGCCGTCCCAGATCACGTTGTCGATGACGATGACCGTGCCCGGGCGGCCGAGCCTGATGGCCCAATCAAGATAGTTGGCGTCGTTTTCCTTGTCCGCATCGATGAAGACGAAGTCGAAAGGCTCCTCGCCCACCAGCATCGGAAGCGTGTCCAGGGCAGCCCCCACCCGGATGTCGACTTTGTGCCCCACACCCGCAGCGTCCACGTTCGCCCTGGCCACATCAGCGTGTTTCCGGAGGTATTCGCACGTGACCAGCCGGCCGTCGTCGGGAAGTCCTTGCGCCATCCAGATGCTGCTGAAGCCAGCCAGCGTGCCGATCTCCAGGACACGCCGTGCCCCCGACAACTGCACGAGCATCTTCAGCAACTTGCCGGCGTTCGGCGCCACCTCGATGGGCGGCATGCCCGCCTCCGTTGCCGACGTGATGGCACGCTGGAGTACGGGATCAGGACGCACGACGACGTCAGTCAGGTAACGCTCGACGTCAACCCAGCCGGGTTCGGCCACGTGTTCAATCATGGGCCCCAGTCTTGCACCCCCTCCGCCGTGTTGAAAGGGATATGCGGGGAGGAAGGAGCCTACTCGGGCTTGGCGATCGCGCTTTCCAGTCGCTCCACCTTGCCCGTGAGTTCTCCGGTGTAACCGGGACGGATATCCGCCTTGATCACCAGGCTCACCCTGCTGCCGTACCGGCCGACGGCTTCGGTGGCGCGCTTGACGACGTCAAAGACCTCGTCCCATTCGCCTTCGATTGTGGTGAACATGGAGTCTGTTTGATTGGGCAGGCCGGACTCGCGGACGATCTTGACGGCCGCAGCAACGGCGTCGTGCACCGAAGCGTCGGGGGTGGGTCCGCCGTCGATGGCGGATGCGGGCTGGCCGGAAGGGGCAACTGAGAATGCAAGCAACATGAAATCCAGTGTTTCACGTGCCGGTTTGTCATATAACGGTCTACTGCTGCGTAACAACAGGCAAGCACGGCTCCGTTGCTACGCTGACAACCATGGAACAGCCCCATGAACGCAAACCCCTTAGGGCAGACGCAGCCCGAAACATGGACAAAATCATCACAGCGGCCAGGCAGTGCTTCCGGGAACACGGTCCCGAAGTTCCGCTGCAGACCATTGCCACCACGGCAGGCGTGGGCCCGGCAACGCTGTTCCGAAACTTCTCGGACAAAGAACAATTGGTGCTCGCTGCCTTGTCACGGCAGCTCCGCCAACATGTAGACCCCGTTGCCACCGCCGCGCTTGAAGGCATGGACGCGGCAGAAGGCCTCATCAACGTCATTGATGCCGTGATGCAAGTGGCGAGCGAAGACGCGAACCTGCTTGACGCCGTCGCCGGCCGACGCGGACTGCTCATGGGCATTACCGGCGGCCTGATCGGTTCGATGGCCACGCTCCTCGAACGCGGGCAAGGCCAAGGTTCGCTGCGGCGCGACATCACCATCGAGGACATGGTCCGGCTGTTGGCCATGCTGATTGGCGCCGTGGACACCATGGAGCCCGGGTCCAAGGCATGGAAGCGTCCGGTGGCCCTGATTGAAGACGCGATCCGCACCGAGCGCCCGTCGCGGCCGCTGCCGGAACAAACGGACATCCCGGGAGTTACCCTCACGGACGTGGTCTAGGAACTTCCCCCGCTGTGCGTTTTATGCTGTGCGTTTGACCAGCCGGAGATCCTAGCCCCAGCCGAGCAACCGCAGCAGTGCCGCGGCTGCAGCACCGGAGATCACCACCACCAGGAACGGGGCGCGCAGCCACAGGGCGACGGCGGCCGCTACCAAGGCGCCGATGCGGGCATCGAGGACCAGGCCCTGGCCTGAGGCCAGGGCATTCACCACGGTCAACGAGGCCAGCAGGCCAATGGTCATGGTCCCGGCGATGTGCATGATCCGTGGGCTCTCCAGGAGTTTGGCCGGAACAAAGTACCCCACGAGTTTGGTGAGGTACGCGAGCGCACAGGCGATCAGAATCCAGAGCCAGAGATTCATCGGCCCTCCCCGTGCTGTTGATCTTCTGTAGAGTGCTTTTGCTTCACCACGTTGTGCCGGTGTTTCCCGGCGTAAGGGTCCAGGTCCGGTTCAAGGCCCTCGTCCATACGGGCATGGCTGAACCAGCCGATCACTCCGGCGACGAGCGCGGCCACGAGAATCGGCACACCGGAAGGGACGAACGGCACCGCAAGGACAGTGGCCAGGGCACAGGCCGCGGCGATGGCCCACGGCTCGCGTCCCTTCAATCTCGGCCACAGCAAGGCGAGGAAGGCGGCCACCGCAGCACCGTCCAGGCCCCACTGCTTCGGGTCACCCATGGCATCGCCGGCCAAGGCGCCGACCGCGGTGAAGATGTTCCAGAGAATGAAGATTCCGATGCCGGCCGTCCAGAAGCCGCGGCGTTGCTCGTCGGGGTGCGATTGGCCTGATGCCGTGGCCGTCGATTCGTCGATTGTGATGTGGGCCGCAGCGTATCGGGCCCAGCCGGCCGGTCGCAGCATCGCGTTGATCTGCATCCCGTAGATGCCATTGCGCAAACCAAGCAAAGCACTGGCCGTCATGGCCGCACCCCCGGAGCCGCCCCCAGCCACGACCCCAATGAACGCGAACTGTGAGCCGCCGCTGAACAGGAGCAGGCTCAGTGCCATGGTCTGCCAGAAATCGAACCCTGACGCCACGGACAGGGCTCCGAAGGAAACGCCGTACAAGCCTGTGGCGATGCTAAGGGAGACGGCTACTTTGAACGCCGGCGAGTCCCTCAGTTTCAGGGGCGCAGCGCCGGACGTACTCATATTCGCAGCTCCACAGACATGGGACCACTCAATCACAACGGCAGTACGGCCCCCAAAGTCCCCCGGCAACGGCTGCAGGCTACCTGCTTGGCAGGGCTCCTACCTGCTGGGAACCTGCAGCTGGGCCAGGACCTGCGCCGGTTTGTTGGTGGTGATCTCGTGGATCCCGAGCCCTTGGCAGAGTGCCACGTCTTTCTCGGAGTCGACCGTCCACACCCTGAAGATCCTGCCGGCCTCCAGCCATCGCTGGATGTTCCGTGCGTGCTCCCTCACGTAATCGATTCCCGGCCCGGCGATTCCAACCTCGCCGGCATCCAGGACACGTTCTGCCTCCGCTTGGGTTGCCTTCATGACATTGGCCACCGCGCCCGCTGTGATGGGTCCAAGTCCGAGGCCCTGCCGGAGTTCCTGGACGGAAAAATTGTCCACGAGCTGGCAGACATGTTGAGCGGGAACCGTCAACAGGAGGTGCTGGATCGAGTCGGGATCGAAACTCATGAAGGAAACCTGGATGTTCCCGAGCCTGGAATCCTCCGGCGCCCATCCCTCGCTGGAGAGGAGCTCCAGCACCCTGTCCTCGAGTTTCAGTTGATAGGGGCTGGGATGCTTCAGTTCGATGGCCAGGCCAATCTCGCGTCCGGCTGCACGCAGAATGTCCAGCAGCTCGGACAACGTCAGGAACTGGTCGGCGACTCCGCCGTAGGCATCCGGGATCCGGGCGCCTTTCCACGAGGAGAAGTCCAGGTCGCGCAGCTCATCCAACGTCTTCTCGGAGACGGGCCCCGTGCCCGTGGACGTCCGGTCAAGGTTGGCATCGTGCAGCAACACCACGTGCTGGTCGCGGGTCAGGTGGACATCACATTCAACTCCGTCAGCGCCGTCGGCGATTGCCTTCAGGTAGGCGGCCCTGGTGTGTTCCGCATAGGCAGCACTGGCTCCCCGGTGCGCATAGACCTTGGGCCGGCCGGGAGCGAAGTCGTCGCTAGTCATGCAGACACGTTAACCCACGCGGCTGAGCACACAGGGATACGCTGGGCTAATGCAGGTGAACTCTGAACAAATCCCGGCCGAAGACGTCACCAACCACGCCAAACGAGCCCCAACATCAGGTTCCGCGGCCACGCGAGCCGGGTCCGCCGTCGTCGGCCGGTCTGCGGGAGACGAGGAAAAGGCAGCGGCGCTGCGCCGAATGAAACGGCTGGCACTGTCCCTGCTGATCGCGATGGCGGTGATATTCATGGTCGCCTTCGCGTTCCAGAAGGAATACCCGTGGCTGGAGTATGTCCGGGCGGCGGCCGAGGGCGGCATGGTGGGCGCGCTGGCGGACTGGTTCGCCGTGACCGCATTGTTCAAATACCCCATGGGCATCAAGATCCCCCACACCGCCATCATTCCGCGCCGCAAGGACCAGATCGGTGAATCGCTGAGCGACTTCGTGGAGAGCAACTTCCTCTCCCAAGAGGTTGTGCAGGACAAGTTGGCGAGCATCGATATTGCTCGCAAGGTGGGCCATTGGCTGTCCGGTCCCGGCGGCGCCGAGCGTGTAGCCAAAGAAGGCGGCGCCCTGATTCGCGGCGCGTTCACGGTGCTCAACGACGACGACGTGCAAGCGGTGATCGAAGGCATGGTCCGGAAGCACCTGCTCACGCCACCCTGGGGACCGCCTGTTGGACGGATGGCCGAGCGGATCTTCGCCGACGGACACCACCACAAGCTGGTGGACCTCCTGGTGGACCGGGCCGCCGACTGGGTAGACGCCAACCACACCACCGTGAACAGGCTCGTTTCAGACCGTTCGCCCGTGTGGGTGCCAACCTTTGTAGACGGATTGGTGGGCGACAAGGTCTACGTCGAGCTCCTGAAGTTCGTGCGCGCGGTGCAGAATGACCAGAACCACCAAGTCCGGAAGTCCATCGATGCCTACCTGACGGACCTTGCCCAGGACCTGCAGCACGACCCCGCCATGATCGAGCGCGCCGAAGCCATCAAAGCCCAGATCCTCGGCGACCCCGAGGTCCGCGAACTGGCGTCCCGCACTTGGGGAACGGTCAAGAATGCGCTGCTCACCGCCGTCGAGGACCCCGACAGCGAACTGAGCCTCCGCTTCAAGAGCGTCGTCCGCGACTTCGGTTCGAGACTGGTCAACGACGACGAACTGGCGGGGAAGGTCAACGCGTGGATCGGCGACGCCGCGGGGTACCTCGTCAACACGTACCGTTCGGACATTGCCGGCGTCATTTCGGATACGGTAGCCCGTTGGGACGCCGAGGAGACCTCGCAGAAGATCGAGCTCCAGGTCGGCAAGGACCTCCAATACATCCGGATCAACGGCACCGTAGTCGGCGCGTTGGCGGGCCTCGCGATCTTCACGGTGGCACATCTGCTGTTTGGCTAGTGGCTGCGAGCCTACTGTCGTGCGCGGCGGCCGGCCCGCGCGGCAAAGTCATCCAAAGCCATGATGACGTAGTCCGCGATCCAGACACTGGCGCCGCGCACCTTACCGGCGGGCTTTAGCCCTGAGAAGATCACGCGGCAGCCATTCGCACTTCAACCCAGCAGGTGCACCATCTGTCCGGGCCGCGCCTGGCCGAGCGAGTCGAGGTCTTCCTCGCGCACCACGGCAATGACCGGGGACTCGCTGGTGGCGGGATGGCCGGCGAGCGCGACGATGGGAAGGCCCGACGACGGCAGCAGGACGGAGCCTGAAATCAGCGGTTGGGTGCGGGGTGCTGCAGCTGTGGCGGGCTCGCGCGCCCCACGCGTCTCAAGCGGCCGCCCCAGCAGGCGGGCACCAACCCGGTCCGAGTCCGGTGACAGCGTCCATGGTTCCTTGGTCAAGCGAAGCCAGGTACCGGCGTCGTAATTTTGGGCGTCCGGGCCCGGCGAGACCCTGGCGACCACTGGCCGGTCCGGGTCCAGGGCACGACGCGGTGGCTTGTTCACGGCGGGGAAGCCGTTCCCACCGGGGCGGCCGAACGCCAACGGCCTACCGGCGCGCAAGGGCTCCGCCTGAACCTCGAGTCCGCCTTGGACGGCCACGTAATACCGGATGCCAAACAGCGCCGGGCCGCACTCCAGCACGGCGCCCGGTGCCACTCGGACGGCCTTGTTGAGGGGAAGTTCGGAGCCATTGAGTTTGACCATGCCCTCCGCCCCGGTGACGGCGACCGCCGATCCCGAGACGAACCTCAACCGCAAGCCGCCAAGCAACACCTCGAGCCCCGGGGCAGACTCCGGGTTGCCGAGGAGGGCGTTGGCCAGGTGCATGGACGCCCGGTCCAACGCTTGTTCGGGCGGGAGCACCACAGTCAGGGAACCGGGGTCCACCACAATTGCACTCATCAGGCCTCCTTCAGCAGGACCTACGCGAACGCGTCAATCTCCACTCCGGCTTCCTCGAGGCCTGCCCGCACGGCGGCGGCCATTTCCACGGCGCCCGGAGTATCGCCGTGGATGCACAAAGAGTCCGCACGCACCGGAATCACTGTCCCGTCCACGGCCACCACTTCTCCGCGGGTCGCGAGGCGTACCGCCTGTGCCACCACGGCCGCAGGATCGTGCAGTACCGCGCCGTCCTGCGAGCGCGGGACGAGGGTGCCGTCCGGCAGGTAGGCCCTGTCCACGAAGGCCTCGCTGAACACCGGGTGTCCGGATTCGTCGGCAAGGGTCAACCACGCAGAGCCTGGCAAGCCCAGGACCGGCAGCCCGGGATCATAGGCGTGGACGGCAGCAACAACGGCTTCGGCTTGCTCCCTGTCATGGACGATCCGGTTGTACAGGGCGCCGTGCGGTTTCACGTAGTCCACGGAAGCCCCGACCGCGTGGGCCACGCCGTCCAGGGCACCCAACTGGTACAGGACGTCGCCGAAGAGTTCGTCGAAGCTCATGTCCAGCGAGCGCCGCCCAAAGCCGGCAAGGTCCCGGTATCCCACGTGAGCTCCGACGCGGACGTCCAGTTCAAAGGCCGCCCGGCAACTGTCGAGCATGGTCAGGGGGTCGCCGGCGTGGAAGCCACAGGCCACGTTGGCGCTGCTCACGATGCGGAACATTGCGGCGTCATCGCCCATCGTCCAGGAGCCGAACGACTCCCCCAGGTCAGCGTTGAGGTCCATCGGCACCTCCCTCCAGTGCCACGTCTTTCTGCAGGGACTTCGGCAGGAGCTCTCCCGGAATGACATCCGGCAGCGGCCCGAAGGCTTCCTTGGCAGTGGCAATGACGGCCCGGCCCATCATCAGGTTGCCCGCGCCGCCCACTACGGCGCCCACGCCGAAGGGAAGTGCCCGGCCCAGGAACGCAGAACCCTGCCGTTTGACCAGGTTCTTGAGGAACGCCCGCTGGATGGCGTCGCGGATGACGCCAAAGCCGCTGCCGGGAATCTTCTTGGTGAGCGTCGTGCCCCAGGCATTGGTTACACCCTTGCTCCGCCCCAGCGACTGGCCGCTGAGCGCTCCCAGCAAGGAGGTGCCTTCCTCGCCGAGCATGATGGCCATGACCATGGTCCGCGCGCGTTCGGGGTCCGTGAGCCGGATGCCGTGCAGCTCGGCGAGCGACGACGCGTAGAGGGCCGTCGTTTCCAGGAAACCGACAGTTGCCAGGGCGGACAGCCCCAGCGACGCTGCCGTCCCGATACCGGGCACGACGGCGGTAGCACCTACCGCGGCTCCCCCACCGGCGACGGCGGTCAGGTAGTCGCGCTCCAGCTTCGCCGCAAGCTGCGCGGGGGTCGCGTTCGGGTGCCGGCGCTGCATTCTCTTGAGGTTGGCCAGGACGAGGGGCCGTTGCACGTCAACGGCCTTCAGCAGGGCGTTGTGCACCCCGGGCTTGGTGTTGCCTTGGGCATCGAACACTGCGTTGTGGGCTGTCTCTTGGGCGATTCTCACCGCCGGGTTGGGTCGCTTGGGCATCTTCACCTCTCCATGGCAGGTATTCGTTTCGCGGAGAACTACTGCGCTCAGCCTATGCCACCGGCGTAGACTTAGGTCCACTCACGGAAGCAGTCCAGCGAGGACAGGAAGTATCCGTAATGAAGGCAACGAACAAGAACGAGCACGTGATCCGCCACCACACGGACGCCCCCGCCGAAGGCGAAACGGAAGGCTGGGTTTCGCACGATACCGGCATCCATAGCCAGGATCCCGCCGAAGGTCCGGACATCGACGACGGCGACGCCCCGCCGTCGGGCGCTTCATAACTCAGGTTCCTTCCTTACTCGGCGCTGGTTGCAGGGAAGGTGACCAGCCGCCTTTCGCGGCCTGCCCTCCACAGCGGACTGGGCTCCACAGCGGACTGTCCCGGGTTTAGGCTGGAGGGATGGCCGCTCTGAGGGCGCTGCGTCCTTTTGCACACCGGGAATTCCGTGTGCTCATTGCTGCGTTGTCCATTTCGATCTTCGGCTCCGGCATGTGGGCTGTGGCCATGGTCTACGAGGTCATCCACCTCGGCGGCGGCCCGTTGGAGCTGTCGCTCGTGGCGACCGCCGCGAGCATCGGCCTGGTGGGGTTCGTGCTGATCGGCGGTATCGCGGCCGACCGTCTGCGTCAGCGGCTCCTGATCATCGCAGTGGAGGGCGCCAACCTGGCTGTCATTGCTTCCGTCTCCCTGTTGGCCATGCTCAACCTCCTGGAATTGTGGCATCTGGCCATCGGCGCCTTCGTGTTGGGTGTGGGGCAGGCGTTTTTCTTCCCCGCGTACTCCGCGATCCTCCCGCGGATCCTGCCTGCGGACGAACTGCTCGCGGCGAACGGCATGGAGGGCACCGTCCGGCCGATCCTGCAACAGGCAGCCGGCCCGGCCGTTGCGGGCATCGTGGTGGCATCGCTGTCTCCCGCTCATGCCGTGGCCGGGGTTGCCGTGTGCCACTTCCTGGCGTTCGCGATCCTGAACTTCCTGAGCCGGCAAGCACTGGACGCTCCTGGACTCAGCGCTGATCTGGCGGGTGAGCCCCGTGCCAAGTCGTCACTTTTCCGGGACCTCAAGGAGGGCTTCAGCTACACCCTCCGGACTCCGTGGCTGCTCTGGACGTTGCTCTGGGCGTGCCTGTCCGTGTTGTTCCTCATCGGTCCCATCGAAGTTCTGCTGCCGTTCGTCGTCCGGGACCAACTCGGCGGCGATTCCCGGGTGTTCGGTTTCCTGCTGGCGATCATGGGTGTTGGCAGTGCCATAGCGTCATTGGCCACGGCTTCGTTCCGGCTGCCGCGGCGCTACCTGACGGTGATGATACTGACCTGGGGCGTGGGCAGCCTGCCCGTCGCCGCCATTGGTTTCATGGACAACGTATGGGTGCTCGCGGCAGCCATGGTGATCTTCGGCGTCACTGAGGGAATCGGAGTGGTCATCTGGGGCACGCTCCTGCAGCGACGCGTGCCTCGCCATCTGCTGGGACGGATCTCCAGCCTGGATTTCTTTGTGTCCTTGGCCCTGATGCCCGTCTCCATGGCCCTTGCCGGCCCCCTGGCAGAGGTGGTTCCGATCTGGCTCATCTTCTTTGTTGGCGGTTTGGTGTGCCCGATCATGGCCTTTGTGGCCCTCTTTGCCGCCCGCATGACGACGGACGAGATCGCAAACCCGCTGAATTCGGACGATGTTGATGTCGAATCCTCGGAAGCACGCTCCTAGGCGCCTCGGCGCACGCCTGTTGTGCGGCGAACCACCAGGTGGGGTGTCCGCACGAGGTGGGCTGCCGCCGTCGAACCTTCCAAACGGTCGATGGCGCGGTCCACCGCGGCGCGGGCCAGCAGCGGGGCATCCTGGCTGATGGAGGACAACTGGACGTAGCTGAGGCGGGCAAACTGGCTGTCGTCGTAACCGAGGATGGACACGTCCTCCGGGACGCGCAGGCCGGCCGCGCGGAAACTCTCCCAGACGCCGAGGGCGCAGCGATCGTTGAAGGCAATGACCGCTGTGGGGAGTTCGTCCAGCAAGGATTGCCCGGCGCGCAAGCCGTCCTCTTCCGTGGGCCCGCCAGGCACCACACGCGCTTCCAGTCCGCGCTTGGCCATCTCCGCTTCGAAGGCCTCCCGGCGTTGCGGCCCCGAGACGGCGTCTCCGCCGTCGACGTGGACAATCTGCTCGTGACCCAGTGCGCTCAGATGCTCGACGGCTATGCGGATGCCCGCATGGTCGTCGCTGCTGACGGAATCCAGCGACTCACCGACATCGTCCCGAAGCAGGCTGACAACGGGCAGCCGTGCAGCATACCCGCTCAGTTCCTGCTCCCCGAGCGTCGGGGAGATCATGATCAGGGCCTCGCAGCCGAGGTCCAGGAGGGACTCAATTGCCCGCGGCTCAGGCCTGCCGTTGGCTATGGCGCTTAGGGCGATGTCATAACCCCGTTCCGTGGCGCCCGCATAGGCGGCGTCGACGATTTCGGCGTGGAAGGCGTGCGCTGTGGAGTAGCTGACGCCCAGGAGCCTGGTCCTGCTGCTGCGCAGGAGCCGCGCCCTGCTGTCCGGCCGGTAGCCCAAGGCCTTGGCTGCCTCTTGGACCTTGGAACGCGTGGCGTCCGAGGCGCCGGGGGCATTCCTCATCACGATCGAGACCAAGGCACGGGAGACTCCGGCCGCTTCAGCGACGTCCATCAACGTGGGACGCTTGTCTCCCATAGCCCTCCTTTGCCCGCAGCCAGTCTATAGAACGATCTAACGCGGCTCTCAGAAGATCTACCGCTGGAGGCCAAAACACCCCGAAACCAGACGTGCGGCCGGCCGCGACTCAGACGACCGACCGCACTAGCCCGGTTACCGCAGCGATGGCGCCCCGGGCGGGCCCCAGAACCCGCCACATCCACCGCTGCTAACTCCGCATTGTCCGTGGATCGCGCCGAAAAGGGCGACGGCACTTCACACAGGACAACGACTTGGGCACTGGTTATGTGACACCCCCTTGGAAATCATGACGCGTGGTTTCCAAAAATCTTTTCGGAAGTTCGCTTGGCGCTTCGCCAACACATTCCGCCTGCGCCGCGCACTCATAAGTATTGGAACCCAGTAGCCACGCGCCCAGGAGCACGATGTGACATCCATCAGCGTATTGGCGGCGCTGCCCGCCGCACCCGCCCTCACCGAAGCCGCGGACATCCACGTGTTGTTCATGGCAGGGATCGTTTTTCTGGCCGGGATCGCAGGGGTGGGCAGCGTCCTGCTGCTTCTCCTCGCGGCCCCGCTCCTGGGACTTGTACTCAGGAGGCAACCACCAGGAAACGCATCCGTTGACCCGGGCCCTGCGCAGCCGACCACCGGCGCCCGCCCGGCGGCAGCCGCTCCACAAAAGCACGACGACGGCGCGGAGCCGCGCGCGCAACCACGCGCGCTGGGTGATGAGGCCGCTTAGCCGACGGCCGCCGTCGTGCTTCCGCATGACGCAACTAGAACGATCTAGACGAACAAGCCCAAGGCATGTAACCATGGGCTGACTAGAACGATCTAGAAAACTCATGAGGAGCCCACGTGACGTACCTACAGCACCCGGTCAAGGAAGACCGGCCCGTCCGCATCGCCGTCATCGGCGCAGGCTGGATTGGCAATTTCCACGCGGAATCAATCGCTCAACGCATCCCCAACGCACGCCTGGAAGCCATTGCCGACCCCGTTCTCCCAGCCTTGGAATCCCTCGCAGGCCGTCTGGGCGTCAGCAAGATCAGCACGGAAGCGGCCGATGTCCTTGCAGATCCCGAGGTGGACGCGATCCTCATCGCAGCTCCCTTGCGGTTCCATTCAGAGCTGATCGCGGCGGCCGCCCGGGCGGGCAAGGATGTGTTCTGCGAGAAGCCAGGCGGGCGGACCATCGAGGAGTTGGATGCCGCAATTGCTGCTGCCGACGAAGCCGGCATCATGCTCCGCTTTGGCTTCAACCGCCGCTACTCCACCGATTTCACCGCCGCACGAAAGCTCATTGACGACGGCGCCGTCGGAGTACCCCAACTGCTCCGTTCCCTCACACGCGACCCCGGAACCGAGGCAGGCATTGGCAACCCGGAGCGCATCGCCCCGGGCACCATCTTCCTGGAAACCCTCATACACGACTTCGACACCCTCAACTGGCTCAATCCGGGCGCGGTTCCCGTCAAGGTCCACGCTGTCGCGGACGCCCTCGTGGCACCGGAAGCCAAGGCGGGCGGGCTCCTGGACACCGCCGTCGTGACCGTCACTTACAGCAATGGGGCCATCGCGGTTGCAGAGGCCAACTTCAACGCGCTCTACGGATATGACGTCCGCGGGGAGGTTTTCGGATCGGCAGGCATGGTTACGGCCGGCGGGCCGCAGGCCACCAGCGCCACGAGCTACACGGCGGCCGGTATCACTGCGGCCACCAGCCGGCTCAACATCGACCTCTTCCACGACGCTTACACGGCAGAACTTGCGCACTTCACCGACGATGTCGCCTCGCGCCGTGGCCTCCTCGCGGACAGCACGACGGCGGAAAACACACCTCGGGCGGTGGCAGCGCCAGGTGGTGTTGATGCGCGGAATGCGTTGGCCGTGGCGTTGGCTGCCTTCAAGTCGGCAGAAAGCGGGCGGCCGGTGGAGGTGTCGGACATCGCGGAGCTGCGGGCAGCGGAGCAGGCCCGGGAGCTGCAGGGAGCCGGAGCATGACCTTTCGGTTGGCAGCCTGCGCCGAGATGATTTACGGCGAGCTTCCCTTGGGTGAGCGTGTGCGCCGGATTCACGACCAAGGTTTCGAGGTGGAGTTGTGGGATACCCGGGGCAGGGACATCGCGGCCCTTGCGGCCACGGGTGCGAAGTTTTCATCGATGAGCGGCTACTTTGGCGGGAGCGTCATCGACCCCGCGAACGCCCACGAAGTGCTGTCCTCCGCGGAAAAGCTGATTCCCACTGCCTTGGAGTTGGGCGTTGAGCGGATGGTGGTGCACCCGGCCGAGCTGGGTGAAGGAGGCCGTGCGGTCCGGCCAACACACCGCTCCACAGGCGAAATGTGGCTGACCGGCCTGCGGACACTGGAGAAACTGGGCGAACTCGGCGAAAGGCACGGAATCGTGTTTGCCTTGGAGAACCTCAATACCATCCTCGATCACCCGGGCATCCCGCTGGCCAGGGCCAAGGACACCCACGCGTTGGTGAAGGCCGTGGACCATCCCAACGTGAAAATGATGTTGGACCTGTACCACGCGCAGATCGGCGAAGGGAACCTGATAGAGCTGGTGCGCGGCGCCCAGGCGGAGATCGGGGAGATCCAAGTGGCTGACGTTCCGGGACGCTTCGAACCCGGAACCGGGGAGATCAACTATCCGGCAATCGCCGCGACACTCCGCGCGGCCGGATACACGGGCGTGATCGGAATGGAAGCCGGCGCGATCGGCGGCCAGGGAATCGCAGCGGGTGACGCCGCCCTGGCCGCCTTCCGCGCCGCGTTCTCTCCCAACTGAGTCGCAGCTGAGCGCGTTTTGACGGCTCAGAACGCGCTCTAATGCGACTCAGTTGGGTTCAGTACTTGACGGGTTCCATGCGGCCGGAGCGGAGTGAGAGCACGGCGGCTTCGGCGATGGCTTGGGCTTTGAGTCCGTCTTCCAGCGAAGGGGCAGGAGCGCCTCCTCCCTCCAGGGCCGACACAAATGCGCCAAGGGCCGCCGCATACGTGGGCTTCACACGTTCGAACCAGCCGGGGTGCAGGCCGTCGTCCACGACGGACTTGCCTGCATAGCGCGATACTGCGCCGTTCCTGTGCCGACGGGCCTCCACCATTCCTTCGGACCCCATGATCTCGATCCGTTCGTCGTATCCGTACCCGGTGCGGCGCACGGAATCGATCTGCACCAAGGCCCCACCGGGGAGCCGCAACGTCACTGCGGAAGTGTCAACGTCGTCGTACTCCACGATGCCGGGCTCCGCCAGGGCCGAGCCGGTAGCGAAAACCTCCACCGGGTCCAGCCCGGAAAGCCAGCGCGCGAGGTCGAAGAAGTGGACCGTCTGGTCGCGAAGCTGGCCGCCGGACGTGGCGACGTAGGACAACGGGGGCATGGACGGGCCTCGCGAGGTGAGCTGGATGAGCTCCACCTTGCCGATCTCCCCCGAGTCCACCACGCGCTTGAGTTCGGCATAATCGCGGTCGAAGCGCCGGTTGAAGTCCACCATGACCTGAACGCCGCTGTCCTCGGCGAAGGCGGCAGTTTCGCGGGCCCGGTCCAGGTCCAAGTCGATCGGCTTCTCACACAACACGGCAATTCCGACGGCGGCCGCGCGGCGCAGGTGGTCGGCGTGGGTATCGGTGGAGGAGGCGATGAAGACGGCGTCAATCACCGAAGGGTCGAACACCTCCTCGAGTGACGTGGCTGCAGTGGCACCGTGCGCGGCGGCGAGGGTTTGAGCACGCTGCTGGTCGACGTCATAGACGAGGCGGAAGTCGACGCCGGGGTGTGCGGCGAGATTGGCGGCGTGGACGGAACCGATGAAGCCGGCTCCCAGAAGGGCGAAGCGGGGCATGTCAGACTGCTGCTTTCTCGTAGGCGGATGCGGGGACCTTCCACGCGGAATCGTCGTGATGCGAGGCGGCCACGGCTTCGACAAACCGGACTCCGATCAAGCCGTCCACGCCGGTGGGGAAGGACAGCTCACGCTCAGGAAGCGGGGTGCCGTCGCGGCGCGCCCGAAGGACGTCGGCGAGGTCGGAGTAGAAATTGGCGAAGGCCTCAAGGAAGCCCTCCGGGTGGCCGAGGCCGACGCGCGTGAGCCGGGACGCGTCGTCGTGCAGGGTGCTGAGACCATGAGTGAGGATGGTGGAGACGCCTGCGAGGTCCTGCACCTTGAGGTGGTGCGGGTCTTCGTGCTGCCACTCGAGGCTCCCCTTCTCGCCGTAGATCCGGATGCGCAGGCCGTGGTTGTGGCCAGTGGCCGCCATGCTGGCCCAGAGGCGGGCGGGGACGTTGCCGGTCAGCTCGAGTTCCACGGTGGCGTTGTCGAAGACGCGGCGGCCTGGAACGAACGTCTGCAACCGCCCGGACAAGCGCTCGGCTTCGAGTCCCGTGATGTAGCGGAGCAGGTGGAAAGCGTGCGTGCCAAGGTCGCCGACGACGCTCGGGAAGCCTGCGATCTCAGGATTCGTGCGCCACGCGGCCTGCTTGTGGCCCAGTTCTTCGAGGGGCGTCGCCGCCCAGCCCGAGGCATGCTCGACGTCGACAAACCGGATGGCGCCCAGCTCACCGTTGCGGACCATCCGAGCCGCCTGGCGAACCATCGCGTAGGCGGAGTAGCAGTGCGGGACGGCAAGGACGGCGCCGCTGGCGTCGGCTATGCGGACCAATTCCGCCGCCGTCGCCGAGTCCTGGGTCAGCGGCTTCTCGCACACCACGGAGATGCCCTTTTCAAGGAAGGCGCGCGCGATTCCGAAGTGGCTGTCGTTCGGTGTCGCGACCACCACGACGTCCACCCCGTCCGCCCGCGCGGCCTCGGCATCGGCCATCTCGCTGACGGTGCTGTACGTGCGGTCTTGCGGGACGCCGAGTTCGACGGCGGTCGCCCGGGAGTTGCCTGGGTCCCGGCCGAAGATCCCGGCTTGGAGATCGTAATGGCCATCCAGGCGCATGGCGTAGCGATGGGTCTTGCCGATGTCCGCACCGGGACCGCCTCCCACCATTCCAGCGACAAGTTGCCGCGAATCGGGTGCACTCATGAAAGATCCTCATTGACTCTTTGGAATTTATTTGGACCGGTCCATAATGAATGCGACGGGGGATGAACGTCAAGCCCCTAAGCTTGAACCCGGACCACGACGAAAGGAGCGCACTATGCCGGCCAAGCCCACCATCCGTGATGTTGCGAGCGCCGCAGGCGTGTCCAAATCCTTGGTCTCCTTAGTGCTGCAGGGCTCTTCCAACGTGAGTGAGGGCCGCCGTCGTGCGGTCCTGGAAGCCATGGACCACCTGGGGTACCGCCCCAACCGGCTGGCCCAACGCCTCTCCGGACCCCGCAGCGGGACCATCGGCGTGATGCTCAACGACATTCGCAACCCATGGTTCGTGGAGCTGCTCGAAGGCCTCACAGCATCGCTGCATTCAGCGGGCGTCTCCCCCGTTCTGGCCGACTCCTACACAGACACCCGGGTGGGCCGGAGTTCCGTGGAGACACTCCTTGAGCAGCGCATTGACGGGCTGGTGGTGGTCGGTACCACCACCGAGGAAGCGGCGATCGAGAACGCCGCACATAGCATCCCGGTGGTCCTGGCCGGAACCCGCGAACCGCACCTTCCCGGCGTCGACGTTGTGGTCAATGATGACGACGCCGGTGCGCGGCAGGCGACCGAACACCTGCTCTCGCTGGGGCACCGGAAGATTGCGCACCTGCAGGGGCCGGGCGAGGTGGGCACGCTGCGTCGGGCCTCTTTCGAGCGGACCATGCGCGACGCCGGACTGGAACCTGCCGTGGTGGCCGGGGGCCTCAGCGAGGAGAGCGCCTACAGCGCAGCGGGCCGGCTGTTAGCCGGCAGCGAACGGCCCACCGCGATTTTTGCCTACAACGACATCGCCTGCATCGGAGCGCTGTCCGCGGCGGACGACCTGGGCCTGTCCGTTCCGGAAGACCTGTCCCTGGTGGGCTACGACAACACCTACCTGGCGAAGATCCGGCACCTCTCGCTGACGTCCGTGGATAACGGCAACTTGGCCGTGGGCGTTGAAGCGGGCAAGTTTATCCTCGAGCGCCTGACCACGCCCGAGCTCCCCGCCCGGCTTCATCAAGTGCCCTCGCGATTGCAGGTGCGGGGCTCGTCGGGGGACGCGCCCGCATGAGCTAGCGCCGCCCGAGCAGCAGCACGGCCGCGTTGGCGGCGACGATCAATGCGATGCCCGCCCACTGGACGGGGGCGAGGTCCTGGTGCAGCACCAGCGCGCCGATGATCGCCGCAAAGACCGGATTGATGCTCATCAGCACGCCGAACAGATTGGCGGGCACGCGGCGCAGGGCGATAAGGTCCGCGACGTACGGCAGCACGGAGGCGAGAATTCCGGCGGCAACCGCACACAGGAGCGCGGGGCCGGTGACCGGCCTGCTCAGGAAAATTGCGACGGCGACAGGCAGGAAGAGGGTCGCTGACACTCCCGTCGCGACTGCTGTGCCTTGGATGCCTTGGATCCGCTGGCCCACTGTCCGGTTCAGGAGGATGTAGGCGGCCCAACTGCAGGCGGCCAGCAGGCCAAGGCCGATGCCGACGAAGTCCGTGGAGGCTTCGGGGCGGGTGATGGCTATAACGCCGGCGGTGGCAGCCAGCGCACACAGCAAGCTGCTCTTCCGCCGCGAACCCGCCAGCGCCACGGCCAGCGGACCAAGGAACTCCAGGGTCACCGCCAGACCCAGGCCGATGCGTTGGATTGAGGCGTAAAGCCCGAGGTTCATTGTCCCGAACGAGAGGGCCAGCAGGAGCACAGGCCACCACTGCTGCCAGCTCAGTTCGCGCAAACGGGGTCGGACGATCGGCAGGAGGACTGCCGCGGCGACCAGCTGGCGTACTGCCACCACACCCACAGGACCCATGACGGGAAACGCCAGCGAGCCACTCGCCGCTCCCAACTGGTTGGAGAGGGCGCTGGCCACCAGGGTGGCGGCTCCCCCGGCCTTGCCTGCTGAGTTGCTCTGGTTCATGAGGAAATTCTGCGCCTGCGACTTTCATCCGCTAAATGCATGGATTGGCCTATTTATGCGCTTGATGCATCAATAGGATGGGCAGCATGGATGTGGAATTGCGCCAGCTGCGCTGCCTGCTCGCCGTGGTGGACGAGGGCACGTTTACCGATGCCGCAATCGAACTGCGGATGTCCCAGGCCGCCGTTTCGCGCAATATCGCAGCACTCGAACAGGCGCTCGGGGTCCGGCTTTTGGAGAGGACCACGCGCAGGCTTGGACTCACTGCTGCCGGCGAGCGCGCCCTCGGCAAAGCCCGCCGGATCATAGCGCTCCTGGCCGATCTTGAGCGGGATGCCCGGGCGGGCACAGGCGAGCTCCGGATCGGTTACGCGTGGTCCGCCCTGGGCGAGCACACCACGGAGTTTCAGCACCTCTGGAAAACGCGCTTCCCCCACACGGAACTGCAGCTCATCCGTTCCAACACTCCCAGCGGCGGCCTGCTCGACGGGACCACAGACTTCGCGATCCTTCGACGCCTCCCGCAAGCTGCCGCCGTCGAGCATGAACGCATTGGTGAGGAGAAGCGGTACTGCGCCATGTCAGTGGACGATCCCTTGGCTAAGCGCAGGTCGGTGACGCTGACGCAGATCGCGACGCTGCCCGTGGCGATGGACCTCCGCACCGGCAGCACCACGCTGGATCTGTGGGCGGAGCAGGGGCAGCCTCCGGAAGTAATTCCCATCCGTGACATCGACGATTGGCTCACCGTGATCGGCAGCGGCGCGGCGCGCGGCATCACGGCGGCGTCCACCGCGCATCAATATCGACGGCGGGGCGTCGCCTACCGCCCTGTGCGTGACGCTCCGACCGTCCCCGTCTTTGTGGCATGGCTGAGGAAGGATCCGCCGCAGGAACTTGAGGTGGTGGTTGAACTGTTGGCGGCGCTGTACCGCCGGGCCTGACACTCATCCGGCGCTGGAACGCGCGGGGCGTAATACTTGCCTCCTTATGTGACTCGTGCCATATTCGTTACGTGACGAACCTGTTGGACAGCTGGACTGCCGGACAAGGAAAAATTGTTCGGGTGGGCGCTGCGGAAGCCGTCCTGGCCACCCTGCGTGCGGCTATTGAGGACGGCAGTCTTCCCATCGGTTCGCGCCTGGACTCTGAGGCGACGCTGGCCCAACAGTTCGGTGTCAGCAGGACGATGGTCCGCGAGGCCCTCAAATCTTCCAACGCCCTTGGCCTGACCGTAACCCGGACCGGCAAGGGAACGTTTGTGATCGCCAATAAAGTGGGACAGGACCTGAAGCTGGGCAAGTACTCGGCGCGGGAACTCCTGGAGGCCAGGCCCCACATTGAGGTGCCCGCAGCCAGCCTGGCGGCTGAACACCGCAGCCCGCAGGAGGTGGAATCACTCCGCGAAATCCTCCGGGCCATGGACGAAGAAGAAGACCTTGAGCAGTGGGTCATCCTGAATTCGGAATTTCACGCGATCATTGCCCGGAGCAGCGGCAACGGCGTGTTCGCGTCAATGCTTTCGGATATTGACGAAGCCATGGCCAACCAGTCCAACACCCTGAACCATGTGGTGGACCGGAGGAAGCAATCCGGCATCGAACACGCAGCCATTTTCGACGCCATCGAGAAAGGCTCGGCCGAGGACGCCGGGCTGGCCATGATGCGGCACCTTCATGGCGTGGAAGAGACTCTTGGAACGGTGCTTCCGGAGTCCGCCGAGCGCAGCACCTGACACATCACCGCACAAGTCCCGAATACCGTTCGGACGGGTTCAACGACGAATCCGATCCGTCCTCCATTGCCGCCCCGGAAGGGCGCCCAACCATAGGAAATGATGACGAACAAGCCCGTCGCTTGGACACAGCCATGACCACAACCGCCATCAACAGCAAGCCGGCGCAAGGCCGGATCGAACGGACCCGGACGGAAATCCTCAACTACCTGGCCGCCCACGGGGCCAGCAAGGTTTCCGACATCACAGGCGCCGTCACCGCCTGCAAGGACACCGTCAAAGTGCGCCTCGCGGAGCTCGAGGAAGAAGGCGCGGTGCGTGCCAACGTCCCCGCCGGCGAACGCGACAGAACCACTCCGTACTACTCACTCACCGTCTCTGGAATCCCGCCCGAAACACCCAAGACCGTCATCACCGTGCACATCAAGTACGCCACCGACGGGCGCCTGACCCTGGCGATCGACGACTTCCCCGGGCTCACCACTACCGCCCGGAGCTTCATCGACATTCCCGCCGCCGCACGGCAGGCCGCGTCGCTTCAAACGGGCCAGCCCGAGGACAGCTACACGGTCCATATCCGGTTCTGAGGTGACGACGGCGGCACGCACCCCGGGCGCGTGCCGCCGGTTGGCGCTGGCCGTCCGGTCAGTCCGGCGTGCCGCCGGTTGGCGCTGGCCGTCCGGTCAGCCGCCGACGTGCCGCCGATAGGCGCTGGCCGTCCGGTCAGCCGCCGACGTGATGGATCGTGAATGCCGTAAGGAAGCCGACGGCCGCCGTCAGCCCCGTCAGGTTGTGGTGCTCTTCGAAGGCTTCGGGAATCATCGTGTCGGCGAGCATGGCAAGGATGCCTCCGGCGGCGATTGCCGTGATGAAGGCAATCAAGGCCACGGGAGCCTTCTCCAGCGCCGTGTACCCCAAAAGCGACGCCAGCCCGCTGAACACCGCGATCCCCGCCCAAGTGCCAAAGACATAAGCCGGGCTACGGCCTGCTTTTTTCATGCCGGCAGTACTGGAGAGTCCCTCAGGAACGTTGGAGATGAATACTGCAGCGAGCATCGCCGGGCTGACCGTTCCGGAAGCGAGCAGCCCCACGCCGAGGACAACCGATTCGGGCACACCGTCAATCAAGGCACCCACGGCGATGGCCGTGCCGCTTCCCGGGGATTCCTGCTCCGATGGCTGCCGCGCGTCGGAGCGCTTTCGGTGCTTTGCCCCGGCCCGCGCCAGGAGCGCGTTCGAACCGACGAAGATCAGCGCCCCCAGGAGGAAGCCACCGATGGTGGGCAGCAGACCGCCGCCTTCCACGGCCTCATTCACGAGTTCAAACGCGAGCGCGGAGATGAGGACTCCCGCGCCGAAGGCCATGACGGTGGACACGACCTTGGGCGGAACTTTCCACAACCAGGCGATACCTGACCCAAGGACCAGCGCCCCGCCGGCCACTGTCCCCCACATCAACGCCTGCAACCACATGGGCACGAGTCTAGTTGCCGCCTACAAGTGCTTAACCCGCGGGCTGCGCTTCCTCCTGCGCCCGGATGCTCCACGCCGACCAATCCAGCGGATGGACTGATGGCCGCCCCAGAAGATAGCCCTGAGCGGCCGTAACCTTCAACGCGGTGACTTCCTCGAGTTCCTCGATGGTTTCAATGCCTTCCGCCACAACTGCCGCGCCAATCTCGCGGGCAAGCTCCACAACGGCCCTGGCACGGATCCGTTGCCCTTCGCTGGCCGCGATGCCTTCGATCAGGTGGCGGTCCAGCTTGATGATGTCAGGGCGTAAATCGTTGATCCGGTCCATGGAAACGAAGCCTGCCCCGGACGCGCTGACCGCCAGTCGCAAACCGAGCGGACGCAGGGGTTCCAGCCCTTCGCCCGGTTGGGCATCCGCGCCTTCCAGGCTGCCGGTCAGCTCTACGATGATCCGGTTCGGCGCCAGGGCGGCAGCGGCGAGCAGGTTTCGCACGCGGGAGTCCCGGGACGTAGCCGGCGTCAGGTTCAACGCAATATACATGTGGTCCGGAACGTCTTTGGCCGCTGCCAGGGCGCACAACAGGGCCGCGATTTCCAGCTCGGTCCCCAGGCCGGCAGCTTCTGCCTCACGGAACCAAATATCTGCGCTGGCACCATCCGCACCCACGAACCTGGTGAGAGCCTCCACACCCACCACTTCACCTTCCGGCAGGGCGTGCACGGGCTGGAACGCCGTGAGCAACAACTTGTCCGCCAGGATCGTTTCGATGTCTTCCCGAACTTCATGACTCACGGGCACGGTCACGACCCGCGCCGCAGTGGAGCTTTCAAGGTGAACATTTGCGGACGGCTGCCGGGCCGGGAGCTCAGGCCTTGACGCTGCTGCCTTCCTGGTTTCGAGCAGGTGTTCCAGCAGAACTGCCTCGGGATCGTCAGGACGGGCTTCCACCAATTGGCGGAGCTTGGTCCGGGCGTCCTCACTCCTGGGATCAGTGTCGGCAAGAATGGAGTCGATGATGTCCACTACTTGCTCGCGCATCGTCGGATCGCCTGCCAACGGTGGCGCCGCAACGCCATCCCCAGGCAAGTGCTCAGCACCGCCGCCCGGCGGAATAGAGCCCTCTTCTTGAGCCATCGAGTATTCCTTTATGTGTGTCCCCCACTGGCTAGGCCAGCCATGACCCGGCCCAAACCGTGTGGGCCTTGTCACGAATCTAACAGAGAAATCCGCACGAATCCGCCACAAAGCCGGAGACAACCGTGAAACCGTGACGGGCAGCCGCATGCACTGAGATGCTTGGAAGGTGACTTCAATCTCGACGGAAACCCCGCGGACAGCGCTCAGTTGGAAGCTCCTGCCGGCCGCGCTGCTTTCTGCGTCCGGAGCGCCGCTCTTTGCCCTCGGGAACGAAGTGCTTGGTTATGCCCTGTTGCTCGCCAGCATCGCGACGGCCGCTTTCATCGACTTCACATTGATGCGCCACCTCGCCCTGGTGGCCGCGGGACTGGTGATCATCAGCCTCGTGCCCCTGAATGCCGACCTGAGCATCGAACACATGGCGCTCATGGGCGCCGCCCTCACGCTGGCCGTACTCGTCCCCTGGCTCGTCTCGAGATTCGCCTACCGCGAAAAGATCATCAGGTTTCCCGTTAACACCGGCCGAAAGTGGCCGCTGGCGGCAAAGCTGTACTTGATCGGCGTCGTGGCGCTTGGCTACTTCATCCTGCCTGCATATCTGATCAGTACGGGTGTCTACAGGAACTGGCCGGACGCCTCGGACCCCACGATCTTCTGGCGGCTCTTCCTGGGCGTCAACGCCGTTGGCATCTGGGACGAGTTGTTCTTCATCTGCACCACGTTCACGCTCCTGCGGCAACACTTCCCGGACTGGCTGGCCAACCTCCTGCAGGCGATTGTTTTCTCATCATTCTTGTGGGAGATCGGGTACCAGGCCTGGGGCCCGCTCCTGACTTTCCCTTTCGCGTTGCTGCAGGGTTACACGTTCAAGCTCACCAAGTCCTTCACATACGTGGTGTCAGTTCACTTGCTCTTTGACTTCGTGCTTTTCCTGGCCCTGGTGCACGCGCATAACCGGGACTGGCTGCCGATCTTCCTGTACTGAGCCGATGTTCCAGTACTGAGGAGCGGCTGCAGGAGAGCTCAGCCGCCACTGTCCCGATGCTTGCCGGGTTTCAGTGAACCGCCGGTTAACCCTGTGAACTACTTCACCCAGGCGTCCGGACCGAGCGCGATTTCGGCCGCCATATCGTCAAGGAAGCGCATCACCACGTCACGCTCCGCCGGCGTCAAGCGTGCGGCCGCAAGGAAACGCCGGGCCTGCTGCCTGCCAACCGATTTCATGGCTGCCTCGTGGGTTTCAGGGGTGATTGCGATTGCCAGGGCCCGCCGATCTGAAGGGTGGGCTTCGCGCGTGACGTGGCCTGCCCGTTCCAACCGGTCGAGCAGCTTGGTGGTGGACGCCGTCGAGATCCTTAGATGGGCAGCAATGGCGCCCGGTGTTGCAATCACCCCGCGATTGGCGCTGACGATCAAGTAGTGGAGCGCCCTCATGTCCGACTGGTTCAGCTTCATGTATTTCAACGAAGCATCGGAAAGCCGCCGTTCAGCTTCCCGAAGGCGCCCGAGCGCGTCCATCAAGGCATTGATTTGCCTCAGGTCAGCCTCTGACAGGCCGGACCGTTCCAACAACCGGCGGCTGGGGTCGTTGGCGTCCAAGTGATAAATCGCGGAAGAAACCGATGCGTCAATTTCTTCAGGCGTGGACATGTGAGTATGTTACACCTACCTTCCTACATGGTAATCTTCTTTCTAGCTTGTCTAGCAATTTTCAGACGGGCCACCCACCCAGTCCTACGGCGTTGAGGGAAGGCGTAACAGTGAACGCGACAGAAATGGTCGTCCTTCTCGACGACGCCGGCACGCCCATCGGCGAAGCACCCAAAGAAGGAGTGCATACCGAGCAGACACCGCTGCACCTGGCGTTCTCCTGCTACCTCCTCAACGGCGCCGGCGAGATACTGCTGACCCGCCGCTCGCCCGAGAAGAAGACCTGGCCCGGAGTGTGGACCAATAGCTTTTGCGGCCACCCGGCCCCTGGTGAGGCGATGGAAGACGCGGTGTTGCGGCGTGCGCACTACGAACTCGGCGTAGATGCCAAAAGGGTGGAAATAGCCCTGCCGGGCTTCCGCTACAGGGCTGTGGATCCCTCGGGCATCGTGGAAAACGAAATCTGCCCCGTCTACGTCGCCCGCATGTCGGGTTCGGTCAACCCCAACCCGCTTGAAGTCGCCGACTACGTGTGGGTCACTCCGGCGCTGCTGGAAGTCTCGCTTGAACGCACACCTGATGTCTTCAGCCCTTGGCTGGCCATGCAATTTCCCCAGCTTCTGGAGGTCCAGGGACTTGCGCTCGGAGCCGGAGCATGACTGTAACGTCAAGCACCGTCCGGAGCCGCAGCGACCTTTGCACCGCGATCGAGCATGAACTCAACGGACTGATCTCGGCACGGACACGGGCGGCAGCCCCTTACGGCCCGGAGTTCACCAGGCTCTGGACTCTTGCCGGCGAGAACGTTCTCGGCGGGAAGTTCGTACGCCCGCTCCTGCTGATGGAGACGTACGACGCCCTTCGCCGCCCTGGAACGCCTCGGGCTGAGGATCAACGCCGGACAGCGATCAGCATCGCCGCTGCCATCGAACTCCTGCATTACGCGTTCCTCCTCCACGACGACGTTATCGACGGCGATCTGGTCCGCCGCGGCAAGCCCAACCTCATCGGGTCCCTCCTGGCGGCGGCAGGCGGAATACCCGGGGGCGGAATACCCGGGTCCGAGCAAAAGCATCCGCATTCGCGCCTGCACTGGGCACAAACCGGCGGAATCCTGATGGGCGACATGCTGCTGGCCGGAACACACCAAGCGTTCGCACGGGCCGACCTTCCCCACCCGCTCCGTGTACGCCTCCTCGATCTCCTGGAACACACCATCAACGAGACGGTCGCCGGGGAACAGCTGGACGTCGGGCTGGGGGACGGCATCATCGCCCCCGAACTGGAAACGATACTGGTGATGTGCGGCTACAAGACCGCCACCTACACGTTCGAACTCCCTCTCCGCGCTGCCGCCGCCCTCTCCGGTGCTGAACCGTCCGAGGAATTTTCCCTCGCATCAGCCGGCCGCCATCTGGGGCTCGCTTTCCAACTGCAGGACGATCTCCTCTCCACGTTCGGAGACCCGCGGCGGCACGGCAAGGACCCCTTCTCGGACCTGCGGGAGGGGAAGCAGACGGCCATCATTGCCTACGCACGGATGACGGGCGCATGGCCTGGCATCGAGCCCTGGTTCGGACGTCCCGAGCTCATTATCAAGGATGCGGAAGAAGTTCGCAGGCAGCTGTCGGAGTGTGGCGCCGAGTCCTTCGTCCAAGGCCTCATCGACGAGCAACTGAGGGAGTTCCATGGCCTCCTCAACAGCGCGACATCGGAGATCCCGGAAAACGCCCGCAACGTCCTGATCGACCTCGCCGCTCAGCTGGAAGGACGGCAATCATGACCCTCGCCATGGACACGTCGTTCACGCACTTCACCCGTACCGCCGAACGGGCAGCCAACCAGGTCATCTCGGCCTATTCCACCTCGTTCGGTCTCGCGACGCGGTTGCTCGGCCCCAGGCACCGGCAGCATGTGCGGAACATCTACGCCTTGGTGCGCGTGGCCGACGAACTCGTTGACGGCGTGACCGCGGAAGCAGGCCTCAGCCACCAGCAGCAAAGCGAGGCCCTGGACCATTTCATCGACGAGACGCATCGCGCGCTCAAGCTCGGCTACAGCAGCGACCTCATCATCCACGCGTTCGCGCAAACCGCCCGCGCGTCCGGCATTGACGAGTCTCTGACGGACCCGTTCTTTGCCTCGATGCGGACGGACCTCGGCGAGCGCTCCGGACCCGCAGGGGTGCCGCTCCGCTTCGACGCGGCGGCACACCAGGGCTACGTTTACGGTTCGGCAGAGGTTGTGGGGTTGATGTGCCTTCGCGTGTTCATGCAGGGCCGGAACATCGACGACGGCGACGCCGCGGCCTTGCAGTACGGCGCCAGCAGGTTGGGGGCTGCTTTCCAGAACATCAACTTCCTCCGCGACCTTTCGGACGACACCGCCAGGTTGGGCCGCAACTACCTCGGCACGTCGGATCACCTCGAGGATCACGACCGCTTGGAGTGGGTCAAGACCATCCGGGCCCAGTTGGCCGATGCCAACGCGGTCATCCCCCTCCTGCCGCATGATGCCCGTGCGGCAGTGAGGAGTGCGCTCGCATTGTTTGCAGCGCTGACGCACCGTATCGAACAAACTACCGTGGACGAGCTGTATCAATGCCGCGTCCGCGTTCCGGATGTCTTCAAGGCCGGCTTGGCCGCCCGCGCTGTGGCTTCAACCTGGCTGGAGCCACGCTGATGACCCGGACTGTCGTCATCGGCGGTGGCATCGCTGGGCTTGCCACCGCCGCACTCCTGGCCCACGAAGGCCATGAGGTCCAGCTCCTTGAAAAGCTCCACCGCGCGGGAGGCCGGGCCGGCACCTTGGAGCGGGACGGCTTCCGCTTCGACACCGGTCCCTCCTGGTATTTGATGCCGGGCGTCTTTGACCACTTTTTCGAAATGCTGGGAACCAGCACCGCCGAACAGCTTGATCTGCGAACCCTCAGTCCCGCCTACCGCGTCTTCAGCGAGCCGGAGCACGACGGCGGACGGCAGGAACCGCTGACAGTTCCGTTGGGCAGCAAAAGCGTCATGGAACTGTTCGAAAGGGTTGAGCCCGGGAGCGCACCCCTCCTTGCCGAGTACCTTGATTCGGCGAGACGCACGTCGGAAATGGCAGAGCGTTTCTTCCTGTACAACCCGTTCACCAGGCTGCAGTCACTCCTTCATCCGGATGTCCTGCGTGGCCTGCCCTTGCTGGCCCGTTTGTTGGCCACGCCGTTGGAAAAGTTCGCGGCACAGCGTTTCCAGCACCCCGTCCTTCGGCAGATCCTGGGTTACCCGGCGGTCTTCCTTGGCACCAACCCGGCTGACGCGCCGGCAATGTACCACCTCATGAGCGCACTGGACCTGGGCGATGGCGTGCAGTATCCCATGGGCGGATTCAATCAACTCGTTGAACGGCTTCAGGCGTTGGCGATCAAGGAGGGCGTCCGGATTCAGACCGGCGCAGAGGCGCTCCGGATCACCACGCGCGAAGTACCCCGTCCGGGAGGCAAGGGACACCTGGGTGGTTTGGGCCGCCGTCGTGTCCTCCCGGGGAGGGACCGGGAGGTGACCGGCGTACGGTGGCGGGACAGTCACGGTGCTGAGCACTTCAGCGTTGCCGACATCGTGGTCTCAGGAGCTGACCTGCACCACACGGAGACCTCCCTGCTGGGCGATGAGGACCGGAGCTATCCCGGCACGTGGTGGCAGCGCCGCACCAGCGGCCCCGGGGCGGTCCTCGTCATGCTCGGAGTGCGCGGTGGGCTGCCGGAACTCCCCCATCACTCGCTGTTCTTCACCCGGGACTGGCACGCGAATTTCGCCTCCATCTTCGGCGACCGGCCCGGAATCCCCGATCCCGCCTCGATCTACGTGTGCAAGCCAAGCGCCACGGACCCGGATGTTGCTCCGCAGGAGCATGAGAACCTCTTCGTGCTGGTTCCCATTCCCGCGGATCCTTCCATCGGTTCCGGTGGCCCCGACGGAACGGGTGACTCCTTGGTGGAACGGACAGCCGATGCAGCCATTCAACAGCTTGCCGAATGGGCGGACATTCCGGATCTCCGGGAGCGTATTGTGGTCCGGCACACCATCGGACCCGGCGACTTCTCACGCGATTACAACTCCTGGCGCGGCGGTATGCTCGGGCCGGCACATACCCTTGGCCAGAGTGCCATGTTCCGGGCCCAGAACGCCTCCAAACGGGTGAAGGGACTCTTTTATGCAGGTGCCACCACGGCGCCCGGCGTCGGCGTCCCCATGTGCCTGATCAGCGCAGAGCTGGTGCTGAAGCGGATCCGCGGAGACCACAGCCCCGGACCAGCCGTCGTGAAGCCGGCCCGCGTCATGACCCGGAACGCCGGCTGATGGGATTCGTGTACCTGGCGTCCCTGCTGGCGGGCATCGCGTGCATGCTGTTGCTCGATCAGCGTTTCCGCCTGTTCTTCTGGCGCGACGCCGGAGCGGCGACGATCGTGACGGTGGTCGGGGTTGTGTTCCTGCTGGCTTGGGACCTGGCCGGAATCGGCCTGGGAATCTTCCTGCGCGGCGAGGGTGCGATCGCTACAGGGATCTTGATCGCGCCGGAATTGCCGATCGAAGAGCCCGTGTTCCTGTTGTTCCTGGTGTTGTGCACCATGGTCCTTTACACGGGTGCACGCCGGATCCTGGGTGGGAGCCCCGCCAACCCGGCGAAGTCCCGGCGCGGGAGGGCCCAACACCGTGAACGAACACACAGCCGGGAAAGGGAGAACGCGTGACGTACTTTTGGCTCTCGCTCGCGTTCATCGCCGTCGCGGCCGCGACGGGCGTGGTGTTCGCCCGGAAGGGCTCCCGCGAAGGCGGGGCGGGCCGGCACTGGAAGGCGGTAGGAATCGCCTTCGGAGCGCTGGCTATCCTCACAGCCGTGTTCGACAACATCATGATCGGCATGGAGCTGTTCCACTACGACGACTCCCACATCCTCGGCCTGAAGATCGGCCTGGCGCCGGCGGAAGACTTCGCGTACCCGCTGGCGGGCGTCCTCGTGCTGCCCGGACTCTGGGTATGGCTGACGCGGAAGCGCTCCACGGTTTCGGGTCCCGGCAGCCGATCCCAACTGAGTCGCAGCAGAGCGCGTTTTCAGCCCGCTAAACGCGCTCTGCTGCGACCCAGTTGGGTTAATCAGGCCCTGCTCGCGTCGCGCCCGGTGAGCTGGATCAACACGGCCTACCCCTTCGCCGCCGCCATGCTCCTGACAACGCGGGAGATCGATTGGGTGTTGATCGTGGGCACGCTCTACTTCCTGATCCCCTACAACCTGGCAATGTATGGGATCAACGACGTCTTCGACTACGCCTCTGACCTGCAAAACCCCCGCAAGGGAGGCATCGAGGGCGCCCTCCTGAAACCCGAACTGCACCGGCCCATGCTCTGGCTTGCAGCGATCACCAACGTGCCCTTCCTCCTGGTCCTGGGCCTCGCCGGTGGACCGGCAGCATGGGCGGCCCTTACTGTCAGTGCCTTCGCCGTGGTGGCGTACTCCGTGGCCGGATTGCGCTTCAAGGAACGCCCCGTACTGGACTCGATGACGTCCAGCACGCACTTCGTCAGTCCCGCCGTGGTCGGGTTGGCCTTGGCTGGCGCCGACGTGACGCCGGGCCTCATCATCCTGCTGGGGGCATTCTTCATGTGGGGCATGGCCGCCCACGCCTTCGGCGCGGTCCAGGACCTCGAGCCGGACCGGCAGGCCGCCATCGCTTCCATAGCGACAGTCTTCGGTGCCCGCCGGACGGTGCGGACCGCCGTCGTACTCTGGTTGCTCGCGGGACTGGCGATGCTGCTGACGCCGTGGCCCGGGCCGCTTGCGGCCATCATCGCCCTGCCGTACATCCTCAATTGCGCCCCGTGGTGGAACGTTACGGATTCGACGGCGGCACTTACCAACAAGGCATGGCGCCGTTTCATCTGGCTCAACTACGGTTCAGGATTCCTGGTGACGCTGATCCTCATCCTGCACTGGAACGTCACATCATGACGGGTGGGTTTCCCCTGCGGATCCTCCAGTGGAGCCGGGTTCTTCGTCGACGGTGTCCAAGGCTTCGCGCATGTGCTCCAGGAATTCCACCACGATCCTTGATTCTTCGGGGCTCAACGCGCTGGCGACGTCCAGCATCCGGCGGTGCATTCCTCCCAGGGTGTGACGGACTTCCTCGTCCGACGCCGGTGTGGGCCGCAGAATCAGCGCCCGCCGGTCCGTGGGGTGGGGTTCGCGGCGAATGTGTCCCGAGTCCACGAGGCGGTCGATCAACGTGGTCATGGAAGCAGACGTTATCCCCAGACGCTCGCCGAGGTCTTTCGGCTTCATCACCCTGCCGTCGGCTTCCGCTTCAAAAAGGTACCTCAGCGCCAGCAGGTCCTTTTCACCCATCAACATGGATGAACGGGTTCGGCGGCGCATCGCCTGTTCGGAGGTCCGGTAGTCGCGAAGGGCGTTCAGGACGCCAACAGCGATCTCCTTGCGGCCGGGGTCCTTCCCGTACCAGTAGCCTTTCGCATGCCCTTGCGCGTTCATCCATGTTCCTTCGAAAAGCGTGAAGCTCGTTTCACTAGCATTTGATAGTAAGCCAAGAAGTTCTTCAACCGCATAGACCGCAGGCACTCCACCAGGAAAGAGGCTGGGCACATGGCACCTTCCGGAAGATCGGACATCGCACGGCAAGTCACGGTAACTGTGAGCCTGGCGGTGTGCATCATAGGTTCGATGATCGGCGTCGGAGTCTTCGGCGGGACACCCATCGCCCAGGCCGCAGGCGGCGCCCTGGCTGCTGACGCAACGCTTCTTGCCCCCGCGACGCCCGCTTTCTCCATCTGGTCCGTGGTCTACGCAGGGCTGGCCGCCTACACTGCCTGGCAGTGGCTGCCATCGCAAAGGACCAACCCCCGGCAACGTTCGCTTGGGTGGGCAGTAGGCGTTTCCATGATCCTGAACGCGGTATGGATCCTCTCCGTGCAGGCCGGCCGGCTTGCGGCCAGCGTCGTGGTGATCCTTGCACTGCTCGGCGTTTTGGTGGCAGCTTTCCTGCGCTACAGCCACAGTCGCGCCACCTCGTGGATAGAGGCAGTTGTCGTCGACGGAACCCTTGGCCTCTACCTCGGCTGGACCAGCGTGGCCGTGTGCGCCAACATCGCGGCCGCCTTGAAGGCCGCGGGGTTCTCGGGCCTTGGCCTGCGCCCGGAAGTGTGGTCCGTCGCCGTCTTGGCGATAGTCGCCGTGGTGGGGATCGCTTTGGCGATCAAGGGCCAAGGCCGCTTGGCCCTGGCGGCCGCCATCACCTGGGGACTTGCATGGATCAGCGTCGGTCGCAGCACTGACGCGCCTGAGTCATTCCCGACGGCGGTCGCCGCAGCCGTTGCGGGTGGCGTGGTTCTCGCGTCCGCGATCCTGGCCCGTGCCCGCCGCGTACTGGCCGCTACTCCCGCACGCAGTTAGCTATTCCTTGTCAGTTGGCCCGCTCACCACCACTTGGGCCGGGCTGTGCAGGACGTAGCCGTTGAGCCACGAAAACAGTGCCCTGACCTTTTGCTGCGTGCCCGAGAGCAATGCCAAGTGCACCAGGAGCCAGGAAAGGAAGGCCAACGGACCCTGCAACTGCACTCGTTTGCGGCCAATCTCCGCCACCGCTGCACCGCGTCCCACCATTGCCATGTAGCCCTTGTCCAGGTACTCGAAAGGCTTCCGGGTGCCGCCCGTGAGGTCGGCGTGGATGTTCCGGGCAGCCCACTTTCCTGCCTGCTGCGCCACCGAGCCGAGCTGCGGAAGTTTAGCCCCGGTGGAATCCGTGATGTTGGCGGCATCGCCAATGACATAAACGCCGGTGGTGTCCGGCGCAGTCAAGTCCGGCAAGACGTCAATGCGCCCGCCCTTGCCTTGCAGCAGTCCCGAGTTGGCGATGAGCCCGCCCGCCTTCAAGCCGCCGGCCCACACAACAATTTGGGCGGGGATGCGGCTTCCGTCGGCCAGCGTCACGCCATCTGCCCGGACCTCGGTGACGCCTTGTCCCATATGCAACTGCACTCCCACCTTGGCCAGGTGCTGGGCGGCATACTTCTGGGACTTGGTGGAGAACATGCTGAGCACTGTGGGAACCAGGTCCACCAAGTGGACGCGGCAGCGGGACGCCAGGTCCGGCGAGAAGTACTTGCCGACCACGTACTTGACGTTCTCAGCCATGGCACCGGCCGTCTCCACACCGGTGGGACCGCCGCCCACAACCACCACATCTACTGCGTCATCGGGATTCCTGTCTGCATGGTCCAAGAGGCGTGTCAGGCCGGAACCGAGCTTGGTGGCGTCCGTCACCGAGTACAACGGATAGGCGTGTTCCTCCGCGCCCGGCGTGTTGAAGAAATTCGGGACCGCCCCGACGGCGAGGACCAGGACATCCGCGCGCAGTGTACGGTCATCGGCCGTGGTGACAGTCCGTTCCGCCGCGTTGACCGATGCCACTTCCGCCGTCAAAACCCGGACTGTCTTATGCCGCCGGAATACCGAGCGGAGCGGACGGGCGATGGCGGATACACCGATCTGCGATGTTGCCACCTGGTAGAGGAGCGGCTGGAACTGGTGGTAGTTGTTCGAGTCGATGAGCAGGACCCGCACGCCCTTGCGGCCCAGTTCCTTGGCAGCAGCAACGCCGGCGAACCCGGCCCCAACGATGATGACCTGATAGGTGTCGTCCATGCGAGCAACTTACTGCACCCTGAGCCCGGGCAACAGGCCCACGTGCCCGGACCGGAATTAGCCAAACGTAATGATTGACATGACATAACTCACATTCTGTAAGCTAATTTCTAAGTCACGCAGCCGGCTTCCTTCGCTCTACTTCGGGAGGTCCGCATGGCCCCCAATTCCCTCAAAGTCAGTCATCATGCCGCCCATGGAGCAGTGCCGTTCACCGCTTCCGTTGCTCGACGGGGAGCAACAAGGCCGCATGATCTTCCCAACAAGCCCGATGCGCTCCTAGGGGCGATCGCAGTCCGACAACTGTTCCGCCGTTGGCCTTTGGTGCCCACCCGCGAACTGGAGCGGATCCGCCACGTCCTGATCCACTGCGACGAGCTCGGATCCGCTGACACGCATCACTTGTCCGAGCCTGCAAAGGCCCTGCTGGAACTCATCACGAACGAACTCGAACGGCGGCGCCGCCCGGAGGCCGTGCCGACGACGCCTGCGACCAAGGAGTCGGTGCCTAAAGGCTCCGCAGCCAAAGGTTCCCGGGCGGTAGCCTCCTCCGCCGGTGAGCCCCGGAAAGGAGTCCTCTAATGGCAGGACACTTTGAACTCATCGATGCGGCAGACGGCGACTGCCGGGTGCGCCTGGTGGACGCGGAGGGCACCGAATTAGCGCTCTCCATGTGTTTCCACGACAAGGACACCGCGGCAAAAGCCATCTATTCGCTCCGGGAAATCGCAGCAAGTGGCCTGATCGAGGACCACACCCGCCGCGTCAACTGACCGGCGGGACCCGCGCTGAGCGGGAGGCTACGCGTGCACGATCGGAAGTCCCGCCGTCGGGAAAACGCTCGGGAAGATCGACGGCGGCGGGACGGGCACGCTGTCCAGCGGCACCGTGACCGTGCCGGCACCGACGGTGACGTCGTGGTCGCGCACGTTCACGAGCAGCGGTTCGATGCTGTAGTCCGGTCCCGGTTCGAGGGCCAGTGCAATGGAGCCCTGTGCGAGTTCCACGGACAACAGCCGGCCCTGGACCTTGAGGCGGAAGGACAAGCCATCCCACTCGGCGGGCAGGCGCGGATCGAAACGCAGTACCTCGCCTTGGTCACGCATGCCTGCGAAACCACAAACCAGGGAGCTCCAGATGCCGCCGGTCGAGGCGATGTGTACGCCGTCGATCGTGTTGCCGTGCGAGTTATCCAAGTCGATGAACAGTGCCTCGGTGAAGTGCTTCAGTGCCACATCGCCGTACCCGACCTCGGCCGCCATGATTCCCTGCACGCATGCGGACAAGGTGGAGTCGCCCGTGGTGATGGGATCGTAGAAGTCGAAGGCGCGCTGCTTTTCCTCTGCCGTGAAGTCCTGCCACTGCAGGAACATCGCCAGCACGGTGTCGGCCTGCTTGAGGACCTGGTGCCGGTAGATCACCAACGGGTGGAAGTTCAGCAGCAGCGGGTACTTGGACTTCGGTGTGTTCCAATCCCACGGCTCCAGCGTCATGAAGTCGTTGTCCTGGCTGTACACCTGGAGGTGGGTATCGTAGGGCAGCGACATCCGCTCGGCTGCCTGCCGCCACACCATTCGTTCCGTATCGGTGATTCCGGCGTGTTCCAACGCAGCCGCTGCACGCAGGTTAAACCGGGCCATCACGTTGGTGTACAGATTGTCGTTGACCACGGCCGTGTACTCATCCGGGCCCGTGACGCCGTGGATGTGGAACATGCCGTCCTTGCCGAAGAACCCCAGCGAGGCCCACATCCGTGCCGTTTCGATAAGCAACTCGGCGCCCACCTCTGCGCGGAAGCCCGCGTCTCCGCTGGCCCACTCGTAACGGTTTGCCGCAAACGCGATGGCCGCGGCGATGTGGAACTGGGCTGTTCCGGCGGCGTAGTACGCGCTGGCCTCCAAACCGTTGATGGTCCGCCAGGGGAACAACGCGCCGTCGACGCTCAGCTCTTTCGCCCTGACGCGGGCATCCGGAAGCATCGCATGCCGGGACTCCAACACCTTCCGCGCTCCGGCGGGGTTGGTGTACGTGAGGTACGGCAACAGGTACACCTCCTGGTCCCAGAAGTAATGCCCTTCGTAACCGGAACCGCTCACACCCTTCGCGGGGATCCCCGCAACCCCGGCACGCGCAGTAGCCTGGGCCAACTGGAACAGACCCCACCGTACTGCCTGCTGCAGCTCCGGCTGGCCGCCTATCGCTACATCCGCAGTGGTCCAGTACTGCCTGTAATGGTCGTGGCTCTGTGTCAGGATCTCGGAGAAGGGCAGGAGGTTCGCTTCGGCTTCCACGGCCAGGCTCTCGCCCCGGTCCTCGGCCGTATCCGCGCCGGCCACGACGTAACTGGCCGTCTTCTCCAAACGGAACGTTTCGCCGTCGTTGATGGCCAGGACGTACCGGACGGTGGACTCGTCCTCAGCCACGACGGTCTCAAAAGGCTGGCCTTCCAGAGAGATCCAGTGATCCACGGCAACGGCGATGCGCTGCCGCGACTCGGACGTCTCCCAAGCCAACCGCAGGGAACCGTCTGCGCCGTGCAGGTGCAGCGGCAACAGGACACGGCCCGCGTGGCGGCCGGAGCGGCGGGGGTCGTGGACCGAGTGGTCCTCCACGGGTTGGTCCTGGCGGTTCACGACGGCGGACGTGATGTCCGCGGACACATCGCGGTCAGCGCTCAGGGTCAGTTCCAGGCCAAGGCAACCGCGGGAATCGAAGCCGACTGCGCGCCGCTCCACCGTGGTGACAACCGCACCCGAGCGGCATGCCCACGTGGTGCTCTCCTCATAGACGCCTGTGGAGAAGTCGATGCTGCGGTGGTAGTCCAGCACGGTGGACTCGGCCAGGCTCAAGGCTTCGCCGTCGATGGACACCATGAAGTTGTTGGCATCCGGCACGTACACGATCCGCTGGCCTGTGCGGGCAAAGCCATACGCATTCTCTGCGTGCTTGATGTCCCAGATCTCGTGGAAGCCGTTGATGAACGTGCCGGGAAGCTCGCCGTCCCCCCGCGTGGAATGCGCACCACGAATGCCAAGGTGGCCATTGCCAAGCGCGAACAAGGTCTCAAGGGTTCCCTCGTCCCCCGGGACGTGGATGTTTTCCACGAGCTTCCAAGGCTCGCAGGGAAAGCGCAGCCGATCGGAGCTGATGAGTGCCATGGGCTGTTGAAGTCCTTCGAAAAAAGTAGGGTCAGAGGAGATCGTTGAGGTCATCGACCACCAGCGTCGCGCCGGCGTCGAGCAGGGTTTGGCGGCCTGCACCGCGGTCCACGCCGATCACGGCTTGGAAGTTGCCGGCACTGCCGGCCTGCACACCGGAAACGGCATCTTCAACCACGATGCATTCCTCGCTTGGCACCCCAAGCAGCGAGGCCGCATACGTGAACGTTGCAGGGTCCGGCTTTCCGGGAAGTCCGACGGCGGCAGCCACCTGGCCGTCCACCACTACCTTGAAGTGGTGGTCCAGTCCGGCGGCTTTCAGGACCGCGGGAGCGTTACGGGACGACGACACCACAGCCACCTTGAGCCCCCGCTCGAGCGCTGCGTTGATGAATTTGACCGAGCCGGCGTACGGCTCCACGCCCCGGGTGTCCACGATCTCGTTGAAAATCGCGTTCTTGCGGTTACCCAAACCCTGCACCGTCTGGTTGTCCGGATGGTCGTGCACCGGGCCTTCGGGCAAGGTGATGCCACGGGAGGTCAGGAAGTCCCGCACTCCGTCGAAGCGCGGTTTGCCATCGATGTGGTCAAAGTAGTCGCTCTCCCGGTAGCCCTGCTCGTGGCCGGCCTCGGCAAGGTAGCCGTCGAACAGTTCCTGCCACGCCTGCTCATGCACTACGGCAGTGGGCGTCAGCACGCCGTCGAGGTCGAACAACAGTGCCGAAGCGCTGGTCCAGGCATTACGAAGATCAGTCATGTGCATACGTCCGTTCAGCGCTTATGGCGCGTGGTCTTGCGTTCGATGAGCTTGGTATCGAGCAGGTGGTTGGAGGGTTGGTTGGGGGTTTCGGTATTCATCAGTTGTTCGCACAGCAGGCTTGCTGCAAAAGCGCCTTGGTCGGCGACCGGTTGGGCAACAGTGCTCAGGCCAAGGAACCAGCTCATGGGGTGGTCGTCGATGCCGATCACCGACATGTTCTTGGGCACGGACATGCCGTGGTCCCGCAACGCCATCAGCGCACCGAACGCCGCCTCATCGCAATGGGCGAACACCGCAGTGGGCCGTGCGCCGCGGGTGATGAGGTCAGTCATTGCCCGCCGGCCGTCGTCGATGCTTGGCCCGGCACCCACCACAAGGTCCGGGTGGACGGTGAGGTGGTGTTCATCCAGCGCACGCCTGAAGCCGCGGAACCGGGCGGTCTCAGTCACAACGGGGAGTTCATTGCTCGAGAGAACGGCCAAGTCCCAATGGCCCAGCCCCAGCAGGTGTTGGGTGGCCTGCCAGGCTGCGTGCTCGTCATCGATGCCAACATTGTCCCACGGAACATTGCGCATGCCCACGCTGGCGATTGCCAAGCCGGAAGCTTCCAAGGCTGCCATTTCGTCGGGGCCGAGGTCAACATTGAGCAGCAAGAGGCCGTCCACGCGCTGCGAGAGCCTTGCAAGGTCGCCAAAGACCTGCTGCCTGACGCTCTTTTTGTTCCGGAGGCTGATCAGCACGGTGTCGTACCCGCTGTCGCCGAAAACTTCCTCTGCTGCTTCCACGGCCTGGGCGAAGAACCAGGCTGTGGCGGTGGGGGCGACGATGGCCACGGAACCGGTGGTGCCGCCGGCCAGCCTCGATGCTGCCGCCGAGGCCCTGTAGCCGAGCTTGCCGGCCGCCTCAGCCACTTGCCGCTGGGCTTTTTCGGAAACGTTGGGGAGGTTCCGCAGAGCCCTGGATACCGTGCAAATGGACAAACCGGAGAGGACAGCAACGTCCTGGATTGTCGCCCTGTGAGTCTTAACCATGCAACACGGCCTCAACCCTTTCCATACTCGGTGACACCTTTGGGTGGCGGCGCGTTGGGGAGCCGCAAGCCAAAAGTGTAAGCGCTTACAATTTTGCCATTCAATAACGTGTGGGCGAATGCGAAATTGTGACGCGAATCTTGGAAAAACCTTGCCCCGACGGCCCTTGATGCCGTCTAATCCGGGCCCCGCTCACCCAACTGGGTCGCATTTGTGCGCGTTTTGCCGGCCCAGAACGCGCACAAATGCGACCCAGTTGGGCGGGAGGAGCGGGGGTCAGCGCGTGCCGAGGACGTAGTAGCGCAGGAAAGCGCTGACGTCCACGAGCTCGGGAGCTTCGATTCGATGCCCCATGCCCGGATACGTCCGCGCGGTCAATGCCGTGTTGGCGTTCAGCCATTCCTCCGTGTGCGCGATAGCGTCCTCATTGATCACGGGATCGGCTTTGTCCCTGCCCCAGAAGAAGGGCGGGGGCGTGTCAAAGGACTCGCTGAGCGCCAGGAGGTCGTTGTCCATCACAAACCCGGACAGTCCCACGGTGGCAGCGAATTCCTTGGGCCGCAAGCGCAGGAGCGTACTAGCCATGGCCATCCCCTGCGAGTACCCGAGCAGGCTCACGCTGCTGTGGTTGCGTTTCACGGAGTTGATCCAGTCGAAGACCCGGTTGGTTGAGGTGATCACGTCGGCAAAATCGTTGGTCAGGAAGTAGTCCAGGAGGAACCAGCCGTAATGGTCGCCAATCACTTTGGGCCCGCGGAGGGCTGCGCACGTGAATTCTCCGGGAAGGTGCGGGAACAGCTCCACCATGCGTTCCTCGCTGGTGCCGTAACCGTGCATCATCACCAACAAGGGGGTGCCCGCGCGCTGGTTTTCGGGCTTCGACCAAACCACTGAATCCATGGGATGAGCCTATAGACTGACGGCATGACACCGCAGGAACTGGCCAACCTGGCCCATCTGCGGCGTGCCCGTGACTTCATCGACCGCGAGTACGCGCGGCCGCTGGATGTTCCCACCATAGCCGCCGGCGCACTCATGTCGCCAGCGCACTTTTCCCGCCAGTTCAAGGCAGCGTACGGAGAATCGCCCTACAACTACCTCATGACCCGGCGTATCGAGCGGGCCATGGCCCTGCTCCGTGCCGGAACCAGCGTCACCGATGCGTGCATGGAAGTGGGCTGTACTTCGCTGGGCTCCTTCAGTTCGCGCTTCACGGAGATTGTTGGGATGCCGCCGAGTGAATACCGTTCCCTGGAACACGAAGCCGTCAAAGCCATGCCCAATTGCATCGCCAAGCAGCAGACGCGCCCGGAGCGCAAAGCGGCAGCCAGAAGCTGAGCAGGATCGAAGAAGCGCGCGCCGCACAGCTGCAATAGCGTGAGTGCCATGAACATTTCATTGAAGTACGCACACGTCACTGTCAACGATGTCGATGAGTCACTCGCCTTCTACCGCGACGCCCTCGGCTTTGAGGTCAGGAACGACGTCGGCTCCGACGGGCAGCGATGGGTCACCCTCGGCAGCCCGTCGCAGGACCTGGAACTCGTGTTGTCCCCACCGCATGCAGGGCGTTCCAAAGCCGATGGCGATGCCATCCAGGAACTACTCACCAAGGGCGTCATGCCCATGCTCGTGTTCACCACGGACGACCTCGACGCCACGTTCGAGAAGCTCCGCGCGTCCGGCGCAGAAGTGCTGCAGGAACCGATTGACCAGCCATGGGGCCCGCGCGACTGCGCCTTCCGCGACCCCTCCGGCAACATGATCCGTATCAACCAGGGCTAGACTCCCACCAAGAACAAGCACGACGACGGGCGGTGACGTGGGCACCCACGGCGCCTCCCGCCGTCGTACTTTTCGTGACGCTACGCGCCCTACTACCGCAGCGCGCTGTTACCGGCGCGCAAGCCCGACGTCGGAGCGTTCCCCGTACTCGTGCGTGGATGCGATGGCCGCAGCCACAACGTCCGCGAGCCTGAGGCGCTTGGCGTAAGCCTGGCGCTGAAGCCGCTCCCCGGTGCCGCGTTTCAGGATCCGGGCCACGCCGGACCTCGCAAGCGCCAGGTCGCCGCTGGCCGTCAGCGCCCGGCGGACGTGCCGCAGCAGGGCCCCGGCGACATCCGCGGCGGGGTACGGGCGCTGGTCTGCCGGGTGAAGCAATTGGTCGTTGATGCCAAAGCGGCTGGCACGCCAGTTGGACATCCGCAGCAGGTTGGTCACAGCGTCCGACGGCGGCTCCCCCTGACGCCATTGGCCCGCCGCAGTTTCCACCAGGGCACGGGCGATGACCGCGATGGTGAGCGCGTCTTCCGCGTAAAGGCAGACGTCGGCGATGCGGAGCTCCACCGTCGGGTGTCCCCGCGACAGGCGGGCGTCGAAGTAGATCATGCCCTCATCGAGGGGGACGCCCGTGCCGAGGAGGTCTTCCAGCACTGCCCGATAGCCGTCGGCTGAACCGAAAACATCCATGGGCCCGGCCGTCGGCCACCTGTTCCAAATCTGCGTACGGTAACTGGCAAAGCCGGTATCGGCCCCCATCCAGAACGGCGAATTGCCGCTCAACGCAAGGAGCACTGGCAGCCAGGCACGCATCCTGTCCAGGATCGCGACGCCTTCCTCGGGCGATTCGATGGACACGTGCACGTGGAAACCGCACGTGAGCTGCTCCCGTGAAATCAACCCGAACTCCGTGCCCATGACGGCATAGCGCTGGTTTCCCAACGTTGGCGTGGCATGGAACTCCGGAGGTGTGGCCAGTGCGGCTACCCTCGCACCCACGGTCCGGGCGGCTGAGTCGGCCAACCACCGGCCCAACCGGATCTCGTCGCGAAGTTCAGCCGCGGTGCCGCAGGGCCTGGAGTTGACCTCGATTTGTTCCTGCTTGAACTCGGACTTGAGGGAGGGAGCATCCTCCGGTCCCTTGCCGGACCCGGAGGCCACGTCCAGGATTCCCGCAGCAAGTGCCAATGGCTTGCCGTCGACAGGATCGGCAATCAGCAACTCTTCTTCAACGCCGAACGTGCGCATAGCTCCCTCCCCATGATTGTGAAATTAGAGCTGGCGGCTATCCGACGTGACGGGGAACCTCCATCTGGAAACCGCACCGGCAGTGCAGCACCTGCGTTTGCAGGTAGACATCCAGCAAGCTCGGGCTGCCCGGATCTTCAGTGGTCCGGGGTGCCTCGATGACCCGCTCGGTGGGGCGGCCCAGCGTCATGGGTTCGCCGCAATGCGTGCAGCTGAACCAAAGGCCGGCTGCGGACGTGGACAGGAACTCGGTTTGGATCTCCGGGATCAGCTCCTCAAGGCGGACTGCGTGGGCGTAGAAGGTATCGCACTCACTGCAGGTGTAGCTGACTTCAACAACTTCGGACTGGTTTGGTTCTGCTTCTACGACGGTCTCTATGAAAATGTACGAATCTGTGTCACAAACTGTGCACCAGGGCCGGGTGCCGGTGTCCGCAATTGCGGGTGTCGCCCCGGGTTTGGGGGCGGGTATCGGGGATCCAAGCGTCATTGCCATTCTCCTTTTATGCACGTATCCACCGTGAGGTGGTTTCCGACAACAGTCCTAAATGGGGACACACCTGAACAGCGTCGGGAGAAGCGGAATGCTCCTTGTGGAAGCCTGCATGCGGTGCACGGGGCGAGCCGGCCGATAGTGGCCACGGCTATGAAGTGCAGTTCTTGGACCATCCGGGATGGTTCCAGGTCATGAGGTTCCAAGGGCTATCTGCTTAACCCACCTATGAATGTAGTTCACAAGTGGCGGGCGTCACAAGTGAGCAACATCCCGGGGGGCCAGGCGGAGTCTACGTTACGGCTTGAAATGGGAGGCCGGCGCTTCGCTGCCCACAGCCTTGATGAGCTGCTCCGCAACGTCACGCAGCTTCTGGTTCCGGCCATTGGATGCCTTGGTCAAAATCTTGAAGGCCTCGTCCTGGCTGCAGCGGTTTTGCCCCATGATGATGCCGCAAGCGAGGTCGATCACGGTACGGGAGCGCATGGCTCGTTGGAGATCGTCTGCATGTTGCTGCTTGGTGCCTATGCGCACGGCCAACCGCAGTGAACGCTCCGCCTGGCTGGCATAGAGTTCGCAATTCCGGATGGTAACGGTGTCAAATGCCCTCGCCTGCGGAGCGAAGAAGTTCAGTGCGGCCGTGGCCCCTTCATCCAACTCCAAGGGAACACAGAGAGCGGAAAGATGCCCCCGCTCCGCAATCACGGCGCAGTAGTCCCGCCATCGCCACTCGCTGGAGGTGTCCGGGACAAGAACCGTGGCGCCGGTCCGCATGGCCTCAAGGCAGGGCCCGTCGCCGTAAGCTTGCTGGACTTCGTCGATCAATCTGGCCTCGTGATTGTTCCCCGCAACAGTGATGGAGCGGTGCCGCCGGCTCAAGGTGATGCCGCAGAGCACGTTCATGCCAACGGCTTGAGAGGCTGCGTCGGCAGAGAAAACGGCAAGCTCTTCAAGGAAGCCGCCAACGTCCTCGCTGTCAATGACGAGGTCCTGCAGCTGCTCCGGCACTGAAGCTTCGTCCGACGCTGAAACGTAGTCGGGCACCTCAATTTCAACGCGAATTTCCTTCATGCCTCAGTCTAAGTTCGCCCGGGATCAATGGCGCGTCCTTTCCGGAAGAAGCGCCAGAATCCTTGCATCTGCGGTGCACCTATGTGCACAATCTTGCTACGGTCCGCGTCGACGGGCCCAGTGGTTTTTTAGCTCATGAAGCCGGGCGCCAACGTTTCCTTGCCGAGGTGAACAGCCATGCCCGCCCAGCCCGCGTCGAGAGTTCCGGACGAAGCTCATCAGCCGCCCGATGAACCACTTTGGTGTGCGCATTGCAATACCGACCAGCACCTTCTGGTCAATTCCATCCAGTCCCACTACCCGCCGGCACCCAACACCGTGGACGTCGCCTACGAATGCAGGGCCTGCAGGTACTCCTACGAGCAGACCGCCAGCGTCCAGCGGGTAGCTGTTGTCTTGAACCGCCCGGGCATCTCGCAGGGCGTACTGCAGTTCGGCGGCCAGTACCTGCATTGTGGCGAGCCCATGAAAACCAGGAGCTGCGAATTGCGCACCATCGAGGCTTCGCTGGCTTTGCAACCTGGCCGGCCGGTGCGGGTCTATGAGGTCTACATCAATACACGCGTCCTCGGATGCAAGTGCGGTTTCCGTATGGAAACACCCGACTGAGGGGCTGGACTACGCGGGAGTAGCAAAGCGCAGCAGTATCCGAAGGACCCAACCGGAGAGAAGATATGACAGCAGAGAAGCCAAGGAAGAAGTCACTGGCGACGAGTTCCGAAGCCACACGCGGCAGCAAGCACCAACTCCCGGATCCCCCCGATCCGGACAACCTTCCCATTGATTACCTGGGCAGCGGCTGGGATTCCAGCAAGTTCCCCAGCAGTACTCCCCGGAGCCTGCGGCCACAGATCCTGCGCCCCCAGCACCACGGCCACCGAAGGAGCGTCACGCCGTGAGTGGATTCCCGTCGGACCCTGCACCCGAACGGGAACCCGCGCCCAACCGCGGGCCGGGACCCACGCCGGAGCCGGTCCCGCTGCCGGAACCCGGGCCGCCCCCTGTTCCGGAACCAACACCGTCACCTGACCGGCCGGGAGAACCGCCGAAGCCCAGCTCTTAACGGTCGAACAGCCACCGCTTCGGCACACCCCATGGACCGGGTCCCGGCAAATCCCCCAGTCAGGACCCGACGAGGGCACGTCGCGCTACAGGGAGCGCGGCGTGCCCCTTTTTAAGCCTTCTTACACCACTCCAGCCTTCCATCATCTTTGTTTATGTTGGTTTCTATTGACTTACCAACACAAACAAAGATAGAGTCAAGCAATTCCACATCGTTGTGACAGCAGTCACGGGGGTGGCTGCTCCGCATTATGGCTTTACCGCAATGGAGGGTAAGTGTTCGCAGAAGAGCGCCAACAACTGATCTCCGCACTCGTCGCAGAGCGCGGACGGGTGAGCGTCACCGAACTCGCCGACCGTTTCAGCATCACCACTGAAACCATTCGCCGCGACCTCGCCGCCCTTGAGGTATCCGGGAACCTGCGCCGGGTCCACGGCGGGGCCGTACCCACGGACCGTTTGAGCACCCGCGAGGAAAGCATCCTTGAGCGCGCCATCCAACGCCAAACAGAGAAGCTCCGCATCGCTGCCGCCGCGCTGTCACTTATCCCCGAGCTCACCACGGGAAGCATCCTGCTGGACGCCGGCTCCACCACCGAAACACTCGCGGACCTCATCGCCCAGCGGACGCCGGCGTCGAACCCCAATGAAGAACTCGTGGTCATCACCCACGCCATACCCATTGCCGGAAAGCTTTCCTCCACACCCGGCGTCGCTCTCCAAATCCTGGGAGGCCGCGTCCGTGGACTGACCCAGGCCGCAGTGGGGCAGTCCACGGTGGAGGCTGCGTACAAGCTCCGACCCGATATCGCCTTCGTGGGAGCCAATGGCATCCACGCGACCTTTGGGCTGAGCACGCCCGATACCGAAGAAGCCGCAGTCAAGGCTGCCTTCGTGAAGTCAGCCCGCCGCGTCGTGGCACTGGCCGATTCTTCCAAGCTGGACGCCGAAACACTGGTCCAGTTCGCCACTTTGAAGGATGTTGACACGTTGATCACAGATCAGGAACCCTCCGCGGAACTTGCCGCGGCACTCGCCGACGCCGGTGTGGACGTGGTGATCGCATGATCGTCACCCTGACTGCCAACCCCAGCCTTGACCGCACCGTGGAACTCCCTGCCGTCCTGGCGCGCGGAGAAGTGCAGCGCGCGGTCGCCGTCCATCAGGAATCCGGTGGAAAGGGCGTCAACGTGTCCCGGGCGCTCGTGGCCTCCGGCCTCGAAACCGTTGCGGTCCTGCCGGGCGCCGACTCGGATCCGGTCCTTTCCGGACTGCACGACGCCGGTGTGCCGTTTGCGTCGCTCCCCATCGGTCAGGCGCTGCGCAGCAACGTCACGCTCACCGAGCCGGACGGCGTCACCACCAAGATCAACGAACCCGGCCCGGAACTGAGCGGTGACCAGCAGGAAGCCCTGATCGGGCTGCTGCTGGAGCGCTCCCGTGGCGCCAGCTGGGTGGTTCTCGCGGGATCGCTCCCACCAGGAGTTCCTGCGGATTTCTACGCCACGATCGCCCGCCGGCTGCGGTCGCGGAATGACGGAACGGCAGCCCCCGGCATCGCCATCGACTCATCCGGAGCGCCCCTTGCGGCAGCTTTGGAAGGCGAAACCGACGGGAAGCCGGACCTCCTCAAACCGAACGCGGAAGAGCTCGCAGAGCTCGCAAGTGCCGCCGGCTTCACCAACGTCTCCACCGCTGACGAGTTGGAAGCAGACCCGGTGAAAGCCGCCCGGGCTGCTGCCGCCGTCGTAAACAGCGGTGTTGGCGCAGTTCTGGCAACGCTCGGGTCCAAGGGCGCGATCCTTGTGACGGCGGACGGAGCGTGGCTCGCCACGCATCCGCCCATCCAGGCCGTCAGCACGGTGGGTGCCGGGGACTCCGCATTGGCCGGCTACTTGCTGGCCGCCACCCAAGGTGGGTCCCCCCAGGACTGCCTTCGTCAGGCCGTGGCACATGGTGCCGCTGCTGCTTCGCTGCCGGGCTCCACTGTCCCTGCAGTCCACCAGACAACCCCAGACGCCGTAACCATCACGGCCCTCCAGAAGGATTAACAGTGACCCAGCTGATCACAACCGAACTGGTCACCCTCGACCAGAACATGGGCGACTCCCCTGCCGACGTCATCCGCATCCTGGCCGGCAAAGTTGCCGCCGCTGGCCGTGCCTCCGAGATCGAAGGCCTCTTCACGGATGCCTACGCCCGTGAGCAAAAAACGGCAACCGGCGTTCCCGGCGGCATCGCCATCCCCCACTGCCGTTCGGCTGCCGTCACGGAGCCCGCACTGGCCATGGCCCGCCTGTCCCACAAGGTGGATTTCGGCGCCAAGGACGGCCCGGCAGACCTCATCTTCTTCATCGCAGCTCCGGAGGGCGCAGACCAGGAACACCTGAAGCTGCTCTCCAAGCTGGCACGATCCCTCATCAAGAAGGACTTCACGGCAGCGCTCCGCGCGGCGTCAACTCCGCAGGAGATAGTGGCGCTGGTGGACGGCGCCTTGGCGGACAAGCCCACGGCTGCCGCACCTGCCGCGTCCGCCGCGCCGGCCGCTGGAGCTACTGCCGCCGGGCGCACGACGACGGCTGCCGCACCCAAGCGCCTGGTAGCCGTCACCGCATGCCCCACCGGCATCGCCCACACGTACATGGCAGCAGACTCGCTGGTTGCTGCGGCCAAGGAAGTCGGCGTGGACCTGCAGGTGGAAACGCAGGGTTCCTCCGGCGCGAAGCCGCTGGACCCGGCGGTGATTGCTGCGGCTGACGCGGTGATCTTCGCCGTCGACGTCGATGTTCGCGGAAAGGAGCGCTTCGCCGGCAAGCCGGTGGTCAACGCTCCCGTCAAGCGCGGTATCGACGAGCCGGAGAAGATGGTCCAGGAAGCGTTGGCTGCAGCGGATAACCCGCACGCCCACCGCGTTCCGCATTTTGGTGCCGAGGAACAGGCCGAGCGGGCTGCGGAGGAGAAGAGCGAGCACATCGGCCAGAAGCTGAAGCGCGCACTCCTCACCGGTGTTTCCTACATGATTCCGTTCGTGGCCGGTGGCGGCCTGCTGATCGCGCTGGGCTTCCTCATGGGCGGCTACCTGATCACTGATTTCGCGGACAAGATCGTCCTGGAGAACAGCATCTTCAACCTGCCCACGGAGTTCCCGGAGAATGCCTGGGGACCGCTAGGTGCCTACCTCGGTGCTGTCCTGTTCAAGATCGGTGGGCTGTCCCTTAGCTTCCTGGTCCCGGCGCTTGCTGGTTACATCGCGTATGCGATCGCGGACCGCCCCGGCATTGCTCCCGGATTCGTGGCCGGTGCTGTTTCCGGGTTCATGGGCGCAGGCTTCCTTGGAGGCATCGTCGGCGGTCTGCTCGCCGGATATGTTGCGTACCAGTTGGGCAAGCTCAATGTCGCCCGCTGGCTCCGGGGCTTGATGCCCGTGGTGATCATCCCGCTGATCGCCTCCCTGGTGGCATCCGGCTTGATGTTCCTGATCCTCGGCGCTCCGATCGTGGCCCTGACAAATGCCCTGAACACCGGCCTCTCCGGGCTCACAGGCGCAGGTGCAATCCTCCTCGGCGTCATCCTCGGCCTCATGATGTGCTTCGATCTCGGTGGACCCGTCAACAAGGTTGCCTACTCCTTCGCTGTTGCCGGCCTGGGCACCGCCACCGTAGCCAACCAGGCACCGTGGCAAATCATGGCCGCAGTGATGGCTGCGGGCATGGTTCCGCCGCTGGCGATGGCCTTGGCTACCGTCCTGAACAAGAAGCTCTTCTCCCTGGCAGAGCGTGAAAACGGCAAGGCTGCCTGGCTGCTGGGTGCCTCGTTCATCTCCGAAGGCGCCATTCCGTTCGCAGCTGCCGATCCGCTCCGTGTCATTCCCGCGAGCATGGTGGGCGGCGCTGTAACGGGCGCACTGTCCATGGCATTCGCTGTCACATCCAAGGCTCCCCACGGTGGCTTGTTCGTGTTCTTCGCCATCGATAACTTCCTGCTCTTCTTCCTGTCGATCGCCGTCGGCGTCGTGATCACGGCACTCCTGGTCATCGCCCTGAAGCGCTGGGCAGTCAGGAAGCCGGTAGAAGCTGAGGCCGTACCGGCCACCGCAGGCGTCTGACCCACTCCAGTCCGCCCTAGCCCAGAAGTACGTAAGCAAGCAGAGGAACCAGATACATGCAGACCTTCTCAGGCGTCGGCGTAGCCCCCGGGCGCGTCCTGGCACCGGTACGGCAGATGCCCAAGCCGGTTCAGGAACCGCACCCGAACGTGAACATCCCGGCCGACGTGACGGTTGAGTCCCAGGCGCAGCGCATCAAGGACGCGGCCAAGGCCGTCCAGGCAGAACTGCGCGAGCGGGCGGCATCCGCCAACGGTGAAGGGAAGCAAGTTCTGGAGGCCACAGCATTGATGGCCGCCGATCCCATGTTGGTGAAGTCGGCCATCAAGCTGCTCTCCCCCGAGGCCCCGGGCGGTGCGAGGACTGCTGAACGGGCCATCTGGGAAGCCGGCGGCACGGTTGCGGAGACCCTCAAGGGACTCGGTGGCTACATGGCTGAGCGGGTAGCGGATGTCCTTGACGTCCGGGCGCGCATCGTGTCCGAACTTCGCGGTTTGCCCGCCCCGGGCATCCCCGCTTCGGAGGTTCCGTTCATCCTCGCGGCGGAAGACCTGGCACCCGCGGACACGGCAACCCTTGATCCGTCCAAGGTGGTTGCCCTGATCACCTCCAGCGGTGGGCCCCAGTCGCACACGGCCATCCTCGCCCGTGCATTGGGCCTACCCGCCGTGGTTGCCGCCGTGGGCGTGGACGGGATCGCAGACGGCACGGACGTGTACGTCGACGGCGCTGCAGGCACCATTACCGCCGAGCCCGGTGAAGACCTGCGCTTGGCGGCCAAGGCCTGGGCCACGCAGGCTTCCACGCTCGCTGGCTTCAGCGGCAACAACACCATGGCCGACGGCTTCCGGGTGCCCTTGCTGGCGAACGTAGGAACCGGTACGGATGCGGTCAAGGCCGCCGAAGCCGGGGCCGAGGGCGTCGGGCTCCTGCGTACGGAATTCTGCTTCCTGGACCGCGATGACGAGCCCACAGTGGAAGAGCAGATCTCCGCCTACGGTGCGGTATTCGCTGCTTTCCCGGGCAAGAAGGTCGTGGTCCGCACGTTGGATGCCGGTGCCGACAAACCCCTGCCCTTCCTCACCAACGCCGACGAACCCAACCCGGCACTCGGGGTCCGCGGCTACCGCACCGACCTCACCTCCCCGGGGGTGCTCGAGCGGCAACTGGAAGCCATCGCCGCGGCTGAGGCAGCCAACAGCGCCGACGTTTGGGTCATGGCACCCATGATTTCGACGGCGGAGGAGGCTGCGCGGTTCGCCTCGCTGTGCGCCGCGGCCGGCTTGAAGACCCCGGGCGTGATGGTCGAAGTGCCATCCGCCGCACTGACCGCCGCGACCGTTCTTCGCGAAGTCAGCTTCGCGTCGCTGGGCACCAACGACCTCACCCAGTACGCCATGGCCGCGGACCGGCAGTTGGGGCCGCTCGCCACCCTGAACGATCCGTGGCAGCCAGCCGTCCTGCAACTGGTCAAGCTAACGGCCGACGGCGCCACGCTCGCCAGCGGTGCTAGCGGCGCGCCCAAGCCGGTTGGCGTCTGCGGTGAGGCAGCCGCGGACCCGGCCCTCGCCGTCGTACTTGTTGGCCTGGGCGTAGCGACACTGTCCATGAGCGCCCGGGCGCTTGCCGCCGTCGCAGCCGTCCTTGCCACTGTCACTGTTGCCCAGGCGCAACAGCTCGCGACTACCGCCCTTGCCGCCCCGAGTGCCTCTGCGGCACGCGCCGCAGTCCGGGCCCAGCTCCCCATCCTGGACGAGCTCGGGCTCTAGACTTCCCACAAAGCCGGACTCAACCACACCACCTAAGGAGCACCAATGCCCGAACGTACAGCTACCATCGCAAGCCGCGTCGGACTCCACGCCCGCCCGGCAGCCATTTTCGCCGAAGCCGCAGGCGAACTGGACCTCGAGGTCACCATCGCACGCCAGGGCGAGCCCGCGGACGACGCCATGGACGCTGCCAGCATCCTGTCCCTCATGAGCCTCGGCGCCGAGCACGGCGACGTAGTGGTGCTGCGGGCCGAAGGAGAAGGCGCAGACGCAGCACTGGACAGCCTCGTGAAGATCCTGGAAACGGACCACGACGCTTAGTCGGAACAAATCAGGCGGCCCGCGGACCCCTCCCTAGCTCTGCTTTTCGATCAAGAAGGCAGCAATGGAGGGTTCCGTGGGCTTCACTGTTTGGAGCTCACCACCGAGGTAGGCCTCCACGATCCTCGGATCCACATAGGAGGTGCGCGCTACGGTGGGCGTGTTGCCAAGCAGTGCCGCGGCCTCTTTCATTGCCTTCACCAAGGCCTGGGGCCGCGTCATGGTCCCCTCCGACTTCAGCAGGCTCAGGGCCGCAGCCGCTGTCCCCTTCCACGTCCGGAAATCCTTGGACGTATAGGCAGCTCCGGCGATCCCGCGCAGGTACTCGTTGATCATCGACGCGTCCAAGGGAACCCAGGACCCATTGTCCTTGTAGGCCAGGAGGCGCTCCTTGCCGGGTCTCCGCGCCAGGGGTTCAAGGAAGGTCGCTAGCGCGGGGTCGTTAATTGACGTGTCCCACCATTGGCCGCTCTTGCCGGGGAACTTCAGGGATACCGCGTTGTCTTTGACCCGGGCGTGCCGGCAGCGCAGGGTTGTGAGTCCGTAGGAGCCGTTCTGGCGCATGTACGCCTCCGAACCGACACGCAGGGCGCCCAGGTCCATGAGCCGCACGGCGGCCGCCAACGTTTGTTGCTTGGGCGAGGTAGCGTCCTTCAAGTGCAACGTGACCGTTCGGCGCACGGAAGGGAAGACTGAGCCGAGTTCGGCTGCGCGCTGGAACTTCTCGCTGTCTTTGCGTTCGCGCCAACGCGGGTGGTAGATGTACTGGCTTCGGCCCGCTGCATCTACGCCCGTGGCTTGAATGTGGGCATTCTCGTAGGGGCTGATCCACACCTCGGTCCACGCAGGAGGGATCGCCAGCGCGTTGATGCGCTGGCGATCCTCCGGTGCAACCAGCGTTCCGTCAGGGTGACGGTAACTGAATCCCTTTCCGGACCGGCGCCGTACGATGCCGGGCTTGGACAGGTCGCTTCGCCTTAGCCGTGGCATGTTGGATGCGCCTGGCTGCAGTCGTGCTTCGGCCGCTTACGCTTCGTCCGGATCCGTGACCGCAGCCCCTGCGTTCATGATTTCCGCGTTAATCATCCAGACGAACTGCTCTAGGCGTGCTATGAACTCGTGCAGCAGGTCCGCCGTGGTGGGGTCTTCCTCGTCGACTTCGTCGTGGACGTCGCGCATGGTCTGCACCGCGCGTTCCACGCGGTCGGTGATCAGCTTGACGGCGTTCTTTGTGGTAACCAGGCCGCCGGGGAATTCCTCGAGCCTGGTTCCCTTGGCAATGGTTGCGCTTCGGCCGTCCGGCAGGGCGTGGAGGGCCCGCATGCGCTCAGCTGTATCGTCGGCAAACTGGCGGGTAGCGACGACGAGTTCGTCCAGTTGGAGGTGGAGGTCCCGGAAGTTCGGGCCCACGATGTTCCAGTGTGCCTGCTTGCCTTGGAGCTGTAGCTCGATGAGGTCGGTCAGGACGATTTGAAGGTTGTCAGCAAGCTGCTGTGACGCTTTCATTTGTTCCTCTCTTGGACGGTCGCGTGGGCGAAAAACCTTGACGCCAAAATTTCTGGGCGGTAGGTCAATCATCGAGTGACGACGTGAATAACTCTTTCATAAGGTTGCTTAGTAGTACAATGAAGAGTGTCGCTGTTCACAACTGGCGAACTCGCCCCTTGGCGAAGACCGGAAGTGATAGCGATTAAAGGCACTTGGAGACGATGGGGCGCCTCCTGATGCTGGAACAACTCAATTGAAGTAAGTAGGAATGCATAGTCAGGAATCCAAAAGATTCTTTGCGGATTCCCCCAGAAAGGAATGTGCTGACCATGAACACGCTTCTGATTATTGCTGGTGTAGTGGCAATTGTCCTTCTTCTTGTGGGCGGCTTCTCGCAAGCCCTGAACTGGCTGCTGTGGGTAGGCGTCGTGCTCCTCGTCATCGCAGCAATCGGCTGGCTGCTCAGCTTCATGTCGGGCCGCAGGGGTCACACGGTATAGAGAGCGCGCCGCGAACATTGACCCGAACCGGCCGTCCATAACGGCCGGCACGCCCTGAATATCCGCGGAACGCGAGGGCTGTCCCCGCTGCAGCAAAGGCTGCAGCAAGGGGGCAGTCCTCCACCGCTCTTGGGATGTGAAACTGGATACCCACAAATTATTGTTGGGGCTGACCGCCAGTACTTGGCGGCGGAGCAGCATCAGGATCCTGCGGGGTGGGGAACTCATGCGGTGCCGGGGGAACCGGAGACGTATCCGGATCCTCCGGAGTGGGACTGCCTTCAGGTGGCTCCCCCGGGCCGGGAGACGTTCCGGGTGCCGGTCTTTCCGGCGTTTCACGTTCCGAACCCTGCCCGGGCAATTCCTGCTCCGGAGTGGGTGTACCGTATCCGCCGGCGGCTTCGTCCGGGTCTACGCGGTGCTCGTCCTGATTCATTTCTTCCTCCTTGGAAATCCTTTGAGGCCCCACAAATTGTTCGAGGAATGCTGACAGTTCGACCGTAGTCCGGTGTATCGTCAGCGTCCACCAATACCTATCCGGAGGTGCACGAATGGTAGAGCCAGAGCAGGCTCCCAGAACGGGCAGGAACGAATCCACCGAAGAGCGGATGGACCGCAATTGGATGGAATTGATCCAGGAACTGCGCGTACTCCAGACCGGTGTCCAGATTCTGGGTGGTTTCCTGCTCACACTGCCGTTCCAAGAGCGGTTCGAGGATCTGGACGACTGGCAGCGGGGGCTCTACCTCTTCAATGTCATGGCGGCAGCACTCACCACGTCCCTGATTGTGTTGCCGGTCAGTGTCCACCGCAGGCTGTTCCGCCAAGGGCTCAAGTCGACGCTGGTTTCCAGCGCAAACATCGTCACCAAGTTCGCGCTGTTCGGTGTTGCCATCCTTATCGTCGGCTCAGCGTCCTTGGTGTTCGATGTGGTGGCGGGCAGGACGGCGGGCCTTGTATCAGGAGGTGCCATCATCCTGGTCCTGTTGGTGCTGGTGCTGGGAACGCCTATTTGGCTGCATCGACGCGCCGTCCGCAACGGTAACGGCAACGGTAATGGGAGTGGTCCGGGCAAGGAGGTATAGGCCATGCTGCGACCAATCAAGCACCAGGAAGCCTCAACGAAGGGAGGACCTGTGCGTCAATGGATCAAAGAGCACGGATTACTGCTCGTGAACGCGGGGCTGTTCGTCGCGTTCCTTGGTGGCATGGTGGTCTCCGGTGCTGCGAGCTACAGCGAAGAGCAACAATCCCATGGACAGCCGCCCATGGGCATTCTGGAGTATGTGGGCACCGGCCACTTCGTTGAAGCCGTCTTCGAGAACTGGGAGTCGGAGTTCCTTCAGATGGCCATGTACGTGGTGCTGACTGTGTTCCTGTTCCAAAAAGGTTCCTCCGAGTCCAAGCCCATGGGCAAGCCCGCTCCCCAGGACGAAGACCCGCGTGAAGCCACGAAGTCCGCAAAAACCCCTTGGCCCGTGCGCCGCGGTGGTTGGGCGCTGAAAGTGTACGAGCATTCCCTTTCCTTGCTGTTTGCCCTGCTCTTCCTGGCCTCGATCACGGTGCACGCCATCGGCGGCACGGCGGCCTACAACGAGGAGCAAGTCAGCCACGGCCTTCCGGAGGTGTCCTTGTTGGAGTACATCGGGTCCAGCCAATTCTGGTTTGAGTCCTTCCAGAACTGGCAGAGCGAGTTCCTTGCTGTTGCAGTCCTCGTGTGGGCATCCGTCTACCTCCGTCAAAGGGGCTCGCCTGAATCCAAGCCAGTAGCTGAGCCACATTACGAAACCGGCGCCTGATCGATAAGAGAAAAGACGAACGCCATGCCTGGTAAGAAGAATTCCAGCCTGAAAGACCCAAAGCTTTACGAGGAACTCCGCGATGACGGAGCGTCCAAGGAGAAAGCAGCCCGCATCTCCAACGCCGCCGCAAACCGCGGCCGCAAGGAAGTGGGCCGGAAGGGCGGCAAGTCCGGCGATTATGACGACTGGACCGTAGACAAGCTCAAGTCCCGCGCCAAGGAACTGGGCATCAAAGGGTACTCGGGGAAGAAGAAATCCGAAATCATCTCGATGCTGCGGAACCACTGATCCCACCCAACTAGGTCGCATTTAAGCGCGTTTAGACCTCTCTAAACGCGCTTAAATGCGACCTAGTTGGGAGGACGACGCCGGCTCAGTCGCTGAGCCTCGGGGCAGGCCTCAATCTTTTGAGCCAGGCTTCGGTCTGGGCAATGTGTGCTGCCATCGCAGTCGCGGCAAGCGTCGGGTTCCGCTGCACGATGGCGTCCACGATCGCAGCATGGCCTGCGGTGCTGCCCTCCCGCACAGTGGTGCCCTCATCGCCGTCGAAAATATGGAAGTGGCCACCTCGGGAACGGAAGAGGCGCACCAAGCCGGCCAGGGTGGAGTTACCGCTTGCACGGCAAATTTCCTCATGGAATTGGGAATCAAGTTCGGAGTATTCGGACGGGTTGTCCGTGCCATCCATTCTGGCCACCAGAGCCGTCAGGGAAGCCAAGGCAGCCGGTGTTGCGTTGGCGGCGGCTGCCGACGCCGCGTGCGATTCCATCAAGCGGCGGATTTCGAACAGCTCCAAAAGGCCGTCCAATGGAAGCAGATCGACCAGCAGCGCGAAGTTCTGGAGGATGACCGTCGGCTCCAAAGACGAAATGTAGGTCCCTGAACCGTGTCGTGACTCCATGATCCCAAGCGCTGACATGGCGCGGACAGCTTCCCTCAGGGAACTCCTGGAAACTCCAAGTTGGGCACACAGCTCAGCTTCCGGAGGGCATTTCTGACCGGGCACCAGTTCACCGGAAGCGATCTTGTTCCGCAGTCCCTGCATCGCCGTTTCAACAGCACCCAATTAACCGCCTCCTCCAGACTCGGTACACGCTACAGCACCGGGGCCACTCCGTAGCGGTATGACGTGGTTGTCAGACTTCCAAGAGAGATACATCGTATCTCTTATGCAATTTGCGGGCTATATCTCGCCGAAATACAGCTGTTTTGGAAAAGTCATCTTATGTCTTTGGGAAGTTGTCTGTTGTCTTGACCCGGGGTGTGAGGTAACTTACAGACAGTCCCGCCTCTCCGAGCAAGAAGGCCCCTGTGTACCCAGCCAGCAACCTCACGGCTCCCCGTCCCATGATGAATCCCGACGGCGCCCCCTCCTCTTCTGATTGGAGCCTCGCTCCCTCCAAGGTCCACCTGAATCACGGCTCCTACGGTTCCGTTCCCCGCGCTGCGCAGGAATACCAACTGGAACTCAAGGCCCGTATGGAAGCGAACCCCTGCACGTGGTTCATGGGGCAATACAACGCAGTGGCGGCAGCGCGCACGGATGTTGCCGCGTTCCTCGGAGTCGAAGCCCAGGATGTCGCCTTGGTCCAAAACGCCAGCGCCGGAATCAGCGCCGTATACAACTCGCTGGCATTAGCCCCGGGTTCGGAGATAGTGATGACGAACCACGCCTACGGAGCCGTGTTGCATGGCGCCTACCGCGTGGCCCGCAAGCACGGCGGCAGGGTCCGGGTCGCGGAAGTCCCGCTGGATGCGGACGCAGTGACCGCAACGTCCCTTGTCATGGCAGAAGTCAGCGACCGGACGGCACTCATAGTGGTGGACCAGATCACCTCGGCGACAGCACGGGCATTCCCAGTGGAGGCCATTGCCGAGGCAGCCTCTGCAATGGACGTTCCAGTGCTCGTAGACGGGGCCCACGCGCCGGGCATCGTGGAATTGCCCGTTCCCTCCTTTGATGGCTTCTGGGTTGGCAACCTCCACAAGTTCGCTTGCGCACCCAGGGGCACGGCCGCCCTCGTCGCCCGCGGCGAGCGCGCCGGCACACTGACCCCGCTCATCGATTCGTGGGGTTTTCCGCACAGCTTTCCGGAGAACTTCGATCACGTCGGAACCCAGGACGTGACGTCTTGGATGGCGGCCCGCAAATCATTCGACACCATCAGTGAACGGTACGGATGGGAAACGTTCCGCACCTATGCCACTGCGCTCTGCGACTACGGCGAATCCCTCATCAGCACTGCCTTCGCGGACCTCACAGGGCAGGACCACACGGTGGAGGTCGGCATGCCCGTGGGACCGATGCGCTTGCTCCGCTTGCCGGAGGGCCTTGCCACAACGCATGAAGATTCGCATAACGTGCGGGCCTTCATTTCGGAAGAACTGGACATCGAATCCGCCGTGACCACTTTTAACGGAGAAGGCTTCCTGCGACTTTCCGCGCACCTGTACAACTCGCCGAAGGACTTTGAAATCTTCGCCGGTATAGCCGTTCCCGAACTCGTGCGGCTCGCACGATCCCTCTAGACACCACCTGCCGTCGCCGCTTGGTCGACGCACCCGTTTGTCCGTCTCAACCAATTAACGGAGGACCCACGTGAAATCCAGAATTATGGCGTCTGCGGCAGCAGGCCTGGCCGCTGTTCTAACCCTTGCCGGATGCGGCGGCGGCCAGACTGCTGCCGAAGGCAAGGTCACTTTGAAGATGGTGGAAAGCCTCACCAATCCGACCAGGACGGAAACCCTGAAGAAGCTCATTTCGGGCTTTGAGAAGGAAAATCCGGACATCAAAGTCGACCTTATTTCGCCTCCGACCGATCAAGCCGACCAGAAGATCCAGCAGATGCTCCAGTCCGGCAAGGGCATCGACGTCGTGGAAGCACGTGACATCACGGTGGGATCCTTCGGTGCCAACAATTGGCTCTACGACATGACCAAAGACCTGGACGGCTGGGATGGCTGGAACAACCTCACGGAAAACGCGGTCACGTACTCCAAGCAGAACGGCAAGACCTACTACATCCCTTACGGCTTCTACGGCCTTTCCCTCTTCTATCGCTCCGACCTCGTCAAGGACGCCGGATTCGACGGTCCCCCCAGCAGTTGGTCAGAGATGGCCGAGCAGGCTGCAGCGCTGAACAAGCCTGCGGAGAACAAGTTCGGCTACGCCTTCCGCGGGGGCACCAACGCCAACTCCAACGCCGTGGCCATCATCGAGGCCTACGTAGCCGACGAGATCGACCGCGAAAACGCCTTCAAGCTCACCAGCGGCAAGACGATCTTTTCCTCCCCCAAAGCCCAGGAAGCCATGGACCTCTACATCGACCTCTTCAAAAAGGGATCCCCGCCGTCCTCCGTGGCCTGGGGCTACCCGGAGATGGTCCAGGGCTTCAGCAACGGCTCCACGGCCTTCCTGCTGCAAGACCCTGAGGTCATTGCCACAGTGAAGGAATCACAGGCCATTAAAGAAGACCAATGGAACGTCGCGCCGCTGCTGGTGGGCCCCGGTGGTAAAGCCGTCCAGCCGGTAGCCTCCGCTGGGTGGGGTATCGCCGAGTCTTCAAAGGCAAAGCCCGAGGCAGTCAAGCTCATAAAGTACTTGGCTCAGGGGGACGCCGCCACTACCTTCAGCAAGGACAACAGCCTTGTCCCCATCCTGAAATCCGCTGCACAGGACACCTTCTACAGCACTGGCCCATGGGCTGCCTACGTCAAGATGACGGAGAACCCTGACACCTATGTTTCCGCCATCCAGCCACGCAGCGTGTCCTGGTGGACGGAGTGGATCAAGAAGTCTGACGGCGAATTGCAGCGGGTGCTCACGGGGCAGATGACCACGGCCGAGTTGCTGTCCAGCTGGGACACGTATTGGACCGAAAAGATGAAGGGATAGCTTCCCGTGAGTCTCGACCTCAAGCGGGCCGCGCCCACTCCACCGGGCCGAAAGACCGGACCACCTGGCCCGGGCAGCGGCAACCCGGCCAAGCGACGGTTCAGCGCCCGGACAGCCTTTACCTTGCTGGCTTTCCTGGCGCCGGCAGCTGTGTTCGTGGGGGTCTTCACGTACTACCCCATGATCGCAGGCAGCCAAATGGCGTTCCGTAACTGGAACCTGAATGATCTCTCGGACACGTCGTGGGTTGGTTTTGCCAACTTCCAGAGCCTGTTCGATGCTCCCGAATTCGGAACGATCATCCGCAACACCGTGGTGTGGGTTGTGGGCTCCCTGGTACCGCAGGTGGTCATCGGCTTCGCAGTGGCGCTGTTCCTGAAGCGGCGATTCAAGATGCGCGGTGCATACCAGGCCATGATCTTCTTTCCATGGGCCGTATCCGGATTCCTCATCGGCATGCTTTTCCGGTGGATGTTCAACGCCGAATTTGGTGTGGTCAATGACCTGCTGATGAAAGCGGGGCTGATCAGCTCGCCCATCCCGTGGTTGTCAGACCCGGGCTTCGCCATGACGGCCATCATCATTGCCAACATTTGGTACGGCGTGACGTTCTTCGCCATCATGATCCTCGCCGCGTTGCAGTCGGTCTCCGACGAAATGTACGAGGCAGCCGCCCTGGACGGTGCCGGGAAAGTGCGGACGTTCTTCAGCATCACGCTGCCGAGCATCGCCACCACCCTGGCGCTCACCATCCTTTTGCGGGTGATCTGGATCTTCAACTTCCCGGACATCATTTTCGCCATGACGGGCGGCGGGCCGGCCGATCAAACCCACATCATCACCACGTACATGATCAAAATTACCCAAGAGGGCGACTACGGCAGGGCATCCGCCCTCGGCTTGATCGTGGTGGTCACCCTCATGCTGTTCGCAGTCTTCTACCTCATGGCTGTCCGCTTTCGAAAGGGAGCCCGATGATCAACAGTCCGACGCTCGCAGGCAGGGTTTCCAAGGTTGTTTTTCTTGGGTTGTGCCTGATCGTCACCGTTTTCCCGCTGTACTGGATCGTGGTGACGTCCTTGAAGGAACCGGGGGCCATCTATTCGCTGCCACTGGATTACTGGCCGCGGCAACTGTCCTTTGACAACTACATCGGGCTTTTCACGAAGTCGGACTTCGGCCAGTACATGCTCAACAGCCTGGTGGTGGCGTTGGTGGCCGCGTCGGTGGCAACGCTGATCTCGCTGCTCTCCGCTTACGTCCTGGCCCGCTTCCATTTCTCCGGACGGGGCGCGGTGCTGGGGGCGTTCCTGGTGACGCAAATGATCCCTGGATTCATTGCCTTGGGCCCGCTCTACCTCATGATGACCGACTTCGGGCTGGTGGATTCCAAGACCGGGCTCATCTTGATCTATATTGCGATCTGCATTCCGTTCTGCACCATTATGCTTCGGGGATTCTTCGAGAATGTTCCTGACGCTTTGGAGGAAGCCGCCATGATTGATGGCTGTTCCAGGATGGGTGCACTCTTCAAAGTGATTGTTCCTGTGATGCTGCCCGGAATTGCTGCGAGTTTCGTCTTCAACTTCGTCAACTGCTGGAACGAGTTGTTCTTGTCCGTCACGTTGATGAACAGCGACAGCAACAAGACGATCCCGACGGCGCTGGCCGGCTTTATTTCCAGCTTCAACATCGATTGGGGTTCCATGTCCGCTGCCGCGGTTCTGACGGTGGTTCCAACGCTGGTAATTTTCGCCTTCGCCAGCAAGTTCATCGTTCAGGGACTCACTGCGGGTTCAGTCAAAGGCTGAGGCGAACTTCCCCAACTGGGTAGCAATTGTGCGCGTTTACAACGCCCTAAAAGCGCTTAAATGCGACCCAGTTGGGAGTACGACGCCGGGTCAAGCCTTTTTCTTGGCCCGCGTCTTTGGCTTGCTGGCAGTTTTGGTGGCGGCAGCGTCGTCGTCGGCGGCTTTTTCCTTCCCGCGTTTCTTGTCCAGGCTGCGCTTCAGCGCTTCCATGAGGTCGATGACGTCGCCGCCCTCGCCTTCGCCTTCCACGGCGCCAAACGTGGCTTCCGTGTCCAGGGCTTCGCCCTTCTCCAGCTTGGCCTCAATCAGGGTCCGCAACTGGACCTGGTAATCGTCCGTGTACTCATCGGGGTCGAAGTCGTGAGCCATGGAGTCCACCAAGGCGGAGGACATCTCAAGCTCTTTGTCCGAGATCTTGATGTCCGTTTCCAGGGAAGGGAATTTGGCTTCACGGACCTCGTCGCCCCAGAGCAGCGCCTGGAGCAGCAGCACATCGCCGCGAACCCGCAAGGCACCCAGCCGGGTTTTCTGACGCAGGGCGTACTGGACGATCGCGATTCTGTCCGTGTCCTCCAGCGTTTGCCGCAACAGCATGTAAGCCTTGGGCGACTTGGAGTCCGGCTCCAGGAAATAACTGCGCTCATACATGATGGGGTCCAGCTGCTCGGCGGGAATGAACTCCACCACCTCGATTTCGCGGCTGTTCTCCTCCGGCAACGACTTGAGCTCCGCCGCTGTGAGGACTACGGTGCGGCCTTCCTCTTCGTAGGCCTTGTCAATGTCCTCGTACGCCACCACTTCGCCACAAATTTCGCATTTGCGCTGGTAACGGATGCGTCCACCGTCCTTATTGTGGACTTGATGAAGGCCAATATCGTGGTCCTCCGTGGCGCTGTAGAGCTTAACTGGTACGTTGACCAGACCGAACGCGATAGATCCCTTCCATATGGCCCTCATGCACCCAGTCAACAGCACAAGCCAGCAGAGGAGAAGAGGTGGCAGGCAAGCAGAAGGAACGTGTCGTCGTCGAGGGCCATGAGCTGACCCTCACGAACCTGGGCAAAATCATTTACCCGGAAACCGGCACCACCAAGGCCGAGGTCCTTGAGTACTACGCCGCGGTAGCCCCGTTCCTCATCCCCGCGGCAGCCAACCGGCCGGTGACGCGCAAGCGCTGGGTCAACGGCGTGGGCACGGCGGGGGACCCCGGGGAGGTGTTCTTCCAAAAAAACCTTGAGGACTCGGCGCCTAAGTGGATTCCGCGTGCCACGATCCACCATTCGGACCACACCAACGACTACCCCATGGTCAACAACCTCGCGACGCTTACGTGGATGGCGCAGATCGCGTCGTTGGAGATCCACGTCCCGCAGTGGCAAGTGGATCCGGCCGGCAATCCGCTGCGTCCGGACCGTTTTGTCCTGGACCTCGACCCCGGCCCTGGCGCCGGCCTTCCCGAGTGCGTGGAAGTGGCCAAGCTTGCCCGCTCCATACTGCAGGACATGGGGATGGAGCCCGTGCCCGTCACCAGCGGGAGCAAGGGCATCCACCTTTACACAGGCCTCGAGGGGACGCTGAAGTCGGAGCAGGTTTCGGCGTTCGCCCATGAACTGGCACGCGCGTTGGAATCGGACCACCCGGAGCTCGTGGTCAGCGACATGAAGAAGTCCCTCCGGCACGGCAAGGTGCTGGTGGACTGGAGCCAGAACAGCGGCAACAAAACCACCATCGTGCCTTACTCCCTGCGCGGCAAGGCACATCCCACCGTTGCAGCGCCGCGAACGTGGCGGGAATTGTCCTCGGCTTCCCTGGACCACCTCGATTTCACGGCCGTGATGAAGCGGGTCAAGACAGGCAAGGACCACTTCGCGGCGATCTCCTCCCGCCATTTGCCCCCACACGGTGAAGATGAGGACGACGACGGCGGCATCCGGTCCGGCGGTTCCGCCGCCTCACGCGGGGGTACTACGGGAATTCGGGAGCGGGTGGTGACCGTCGAGGACCGCCTCGCCAAATACGTCGGGATGCGCGATCCGGGCAAGACCCCGGAACCGTTCCCGTCGTCGTCGAACTCTGCACCAGGCGACCACGCACTGCAGTCCTCCTCCGGGCAGCCGAAGCCAGGCGACCCTCCCCCGCCGGGCGGAATCTTTGTGATCCAGGAACATCATGCCCGGCGCTACCACCTTGACCTGCGCCTGGAACGCAACGGCGTACTGGCCTCATGGGCTTTGCCGCGGGGCGTGCCGGAGACGCCGGACCGGAACAACCTGGCAGTGCACACCGAAGACCACCCCATGGAATACGCGGACTTCGCCGGCGTGATTCCCAAAGGTGAATACGGAGCCGGGACCATGACCATCTGGGACCGTGGCGAGTACACCTGCGAGAAATGGCGCGAGGGCAAGGAAGTGATCGCAACACTCACCGGCCAGCCCGGGGGCGGGCTTCATGGCACCAAACGCCTGGCCCTCATCAACACGGGCGACCGCTGGCTCATTCACCTCATGAAGGAACAGCCCGGAGGCCGCCGACCGGCCAAGGCGCCCACGCGTCCGTCCGTACCGGCTGCGCCCGCGCCCCAGGCCATACCCAATTACACGCCGATGCTCGCCAGTTCGGGTTCCGTGGGCGAACTGCGCGGCGGTGACTGGCTGTATGAGCTGAAGTGGGACGGAATCCGGGCCCTCATCACGGGCACGGAAGGCAAGATCCGCTTGATGAGCCGGAACGGAAACGATCTCACAGCCACTTACCCGGAACTCACCAACCGGTCATGTTGGCCTCCCGGTGATTTCGTGGCTGATGGAGAAATCGTGGCTTTGGGGAAAGGGTCCCGCCCGGATTTTGGACGGCTCCAACTCCGCATGAACCTGGTCAAGGCGGCGGACATCGAACGGGCACGCGCGTCTGTTCCGGTCCGCCTCATGCTGTTTGATCTCTTGTACGACGGCGGCACGGACCTCAGCAGCTTGCCCTTCCGCGAGCGTCGGGAACGGTTGGCCGCTTTCGCGGGACGACTTCCGGGAGGCTGCCCCCTTCATGTCTCCGAGGTGTTGGACCACGACGTCGAGGACCTGATGACGAGCGCCGGGGAACTTGGCCTCGAAGGGGTCATGGCAAAGAAGGCCGACAGCCGGTACGTCATCGGGCGCCGCAGCAGGGCCTGGCTCAAGCTCAAGTTGGAGCAGAGCCAGGAAGTGGTGGTCGGCGGATGGAGGCCGGGTTCCGGCGCACGGAGCAAGACGGTGGGTTCGCTGCTGCTGGGGATCCCGGAAGGGGGCAGGCTGCGCTACGTAGGCAGGGTGGGGACAGGCTTCAACGACTGGCAGTTGCGGGATGTCGTGGAGAAGCTTGAGCCCTTGGCGACACCCGACTCCCCGTTCCTGGACATACCCCGCGAGGACGCAGCCACGGCCCGCTGGGTGGCGCCGGACTTGGTCGCCGAGGTGACGTTCGGCAATTGGACCGGCACGGGCAGGCTGCGTCATCCCGTGTGGCGGGGTTGGCGTCCGGACAAGTCCCCTTCAGACGTGACCCAGCCCAACTAGGTCGCAGTTGTGCGCGTTCTGGACGTCCAAAACGCGCGCTGCTGCGACCCAGTTGGGCCGGGACGGTGCGGGTTAGGAGGAGTGCGGCATCTGCGGACGGCTGGTCCGGTGAATCGCCGTTACTGCAGCGCCTTGGCCCATGCGTCCGTGGGCGTGGTCGCGCTCCTTCGGGTGCCGGCGCTTGCCGTTTCCGTCAGGCCATTGCTTGCCTTGGTCCATGCCCAGGGCAACTGCAATGGTGGCCGGCTCCGGCATGGGGGCCATGTCCATGGACTCCACCAAGTGGCTTGCGACCTCGGGATTGATGCTTTGGGCGTCATGATTCGCGGTCATGGTTCTTCCTTTCTGCACTGAAACGAAGGGATCTTCAATTTTAGGTCCGGAGAAGGCTGATGTCTGCAGGGCTACCACCGGACCTTTTTCATCGTTTTCGCTTGCTTCCCGCTGGCGGCAGTCGGCTTGTGTCCTTTGCCGGTGCTCTGCCAGCCGGCGGGGGCACCGCCGCCTGACTTGCTCGCGAGCATGGCACGCTGGGCATCGGTGAGCTTGGACTTGATGCCGCCCGAAGCGACGGTCCCGTTCTCTTGGCTCCCGTTCTCCCGGGTGTTGTGGTCTGAAGGATTGGCAGTCATATGGACTCCTAAGAAATGTGAGTCCTGAAGAGACACTGATCCCATGGCGCTGGTCCGAAGGTACTGGCTTCGAAAAAAGGGTCGACAACGGGAACGGCATGGAGGCAAGGCCTCTACAGGCGTGGATTTTTGTGATGTGGAGACGCGGCGAAGGCCGGTCTACTCAAAAATCAGTGTTCCCATGCGTCATACCCTAGCCAAGACCCGGCGCATTTGTGAACCCCTCGGCGGGACGGCTTTGCTAGCATGCGAGGATGCCCGAGGGATCCTCGATTGTCAGTACCCTCCGTTCCGCTGGCTGCGTTTTCGCCGAAGACGAAGCCCGGCTCCTTCTCGACGCCGCCCACACACCGGACGAGCTTGACCGCATGGTGGAACAGCGGGTCAATGGGCTGCCCCTCGAACACATCCTCGGTTGGGTGGACTTCTGCGGGAGCCGTATGGTCATCCGGCGCGGGGTTTTCGTTCCACGACGTCGCACGGAGTTCCTTGTGCGCCAGGCGGCGATGATCGCTAAACCGGGTGCCGTCGTCGTCGATCTTTGCTGTGGCTCGGGCGTTATCGGGGCTGCGCTCAGCGACTTCCTGGCGAGTTGCGAACTCTACGCGACGGATATCGATCCCGCGGCGGTCGATTGCGCGCGCCGCAACGTGGAGCCCCGAGGGGGCCGGGTTTTTGCCGGCGACCTTTACCACGCCCTCCCCCGCCAACTCCAGGGTCGGGTGGACATTGTGCTGGCCAACGCACCGTATGTGCCGACGCGGGCGATCGGGATGATGCCGCCGGAGGCGCGGCTGCACGAACCGTTGGTGGCGCTCGACGGCGGTACTGACGGTTTGGATGTCCAACGCCGGGTTGCGGAGCACGCGGCTGATTGGCTGGCGCCGGGTGGATCACTGGTGGTCGAAACCTCCGCGGCGCAGGCGTCGGAGACGTCGCTCCTACTGCAGCATTTTGGCCTGGCGACACGGATCGTGAGGGACGAGGACCTGGACGCCACGGTGGTACTTGGCCAGCTACGTCGATGAACCTCGATTCGTAAGGCGTTCGCCCCGAAACGCTCATGTTTCGTGGGCATAACCAAACAATTTGGTAACAAGGCGCACCCGAGGGCAACTTCCGCGTGATGACAGGGCAAAACCAAGCAATGAGATCCCCCACAACTAGGCAATTTGCACCCTTAAACTGCCCAAAAATCGGATCTCAACTCGGGTTTTCGGCCCAAACCCCGTAAAATTGAAACCCTGCCCGGAGCGGGGCAGCAGAAGTCGCAAGCAAATGACCTCCCTAGGAGAAGCCCAAATGCCCATAGACCCAAGCAACACCGTCTCTCCGGATGGCGCAAGGAACGCCGCCGGAATACAGGTAGCAGCAGCCCACACCGAGGCCGCTGCGAACGCACTAAAGACCAAGAAAACGAAGCTCCGCACCAAGCGCCGGTTGAAGGAATCCGACGTGAACGTGGTGGACCAGCCGATGCTGAAGAAAGCACTTGGCGGCACGATCGTCGGCAACACCATGGAATGGTACGACGTCGGCGTGTTCGGCTACCTCATTACCACCATGGGCCCTGTCTTCCTCCCCGAAGCAGACAAGTCCGTTCAGACACTGTTCCTTCTCGGCACCTTCGCTGCCACCTTCATCGCCCGCCCCTTGGGCGGCGTCGTCTTCGGCTGGCTCGGTGACAAAGTGGGCCGCCAGAAGGTGCTCGCAGCGACACTGATGCTGATGGCGGCAAGTACGTTCGCCGTCGGACTTTTGCCCGGCTACGCGCAGATCGGCATCTGGGCCGCCGCGCTGCTGGTGCTCCTGAAGCTCATCCAGGGCTTCTCCACGGGCGGCGAGTATGCCGGTGCCACAACCTTCGTAAGCGAGTACGCCCCGGACAAGCGCCGCGGCTACTTTGCCAGTTTCCTGGACATGGGCAGCTACATCGGCTTTGCGCTCGGCGCCGCCCTTGTGTCCGTCCTGCAGCTCACCCTCGGACAGGGCGCCATGGAGGAATGGGGCTGGAGGATTCCGTTCCTCATCGCAGGACCGCTTGGCCTGGTCGCCGTGTACTTCCGTAGCAAGATCGAGGAATCCCCGCAGTTCCAGGCAACCCTGGACGCGCAGGAAGCCCTTGCGAAGGACGCCGCTGCACAGGACAGTGCCGTCGCCAAGGGCCCCGTTGGCATCATCAAGGCCTACTGGCGCCAGATTGTGCTCGCCATGATTCTCGCAGCGGCAGCCAACACCGTGGGCTATGCATTGACCTCCTACATGCCCACGTACCTCACGGATTCCAAGGGCTACGACCCCGTCCACGGCACCCTGCTGACCATTCCCGTTTTGGTGATCATGGCGCTCTGTATCCCGCTGACCGGTAAGTTGTCCGACCGGACCGGCCGCCGTCCGGTGCTGTGGATCGGCGCAGGCAGCACCATCCTGTTCGCTGTTCCGGCGTTCATGCTCATCGGTATCGGCGACGTCTGGTCCACGCTGGCCGGCCTTGCCTTGGTCGCGTTCCCCGTGACGTTCTACGTCGCCAACCTCGCTTCCGCGTTGCCGGCTCTGTTCCCGACCTCCAGCCGTTACGGCGGAATGGGGATTGCCTACAACTTCTCTGTTGCGATCTTCGGCGGAACCACTCCGTTCATCGTGCAGGGACTCATTGCGGGCACAGGCGATGACATGATGCCGGCGTACTATCTGATGGCAACATCCATCGTTGGTGCGATTGCCATCTACTTCCTGCGTGAATCGGCCAAGCGTCCACTGCCTGGCTCCATGCCAAGCGTCGACACCCAGGCCGAGGCACGCGAACTCGTGGCGACACAGGACACCAACCCGCTCATCAACCTGGATGAAATGCCGTTCGACGGCCAGCCCATTGATGACGCAGTGTTCGGCGGCCGCGACAAGGACCTTGCTTCCGCCTAGGAACCACTTGCCTGCAACTTCTGCGCAGCGTTTCGGTTAGTTCGCGGCCAACAGCCGCCCACCGTAGCCACCAGCCCCCGGCGCTCTCCTTGGGGCAGGTGGCTACGGTCGTTAACGGGACCTCAGGGCTGCAGGAAATGCGACGGACAGCAGGACTCGGCGATCCGGAATGGTGGCTTGAATTTCGCCTGAATGGCGTAGTGACCTGTGCGCAGACGGCATGCAGGATTCATCATGGACTCTCCCCCTGAGTCGATCAAGACGTTTTATGAAACAGGAGTATCGTAGCGCAAACACCCGCCGCCGCAACCCGCTTTCCTTGACTTGACTTCCCGACTTTCTTCGGGAACGCTCATTCAGGGTTGTCCATGACCGGAATATTTTTCGGGCTTTGAATAACCGACTCATCACATTCATGTCCCTTGTTGGACCAAAATTGAAAGGGCATTCTCATGTCAACTACTGTTGATGGCGGTAAGCGCATTTTCGGTCGCACTCCGGCCCAGGTGGCGAAAATTGGAGGCGTCACCTTGGCCTTCTTTGCGACCTTGTCCGTGGCTTTCCAGGCTGTTGCTACGCTGGGTATTTCATCCGGCCTGGCAACCAACCTGTACTTTGCCTTGAACGCCCTCTCCTGGGCTGCCGCGGCGGCTGCAATCGTGGCTTCCTTCGGCATCGGAACGGCGCTTGCAGGGCTGATCTTCGGACTCGCCAAGAAGTGGGCCCTGAAGCAGTTCGTCGCTTGGTAAACCGCTGATCCGCGCCACATAACCCAGAGAGGGCCACAATGACTTCACCCGCCGCCGTCCAGCGGCGTGCCCGTGCCGGCACTGTGGCCCTCTTCGGGTGCAAAGCGACGTTCACCAATGAATTCCGGCGGAAATCCCACCGGTTCCAGGACCTGCTCAAGAGCCTGGGCTTCACCGCACGTGCCGCCACGGTCAACGGTTTCGTGGTGGCCGGCCACATGCTGACACTCCTGGTTATCCTCGCAGGGCTGCTGTGGACCCCCGGGCGTGAGGGACTGACTCCGCTGGGTGTCCCGTTCACGACGCCGGAACTTGCCAGCCTTGCGGCGGTACTCCTGGCGGTGGCCCTCCTGCAGTCGCGCCGACGCTTTACCCGCGCCCACCGCAGCTGGGCCGCCGTTTCAGCGCCGTTGGAAGCCGGAATGAGGAGCGGCCTGATCCTGCTGGACGCCGGACTCGCCGTCATGCTTGTTGTGCAGAACCTCCGTTGGTTCGAGCCCGGCAACGTCCTTGCCGCGGGCAGCGTGGTGACTTCCCTGGTACTGGCCGTGTCCCCGATCGGGACCCGCCCGGCCCTTCTACTTGGGGTTGCTTCCGCGATGACAGGGGCGGCTGCGCTGGCGACGAGCCTCCTCCGCGCCCCTTGGCTCGCTGAAGCAGGCGGCCTCGGCGCCGGTGTATTGCCTCAAGTACTGCTGGTGGCGGCTGGTACGGCCGCAGTCGCGGTCCTTACCCCCGCGTGCTACAAATCAACGGCGCACACCTACGCCCTTCGATCCCGCGGGTTACTGATTGACCTCAGCGCCAAATCCGGTGGTGTATTCCTCCTGGCGGGTGCCGCTTTGCCCATCATGGAAGTGACACTTTGGCCATGGACTGCCCCTTTTGTTTCCATTGCATTATTCTTCCTTGGCCTGGTGATGTTCCGCTCGTCTTTTTCGCGGATATCATCTCCTGAAGCCTTGGGTTATGGCCTTTTTCTTGTCCGTTTGGCACCGGACCACATTCGGCCCCTGCTTTTCCGCAGCCTGCTCACATCAGTGGCGATGGTAATTCCACTTATTCTGGTATTGATGCTTTTCTTGTTTATCAATGGTTACCTCCAGGCGGCACTTTTGCTGGGTTCACTCTTCATTCTCGAGACCAGTATTGATGCCCTCATCACCCAGCGGCGGACAGCGGTTCTGCCTGCGTCCCACATCCAGCAATTGGCACAGAAATCCAAAGTCGGCCTGGGGGCGGCGCTCTGCGCCGGTGTGGCAGTCGTCTTTTCAGGCATCCTTGGCGCCGTGACACCCGTGCCCACGGAAAATCCCTGGCTCGGCATGGCAGCCGGCGCCTTGGTGCTGGTGGCCGTCCTGCTGACGGCCATCGTCTTCACCGACGCGCCCGCGTGGTTGCGTGAACTATCGGCGACAGAAACGGAAGAAGCATGAAATCCCTGGCCCGTGTAGACCACGCTTTTGGCGAGCACGTGATCTTCAACGGCACTTCCCTTGAGCTCCCCGACAATGGAGTCGTGGCACTCAGGGGACCCAACGGCTCCGGCAAGACAACCCTGCTCAAGCTGCTGGGCGGCGTCATTGCCACGTCCTGCCAAGAGATACAGGGGTGGAGGAAGGACTACACGGCGGTCTACCTGGACACCGATTACCTGACGCTCGACTATCTGACGGCAGGCGAACTCCTGGATATGGTGCGTCCGCTGACGGGAGATGCGCCGGGGGAACGCGGCCACCAACTCCTGACGGAGCAGATGCTGGCCACCAAAGTCAGCGACCTCTCCCTCGGACAGAGGCAACGGCTGGCCCTCACTGTGGCGTTGGCTCTCCGGCAGGTCGACGTGCTGCTTCTGGATGAGCCCTTAAACGGACTGGACCACGAGGCTTCCGGAACCGCGCGCACCATCATCCGTGAAGCGGGCCAAAGCCGGTTGGTCATCGTGGCAACCCACGAGGATGAGCATTGGACGGATTACGATCTCCTGATCCGCGGCGACCAGGCTGTTGAGTTGAACCGGACAGGGGCACGGCAGTGAACACTGTCCTGGGCCGCAGCACCCCGCGTGCATCCTTCTTCGGCACCCTGCGTGCCCGCTTTCCCCACCTGGGCGTGGACCTGCTGAAGATCTTCGTGGCCTTGGTCTGTGGTGCAGGGTTCGCGTCGCTGTTCCGCTGGGATTCGGGCACCGACGCAACCACGGTGACGGCCCACGGTATCTTTCTTCACAACACTGCCCTGGCCCTCCTGGCACTCTTCCTGACGCAGTACGGTGCCACGGTGATGATGATCCTGAACGGCTTTTGGCTGGGCATGGGCCTGGTAGGCAGTGCCGCCTCAGCGGGTATCCAGCAGACCATGGCGTTGACCGTGGTCCACGTCCCCCTGGAGATCGTCGCGTGGGCACTCACCATCCAAGGCGCGCGTGTCCTGTGGCCTGCCCTGCTTGGGGTGGTCCGGAAGGAATACAGTTGGCGCCGGCTGGTTGCGATGCTGCGTGGCGTCCTGGCTGCACCCATCGTTTTCTACGTTCTGGCGGCCCTGGCCGAGTGGGCCGAACATGCACAACTGGAAAGGTAAGCAATGACCCCCGCGTACCCCGCAACCTCCAACCAGCCCTCACCGCCGGCGGTGAAAAAGATCAACCCGGTGTGGATCATCTGCCTCCTGCTGGCCTACACCGCCGCAGCCCAGGTTGCTGTGGGGTCCGGACTTGACCGGCTGGTGGCTGAGAATGCGGAGTACAACGAGTTCTCCAGCGAGGAAGTGCTGCTCACGTTCCTGCGGGTCGGGGTGATCGTTTGGAGCATTCTTGCCTCCTTCCTGCAGGCCTTGGTCCTCAGGCTCATCTACAAGGGCATTGTCAGGGGACAGTCTCCCACCCTGCGGACCAGTTGGTTGTGGGTGCTCCTGGGCCAGATTCCGTTCATGCTCACTGTGCTCGTCATGGGCCTGTTCCTGCAGCCCGACGCCATCGGCCTCCTCGGCCAGGCCTGGCTCCGCATCCTGTTCGGCGCCGTGGGAGCTGCCATCTACGTGGGATGTGCCCGCAAAGCACTCGGCGCGTCCAAGGGACGACTCGCTGTGCTCTTCGCCATCGTCACCATCGTCAACTCAGTCCTGCTGGTGGCCGGCGGTTCAGCCTGACACGGCCTGACCGATCAATGCCTGGCATGTATTGGACCTGCGGGATCAATGACACTCACGGGAGGACGCGGGCATACACTCCGGCCGCTTTCTCCACTATCCGACGCTCCACGGCGCCCTCGAAAGCGAGCCACAAGACCAGCCCGTCGGGCGTCACCGCATCAACAATGCCGCGGTCCATGACGAAGCCCCGTTGATGGACCTCTATGGTGAGACCCTTCAATCCGGTCCAGTCGTCCACCGGCTGCCAAAAGACAACCTCTCCTGGCTGTCCCGGTGCAAGCAATTGGGGGTGATCCATCTACTTTCCCTCTGGGTTTTCCGGTTGCCGATGGCTTCTAGAGAGAGTCCCGGTTCGGGGAAGAAAGCCGATCCGCCGACAGGCCTGCGGCCGCTGCCCAAGCCTGTGGCGACCCTGCATGGTGATACTTCAAGGGCGTGGCAAAATCTGCCTTGGAAAAGCCACCAAAGAGCTCAGGCAGGGAGTTTCCGAAGTGTCCTGCCGCTTCCCGCATGCCATCGGCAATCCTGCTCGCCTCATGCATGAACCCGTACGCTGCCATTCCCTCAGCCGCCAGCATCGTGTCGTGCGGCCAGACTGAGCCGTTGTGGTACGACATCGGGTGATAGTAGTGCTGTCCCGCGGCCAACGTCCGGATCCCCCAACCGGTGAAAAAGTCGTCCGCCATGAGCCGTGTTGTCACGGCGCAGGCATCGTCTTCATCCAGAATTCCAGCCCAGAGGAGATGCCCGGCATTGGAGGCCAAGGCATCAACCTGATCGTTGTTCCCATCCAGGGCCATCGCCGGGAAGTTATGCCTTTCCATCCAGAAGGCCTCGCGGAACCTCTTTCGGAGGTCATCCGCAACCCTGGACAGCTTTCTCGCCCAGCCGTTGTCGTCCCAGAATTCAGCGGCTATGAGGGCACATTCGTGAAGTCCGCGCCACGTATAGCCCTGTACTTCGGCCAGTGCTATGGAGCCAACGGGTTCACGACCGTCCGCCCCTGCAACGGCGTCAAAGGAGTCCTTCCACCCCTGGTGGAGCAGGCCGTTGGGATCGGGGGTGTAGCGGACGAAACCCGTAGTTTCCAGGCCACTCTGTTCACAGATCCAGCCGACCGCGGCCCGTGCCGCAGGCTCAAGCTCGCGAAGCAACTTTGGATCATCCACATGTCCAAGTGCCATGAGGAACAACGCGGTGGAATCAACGGTTCCGTAGTATCGCGAGTATGGAACGGCACCAAGATGGGCCAGTTCACTCACCCGCACCTCATGAACGATTTTTCCGGGCTGTTCGAGGCGTTGGGCATGGTGGACCGTGCCCTGCGTGGCCGCGAGCGCCCGAAGGACATCGCCCAGCAATCCGGGACGTTCCTTGCGTGCCAGCATCGACGTTAGAAGGGAGTCCCTGCCGAACAACGTAAGGAACCAAGGCAGGCCCGCCGCAGGTATGGTGAGACCGGGCAGAGCAGGGCACGGCATCAGCAGGGAGTCGAGGTCCTTACGGCTTTGCAGCCCCAAAGCGCTGGTGCCATTCCCGGCCGTCTCAACCCGTAACGGCTCTGCCAGGCGCGGGGGTGCGTCTTCAACGGTTGCGCTGATAACCAGTTTGTGGCTCTCCCCTGCGGGTATCGTCAGGCTCCATGTCATCACGACACCCACGAACCGCTCGCCTGGATCGTCCTCCAAAACCTTGGGCACCGGGCTCCCCACGAGATGTACGCCGGCTTGGAAGGTGAGTTCATTGAGCGTGTGCGAGTACCGCATAGTGACGGTCTGGTCATCGAAGATCTCCACACGGGCTGCGGCTCCAGCGAGGTCGAACTGCCTACCGTCCGTTCTCAGGGCGAACTGGTCCGCGAAGTCAGTCCCTGCCCTCAGAACCACCTGAACTGCGGCGGCTTCCCGTCCCAGGTTGCGGATCTCAACTGTCTCGGTCAGACCCGACGCAGCCAGTTCCTGCTTTCGCACTGCAAGGATGCTGTGGGTTTGATTCCTCTCTGACATGGGAACCAGCGCCGTGGTCCGGCTTCCTGGTTCGCGAAGGTTTCCCACCGCCCACAAGCTGGCTTCGTCGATCTCCAACAACCACCGTGACAGGATCCGCGTGTCACCTACGTACAGCCCTTCCGTTCCGACGCCGGGCAAGTCGCGGCTGCCGATCCCACCGTCTGCGGGGCCGCGCATCATTGCCCCGCGGGCGACGAGAACTGACACTGCTGAGGGTGGGGCCGTGCTGGTCATTGCATGCTCCGATCGGTTGCAGCTTCCAACGCCAGCGCGGCAGTCCAGCTGAATTTGCGGGTCCCGTGTGCAGCTCCCGTCCAGGGGTCCACGTACTCCGGGAAATCGTGGGAGGCGGCGAGGAGCCAGATGTTGTTTCGCAGGGCCTTCGCTTCGTCCGTTCGGCCGAGGCCATCCAGCGCCTCAGCGATCATCCAGGACATGTTGAACCACGCTGGGCCACGCCAATACAACGCAGGATCATGGTCGCTGGCTGTCGCGTCATAGCTGGGCACCATCACGGCACCCGAGCCCATGAAGCGTGGGCCGGTAAGAGTATCAAGAAGGTTTCCCGCCCGGGAGTTTCCAGGCAGCAGCAACGGGATAAGGCCGTTGATAGTGGCCTTGCGTACAAGTGTTCCGTCCGTGGCGTCCCTGGCCGCGTAGCAACCCAATTCCGGGATGAACAGCTCATCCAATGCGGCTACAAGGGACTGCGCGCGCTGCACGTGGACACTCGACGGGAAGCCCAAGTCCTGGGCGATGTCAGCCAAAGCGTACTCAGAAAGTGCCCACAGTGTGTTGAATAGCGGGTCTTCAAGGAGGAACGGGTAGTTGGGATCGACGTCGTCGCATCGGTGGTCCCGGTACCGCTCAGCCAGCCAGAAGTACTTCGCGTACTCCTTCTGGCTGGGGCGCTCCCCCGCGTCTGCATGCTGAAGGTCCGGGCGGTGTAACGGTGTCCGACAATCCGTAGGGATGCGCTGCATGGCGGAATCCCACAGCGGCGAGTTGTCTGTTCCGGACTCCCATGGATGGACGATGCACGCCAGTCCGGACCCGCCGCGGTTGCGGCGTTCCACCAAGTAGTTGTGCCATGCCAGGAGTTTGGGATAACTGCGCTCAAGGAAGGCCCGACGGCGGGACTCACCTGGATCTGCTTGGTGGATCTTCCATACGGCCCAGGCGTGGTTGGGCGGCTGGACGAATCCGGCCGTCTCCACTTTCGCGGGAGCGCCTTCCAGACTGGTGGACTGCCAAAAGGCAGCACCCGGTGCATAGTCTTCGTCCCGATGGGGATCGAAAATAATCTGCGGCAACCGACCATCCGGCCACTGGCCAGCGAAAAGGGCATCCATCTCCTGGCCCGCCCGCCTGGGAGACAAGAGGCTGAGGCCGACGGCAATGAACGATGAGTCCCAGCTCCACTGGTGCGGGTAGAGCCCGGAGGCAGGCAGCGTGTGGCTCCTCCTCCAATTGGCTTCGAGGACAGCCGTGGCACGGGCGGTTGCCACCGCGGGCGTGATCATGTCGATGTCATCCGCAAGCCCGCCATCCCTGCCCGCCACTACAGATACCGCCCCAAGAGCGAGGGCACCCGCGGCAGCACTTCCTCGGCCGGTCCGGAAAGGCGGGACTCGACGGCCACTGTTCCCTCATAACCGATGGATTTCAGGGTGGCCCCAAAGAGGGCCCAATCGATATTGCCGGCACCAGGTTCCAGCCGGTTCGAGTCACTGGCCTGGATGTGCCCGACGTGAACTACGGCCTCCTGCAGTGCCGCCGCCGGATCACTTTCTTCAATGTTCATGTGATAAGTGTCCGGAGCAAGACGTACAGAAGGCAGCCCAACCAACCCCAACAGCCGGATGCCATCTGCAAGCCGGTTAATCATGTGGTCTTCGTAGCGGTTCAGGGGCTCAAGATAGATCTCTACGCCTTCCGATGCGGCATGCTCACCCAGCGTCGTGAGTGCCTCAACAAGCACCGCGGTATCCTCTTCCTCCGTGCGCGGAGGAACGAACGGTGGGAGGCGTTTGGAAAACATTCCGTAGGACGCCGGCGTCATCACGCCACGGCCACCGATATCCGCCATGACGCTGATCTGGGACTTCAGTTGCCGTACCGCGTCCTCCCTGAGCGATTCATCGAAGGCACCAATGAAGTGGGTCATGTCCACGCAGGCCGTCGGCATCACCACGCCGGCGGCATGGGCCCTCTTCAGGTCCCCCAGCCTGCCGGCAAAGTGGAAGTCACCGCGGGAGCGCAACTCGATTCCATCGAAGCCCCACGCCAGTGCCTGCTCGAACTTTTCCTCCAGGGAGTTCCCGGGAAGGTGTTGTTCCTGAACGGTGATCAGTGTCATGAGAACTCCAATACGACCTGAAGGGCCGAGCCGGGCTGCGTATCCAGCAACCGATAGGCATCAGCAGAGCCAGCCAAAGGAAACTTGTGTGTTACCAGCGAAGGTACGTCCACCATTCCGCCGGACAGGAGGTCAACTACGGTGTCCTGGATGCGGTCGACAGTCCAGCGCGGCCGGAGCCGGTTGGGAACCGATCCAATTTGCGAAGCAAGAAGCTGCACACGGTTGTGGTGGAACTCCTCACCGAAAAAGACCCCTTCGGCTCCTCCTTGGTAGAAGCCCGCCGCCACCACTGTGCCGTCCGGGCCCACCGCACGCGTGGCTTCGTGCAGCCCCTTGTAATTGCCGCTGAGTTCAATTGCGACGTCGGTCCCTCCACCGTCCGTCAGCTCCCGAATGTGGGCGGCCAACATCTCCGACGGCGCAAGGGAATGCGCAGCACCCCATTCCAAGGAACGTTGCCGGCGGTTGTCGATGCCATCCACCGTGATGACTTTGGCACCGTTCAACACGGCGAATCTGGTAGCGAGCAACCCAATGACGCCTTGGCCGAAAATTGCCACGGTTGACCCAGGCCCTAGGTCCGCGGCCAGCACTGCGTTGAGGGCTATTGCTCCAACCCGGACGAATGCTCCGGCAAGGGGATCCATTCCGGCCGGAAGCACGTGGCCGCGAAGAGCCTCCGCAGTCAACACGCCTTCCTCCCGGTGCCCCCAGACGCCCCACACGATGTCGCCCGGTTTCACAGGAGGGGTGCCGCTCCCAGGCGACAAGGCGGGCGCTATCTCAACAACCTCGCCGACTTCCGAGTAGCCCCAAGCGTCCAAGGGATAGTTGAGACCGCTTTGCCCCGCTTCAAACAGCCGGGTTGACGGGTTCCAGGACGACGTGAGGTAGGGGTTGGTTCCCCGATAGGCCGTCATTTCAGTTCCGGCGGAAATCCCGGAGTAGAGCGTCCGTACCCGTACTTGTCCGTTATCGAGCGCTGGTGAGGGGGCGTCCACGATGTCCACGGTGTGCGGCGCAGCGATTCTGAGGAAGCGTGACACTTCGCATCGGTCCTTAGGTTGTCAAAAATGTGATGTAATCGACATTAGCACTATTTCTAGTCAGATTCTGTATAGACATTATGCATAAGTTGGAATAGCGTCGATCCATGAGCCCTGAACTTTCCGCGCGTGCCGCCTCCCAGGAACCCACTCCGGTAAAAATCGGGCTCGTGGGAGCCGGGCAATGGGCCGCAACCATGCACGCCCCGCTGCACGCGGCGGGGGCCGAAACCCGGCTCACAGGAATCTGGTCCCCAGGAAGCAGGCACAACGCCGCCCGGCTCGCCAAGGAATTCGGCGTTTGCGCTTTCGACTCCTACGAGGAACTCCTTGCTTGCAGCGAGGCCGTGGACTTTGCCGTCCCGCCAACTGTTCAAGCTGACCTTGCACCGCAGGCGGCCGACGCCGGTCTGGGCTTGCTTCTGGAGAAACCACTCGGTGTTTCACTGGCACAAGCCACCAGGGTTGCCGATGCGATAAGGCGCAACGGATCGGCCAACGCCGTCGTCCTGACCAAGCGCTACCACGCCCGCACCCGGCAGTTCGTCACCGCCGTCGCGGATCTTCGAGCCAAGGGACCGGTGGCCGGAGTAACCGGCACATACCTGCATGGCGGGTTCCTGGAGGCCGGATTCCTGACCGGCAAGGAGAGAAATGGGTGGCGAAGCGAGTACGGCGCGCTCTACGATCTTGGCCCTCACCTGTTGGACCTCATGGAGCTTGCAGCCGGTCCCGTGGTTGCCGTGCGCACCGACGGCACCAATACCTACACTGCTCTAACAACACACCATGCCGACGGTGCCACGAGCCAGGCAGTGCTCTCTGGTTCTGTGACAGGGCCGTCGGCAACTACTACCTTGAACGTCCATTCGCCCGTTGGAAGCCTTGAGTACAGCACGCGGGGCATGGATCACAGCGAATGCTGGCCGGCGCTTCGCCGGGAATTCGCCGAGGCCGTGCGTCATGGAACTCCCCCTACCGTAGACGTGGAACGCGCCCTCATCATCCAGGAAATTGTGGAAGCCGCCGCCCTCTCAGCCAAGGAACACCGTCAGGTATGGGTTGATGAAGTGCGCAACGGCGGGAGGTAAAGCCATGGTTGTGTGGCTGGCTGAGCCAACAGCGGTGCCGGTCCTGGAAATCGGCGGAACACACGTCACCGCTGCCTTGGTACGCCGGCCCGCCCATGGGCCGGTAACCCGGTGTTGGCATGTCTTGGCTGGCAGTGTGGTGCGCAATTCCCTTGATGCGCAGGGGTCCGCTGACAACCTCCTGGCAGCTTTCGCCTCAGCTGCAAATGCCTTGGGAAATGAGCACACAGGCAGGTGGGGAATAGCCTTGCCGGGGCCGTTCGATTACCGGCGCGGAGTTGGACAGTACCAGCACGTTGGCAAGTTCGAGAATCTGCGTGGCATTGATGTTCGTGCCGAATTGACTGCGCGCCTCGATCACACGCCGATGGCCATGGTCTTCCTGAACGATGCTCACGCATTCGGGATTGGGGCCGGCGCCCACAGCCGAACCCCCTCCAGGTCAGCCATGGCCGGACGAACAGTGTGCATCACCTTGGGAACAGGCATAGGTTCCTCCTTTCTCGAGGGCGGCCTGCCTGTTACGGCCGGACCAGGTGTTCCTCCTGACGGACATTGCCACCGCATCGGGTTCCAGGGGCGTCCGTTGGAGGAAACTGCATCCAGGCGTGCGATTCGCCGGGCTTACGCTGCGTCCTCGGGACTCATCGCCCGCCATGCTGATGACAGGCAGGCCGCCGAATGCCGCGACATGCCCGATGTCCACAACATCGCACGGTTGGCCCGGGGAGGAGACTCCGTAGCCACCGCAGTGTGGGAGCATGCCTTCGTTTCCCTCGGCGCTGCAATAGGTCCCTACATCAACGAATTTGGGGCTCAGGAACTCCTCGTTGGAGGGTCCATGACGGCGTCATGGGACATCCTGGAGCCAGCCCTGCGGCAAGGGCTCACCTTGGCGGAGGCGGGCTTGCGTCAGCTTCCAGTCGTCAGATTCGACGGTTCCGAAGAGGCAAGCCTCGTGGGTGCGGCTATCTGGGCAGCCCGTACGCCATGACCGGCTGTCAGCTACGCGCCCACAATTGCGGCTGGCAGGCCGGTCGCGGTCCCGCGAACATACGCCTTGACTGTGGCAAGCCGTTGGGTGGGTCCACGGCCCCAGGGACGGATGGTGTAAGCACCCACAGACGCCGGGACGATGAAAGTCTCGGCGTAATGGACAACAAAGGGTGCGAACTTGCCTTCCGGGCTTTCCACCACTGCCTCTTCGCCCTCCACCAGGTTCAGGACGTTGACCGTACCGTTGGTGTCGTGCCGGACGACGTCGGTGAACCAGTGCCTACGGACCTCAATGAACTCGAGCTCATGCAGTCCGGTCCGCTCTTCACTCCATCCGGGCCCGGATCCGACTGGCTCCACTTGGTGGAGGAGTTCCTTTTCTGCCCAGTCCGTGTTGCGGTCCCACTGGATGTTGCGGCTCGCGTGGTCCACATGGACAGGGCGTGGGAGACCGTCCAAACCCAACCGGTCCCAGTCCCACATTTTGAACGTGAAGATGTACGGCGTCGCAGAAATTTCCAACACCATCGAATCGGCACCGGAGCAGTGCACTGTGCCCGCCGGTATGGAGAAATGGTCGTGTTTCCTGGCGGGAAACGCGTTAACGTAACGCTCCGCGGGAAACGGAGTTCCGCCGTCGGACGCTTCTTGAAGAGCCGCAATCATGGCGGCAGGTTCCGTCCCGGTCTTGAGTCCCAAGTACACCACGGCGTTTTCGGAGCAATCCATCAGGTAGTAGCTCTCGTCCTGGGTGTAGGTCATTCCAAACCGGTCCTGGATGTAGTCGGTCAACGGATGGACCTGCAGGGACAAATTGCCGCCGCCCATGGTGTCAAGCATGTCGAAGCGGATGGGAAACTCAGCACCGAACCTGGCAAAAGTCTTGGCACCCAAGAGTGCCACAGGCTGAGCGAAGACCACGTCCAGCGCGGGAAGTTCCACAATCTCTCCGCCGACATCCAGGAGCACGCTGTTTTCCTCGGGCACGCAATCGAAGCACCAGGCAAAGTTGTCTTGATCGCTGTCCAGTCCAAAGACCTTCCTCATCCATTGGCCACCCCAAACGCCCGGATCGAAGAAGGGCACCACCCGGAACGGCGCGGCCGCCGCAGCCTCCATGCCCCGATGGAAAGCGTCCCCTGTTATGAGTTTGGCTTCCCGCACGCTCCGGTTGGTGTCCAGGACATAGTCGACGTCGGGCATCAGCTGGCGCTTGTGGCGGTCGGCTACGCGCCACTCAACAAAGAAGCTCCTCTTGTACTTACGAAGGTTGTCATCGTTCCCGTTATCGCATCGCCAGTTGGGGGCACCTGCCCGCTGACGTTGCTGCAGCTCCCAGCGAGCCATGTCAGCCAGGACGAGAACCCGGTCAGCGAGAGGCACCAAGGCAGCGCCCCAGCCAAGCAACACCGTGCGGGGACCCGCTACGGCTACTTCCCTCGCGATCTCCTCCAGCTTCTCCTGGTGGTAGAAGTCCGGCAGAGTGTGATGGCTCATGACGCCGAAGACCCGGTCATCGGTCAGGTTCGCCGCGATGAGAGCATCAATTTCAGAGATGTCCCGAGCCCCGGCTTCCTCAACGTTCACCACCCTGTGATCCGGAAGTACCTCCTCAATGAAAGCCTGAAGGCCTTCCACGTCCGCGCCCGGGTAGGTGTCCACAACAATCGGTTTGCTGCCGGCACGGGAGAGCTCGTGCCATGCGTCTTCACCCGACCACGCCCCAGGCTGTCCGGGGACGACGATTGTGGGGAATTTGTTGTAGTAGCTGGTGGGATTCATTCTCTTCCGTTCGCGAAGGGGAAACTGATCGCCCCTGCTGCACCTCGGTGCAGTGCAGGGGAAGCAACAAGGGAAAGGGTTGGCATTCGATGAAAAAGCTGGTCTGTTATGGGCATTCCTGGGTGGCCGGGGACGGTGCTTCCTTCCCTGGTGCCTCGTTGGCGGCCATTGTGTCCCGGCGATGGGGTTTGGCGTTGGACAATCGCGCGGTAGGCGGAAGCAGCAGCACCGAGACTGTTTCCTTGCTGCAGTCCGCGCCGCCACCCGTGGCGTCCGCATACATCCTGATGACGGGCCTCAACGATCTTCGGCTCGGCGGAGACTCCAGCTCGTCCTTTGGCCTGTACTCAGGGGCTTTGGACACCATCCTCACCGCCTTGGGCACCACGGCGCCCCTTGCCCGCGTTTTTGTGGTCGCTCAGCCGCACCTCCTCGACTTCAGCCGCCACGCCCCGCACAACCGAGGTTCGAATCTCCTCATAGACACTTACAACGAGGAACTCCGGCGCGTCGTCGCGCGCTATGGGAACGCCAGGGTTGTGGAGGCCATGGGGTGGCAGCCTTCTTCGATGCTGGCAACGGATACGGTCCATCCCAACGACTCCGGCCATGCGTGCATTGCGGACGCAGTGGTGCATGCTGCCCCTACTGCATTCCGATGACGAGGCCCGCCCAGCTCTGGGGAACGGCTCCCAGGCCCCGCCCGACTTCGGGGTTCCAGTACTCTGCGAACCCGCTTGCTGCAACGCCGGCCGCCGTGGCCTTCTTGAGCCTTTGCACCGTTCCTTCCATGCCATGACGCTGCGCCGCCAGGGTGAAGAGATAGTTCAGGGGAGGCCATGCCGGGCCCCGCCAGTACATGTCCGGCTGGTAGGCGACGTGCGCTCTCACCACGTTGGAAGGGCCAAAGGGAGCGTGGAACCTGGAAGGATCGTCCAGTTGCTGCAGTGCCGCCTGTGCCTTCACAGCGTCGGCCGTGACCAGCGCGCCCATCACACCGTCACTGATCGGTATGCTGGCAGACGCTCCTCCGCCCACTACGGCGAGATCGGACCAGAGTCGCTCATCTTCGTTCCACAAAAACGCATCCATGCTGTCAGCCAATTCGGCAGCCTTGGCCTCAAGCCGTTGGTCTTCAGTGACGGCGGCCAGCTCGCGGAAATTGAAGGCTGTGTAGGCGTTGAACGCCGCCGGACAGACCACAAATGCGGATGACCAGACTCCCGAACCATCCGGACCGAAGCTGACGTCCCTCATCCGATCCTTGTTCCACGCCGTCCTGGCTTGCCTGTCGTAGCCATCTTTTGTGGGGCCGGGAGCACCCCAACTGTCCCAACGTGGCGAGTGGTCATTACCCGCTTCCCAGGGATGGACAACGTAGATGAGCCCATCCTTGGTTCTCCTGTTATCCCAGAGCCAGTCGAGCCCCGCCTTCGCCTTGGCCAGCACGGATGGTGCGACCGTGATTCCGGCTTCCATGACCACGCGCACTGCATGGCCGAACATTGGCGGCTGCGTCAGTGAAGACGTCTTCTCCAAAGGACCGAGCCACGTGTCCGGCCCTGCTGCTCCGTAGCGCATATGCGGCACCATTCCACCGGCGAGCTGGCCCGTGAGTACTGCCTCGAGTTCCCGGGCAGCGCGGACGTCGCCAAGAAGCGCCCAAATAACGGCGTGAAAACACGAGTCCCATAGCCACAGATGTGGGTACGTGGCTGGGTTGGGCACGGAGTATCCGAGGTCCGCTCGCCAGTGCGACTCCATCATGTCGCGGACTACCTTGGCCATGGACCAAGTCGTCTCAAGGTCCGGCATCGTCATCCCTTCTCCGCCCCGGCTGTCAGCCCCTCGGTAAGGAGTCGCTCCGAGGCGAAGAAGATGACGATGATGGGAAGTGTCAGCACCACGGAGCCTGCCATCAGCACGGTGGTGGGAACCTCGATGCTGCCGGCCAGTTGGGACAGACCAAGCGACACAGTCCAACTGTCCCTCGAGTTCACGAGGAAGAGCAGCGCGAACAAGAACTCATTCCACGCGATCATGAAAACAAACAAAGCGTTCGAGATGATGGCGGGCATGGCCAGCGGCAGGCTGATCCGGAACAAAGTGCCCAACCGGCTGCAACCATCCAAGGCTGCCGCTTCCTCCAAGCTGGTGGGGATCGTATCGAAGTAATTGCGCAGCATGTAGATGGTCACGGGAATGACCTGGGCAACGTAAACGATCAGTAGTGCTACCAGTTGTCCGCGAAGTCCCGCACGCGTAAAGAAGGTGAACAAGGGGATTGCCAACAGGATGCTGGGAAATAGATAGACGGCAAGGAACAGGGCGCTGACTTGCCGACGACCGAAGAAGTCCAACCGGCTGATGGCGTAAGAGCCCGGAATGGCCACGATCAAGGAGATCAACACCGTACCGACGGCCACAATTGCGCTGTTGCCCATGAACTGGAGGAAGCCTTGCCCGCCGTCAGCCTGAGGCGTCAAAATACTGAGGTAAGCCCCAAGATCCAGCTCATTGAAGGGTATGACCAGCGAGCCAGGATCTCGTAAGAGCGCGTCCAAAGGCTTCATGGACAAAATAACCATGTAGTAGAACGGGAAGAGGGTCACGAGCAACAAGCCGGCGATGACTACCCAGCGGAGGCCGCCGAAAATCTTGTTCTCGACAACATCCCGACTCCAGCGGGAGACAGGCCGATTCGGCAATGGCGATGCTTGGCGCTTGGTGGCTACCGGGGCTGTCATCACTTAAACCTCCTCTTTCTTGGCGAAGAACCGGATGTAGATTCCTACGAACAGGCCCAAGATCAGGGCGAGGACCAGTGCCTGCGCTGAAGCTGCACCGATATCGCCCCGAGCCGTCAGGTAGTTGAACACTGCTACGGACACGACTTCCGTTCCGGCTCCGCCCCCAGTGAGCAGGTAGATGTCATCGAAGCTGTTGAACGTCCAGATGAAACGCAAGACGGAAAGCATTGCAATGGTCGGCAGGAGTTGGGGAAGCAGAATGAAGCCAAAGCGCTGGATGGGCGTAGCGCCGTCCACTCTCGCTGCTTCTTCCAAGCTCTCAGGCACAGCGTGGAGCCTGGCCGTGATGAAGAGGAAGGCGAACGGGAACGATCGCCAAACTTCAAACAGGATGATGGCTATCAGCGCCGTGGGAACGTTGAAGTCCAATCCCAGAAAGGAGACCTCGCGCGAGCGTTCGCTGAGGAAGGGGATGGACTCTTCCCACCCAAAGATCGCCTTGCCCCAGTGGTTAAGCAGCCCGAACTGCGGATCAAGCAATGTGGTCCACGTGAAGGTCACTGCCACGATCGGCGAAACATAAGGTATCAGCATGGAAGCGCGGACCAGCGTGCGGCCTTTGAACGGCTTCCGCAACGCCAATGCAGCGATAAGTCCCACCCCGATTGCTCCCGCGGTTCCGAACACGGAGTAGGCAAGCGTGGTCCCCAGGGACTGGAAAAAGCTGCTTGAAAACACATTGTCGAAGTTGTCGAGGGTGTACGGACCAAAAATTCCGGCCGTGCGGATATTCAGGATCCGCACGCGTTGGAAGGCCAGCACCAGGGTCCACAGAATCGGAAGGACGACCATGACCAACACCAGGATCAGGGTTGGGGAAAGCAGCGTCAGGCCTGCACGTTGCTCCTCACGCGCCATGCGGGATCGCTTGGCGCGAGCGCCCGGGAGAGCGCCGGCCGTAACCGCCCGCTCTCCCGGAGCGTTCTTCTCGACGAGGCTCACTTCAACGAATCCTGGATGGAACGCAGTGAGTCTGCCGCTTGCTTTGCTGCCGTTTCGGGATCGACACCGCCGGAGGTGACGTCACTGACAGCTTTCGCGATGGGCAACTCTCCGAGCGCCGCTCCGACGAGGTCGCCCTGTCCTTGCGTGATGCCCCAGCGCTTCAAGTCATCGGGTCCCGACTGCAGGACCGAGAGGACCTCAGCGGAGTAGAAGTCACCCAAGGGCTCCTTTTTGTCGACGCCGGCAGGCATGGTCTTCCACTTGTCCGAGTACTCCGTGGGGTTGGCCGCGGTGCCCGAACGTACCGGGAGGCGCCCCTCAGGAGCGATGGAGAGCCAGTCAGCGTAGCCGTCACTCATGAAGTACTCCATGAACTTCCTGGCCGAGTCCGAAGCGGAATCCTTGGTTGCCGTCCAGGAGACAATTTCGCCAAACTGGGCCGGCTGGTCTCCATCCGGCCCCTGGATGCCTGTCACCACACCTGTGTTCTTGGCCAAAAACGCAGGGTCTGCCGCGCACTCCGGGCAGGTAGGCATTGCGTCATTTCGCAGTCCGGCCATTTCGTCAAGGATGAAGGTCGACCAAATAGCCATCGCGGCCTGGCCGGCAAAGTAGCTGGCGCGCACGGTGTCCACGTCTTGCGCGCCCGCTGCGGAATAGTCCTTCAGAACGTCCCGGTAAAAGGCCAGCGACTCAACGCACTCCGGGCTGTCGAAGGTTATGTCTCCCTCTTTGTTGACCATCTCACAGCCATTGCCCTGGGCTATGTGCTCAAACGTTTGCTGGGTGAACGCCTCGCCAGGCTTATTTGCAGCAACCAAGCCGGCAAGTTGCGGCGAGTCAAGCTTTTGCGCTGCAGCCTTGATGTCGTCATAGGTCTTCGGGGCCGGGATTCCAGCTTTGTCGAAGAGATCCTTGCGGTAGTAAAGCAGCTGCTGCCACGACGCGTCCGGAACAGCCAACTGCTTTTCGCCGTCGCGGGTCAACTCAAGGGAGCGGGGCGAGAAGGTCTTTTCGTCCAAAGCCTTGATGACTGCCGCATTGGTATCGGTGTCCACAAAATCATTGGCTGATAGCGTTCGCACCTGAGCCAGGGAAATGGAACCTATGACGTCCGGAAGATCACCTGCGGCGGCCGAGGATGTCAGGACCTGGTTGAACTGGTCCTCCGGTACCCCCACGAGGTCCACCTTGACGCCGGTAGCTGCAGTGAACTTTTCAATAATGGCCTCGGTCTTGGCCACCCTGTCCGGAAGAGTGTCCGCAGTCCACACGGTGATGGCCTCGACGCTGCCGTCGGGGCCGGAACCGCTATCCGCCCCGTCGTCGGGCGTGCAGGCTGAGAGCATTGCGACGGCGAGGGTTGCTGCGGCAATGACGGCGACGTTCGACCGTCCTTTGGTTCTCTTCACTTCGATGCTCCTGTCATGGGCGTCGCCGGCACTGGCTCCGCGGGATTCTCGCTGGCATTCACTTTGGGCAAACCCACCGTCATGGCGGCATTGCCAAGGGAAGCACACGTCAAACATGCGTGTGAGTGCTGTCACACTAGCTAACTTGTGTCTAAAGGCTATCCAAATGTTGTCTAGCTGTCTAGCATTAGGTGGAGAGGGCGCTGACGCTCACGTACAGTCGAGGTCATTGGATGTTCATAGGGGCACTTCGATTCGTGGCCAAGGCAAAAGTAGGGAGCGGCAAATGTACGTTGGACCAGGCGATGTACTTCACCTGATCAAGTCCGGCAAGGCCCGCACCCGCGGGGACATCCAGGAGGAAACCGGGATGTCCCGGATGACGGTGGCCCAGCGCGTCGACGCCCTGCTGGGGGCAGAGTTGATCCGCGAGGCTGGAGCGGACAGGGCATCAGGCGGACGTCGCCCTACTCAACTGGCCTTCAACCTGCAGCATTCGTGCATCCTCGCCGCAACCGTCGAGACCACATCGAGCAGGGTTGCCCTTACCGACCTCGGTGGAGAGATACTGGCCGTTGACCAGCTGGATCTGGCAGTCAGCGACGGACCCGAAGAGGTCCTCGGCGCCATCACGGACGCAGGACGAGGCCTCCTCAAACGAACCAAAACCTCCCCGGCCAAGGTTTCCGGGGTCGGTATTTCGATTCCCGGTCCCGTGGATCCACACACTCTTCGCCCCAGCCAACCGCCCATCATGCCCGGTTGGGACGCTTACCCCGTGGCCGAATTCCTCAAGGATGCCTTCGCTGCCCCTGTCCTCGTGGAGAATGACGCCAACGCCATGGCTGCCGGTGAATACAGCGCAGGCTTCCCGGGGGTGTCCTCGCTCTGCCTGGTGAAAGTCTCCACCGGAATCGGCACTGGCCTGGTCATCCATGGCCAGGTGTATCAAGGAGTCGACGGCGGGGCAGGGGATATCGGGCACATCCGCCTCCCTGCGTTCGCCGAATTGCAGTGCCAATGCGGATCTTTTGGTTGTCTCGCCGCCGGAGCAAGCGGTGGTGCCATTGCGAGGAACCTCACCGCACTTGGCACCTCCGCCACGTCGGGCCGCGATGTCCAGCGCCACCTGTTGGCGGGCGACGTTGAAGCCATGCGCCTTACGCACGAGGCAGGCCGCCGGCTCGGCGAAGTGATGGCCACCGTGGTCTGCCTCTTCAACCCGGGCGTCCTGCTTGTCGCAGGCGACCTCGCCTCGTCACACCTTATTGGGGGCATCAGGGAGACCCTCTACCCGATGTCGCTCCCCCGTGCTACGCGGAATTTGGACGTCCGGCTCGCCTCGCTTGGCGAGGACGCTGGAATCCGGGGCTTGTCGTGGCTTCTTGTGAACCAAGTATTTTCGGCGCCCGCTGTCAACGCCCGCCTTTAACGGATTAGGCGCCCAGCAAACCCCGAACCGCTTCGCCCAAGACCCGCGCCCCCTCCGGGAAAGCTCCCGGGTTGGGGCCGGCGTAGTTGAGCCTGATGTATGGGCCTTCCGGTTCCGCCGGGAACCACTCGGTCCCGGCAGCAATGAGCACCCCGGCCGCTTCGCAGTCCTTGGTGAGCTGCTCGGCGTCGAACCCGTCCGGCAAACGCAACCACAAATTCAAGCCGCCTTTGGGCAGGTGGCTGAGGTGCGCTTGCGGAACGTGCTCGCGCAGGCTGGTGACCAGGAGGTCGCGCCGGGACTGCAGTTGATGGCTCAGGCCGCGAAGGTGAGTTTGCCACCCAGGCTGAGTGACGACGTCGAGCGCCGCCGCCTGGAGGAGGCCACTGACGTACATCGACTCCGCCGCCTGCGCGCCCATAATCCGTTCCCGCGCGGGACCCCGGGCAATCACGGCTGCCACGCGAATGGCGGGTGACACGCTTTTGGTCAACGACCGGATATACACCACGTGCCCGGAGTCGTCCTTGGCCGCGATCGGCATGGACGGTGCGGTGATTCCGAAATCGTGCGCCCAGTCGTCCTCCACAAGGAAAGCTCCGTGCTGCTGGACGATCCGCAGCACTTCCTCGCCCCGCTCAACGGACCACTGCGCTCCAGTCGGGTTGGCAAAGTTGGGTTGCGCATAAAACATACGGGCACCCGATTCCTCGAAAGCCCGGGCGAGTTCTTCGGGGTCCGGCCCTGCGGGACCGCTGGGCACGGGAATAACGCGAACGCCCGCCTGGCCAGCTGCCAGCAACGCACCCCAGTAGCTGGGCGACTCCACCAACAGCGGCTGCCCATGCCCCACCAGGCCGCGGAAGATCGAGCTGAGTCCGCTCTGGCTCCCGGGAAGTACGACGACGTCGCCCGGCTGGGGCGGCGTGACGCCCACTGGCGTTGAGGTGCTGAGTTCATGCGCAAACCAGGACTGCAGTTCGGGAAGGCCCTGCGCGGGCGGGCGTGAAAGCGCGGCATCTCCGCGTGAGGCGCGGGTGAGGGCGGCGCGGACGAGCCGTTCCGGCAGAAGTTCGCGATCCGGATAGCCGGAGTGGAACGCGATGACGTCGTTGGACGCATTGCGCATGGCGGCGGAGTTCAAAGGGCGCACGGCTTGGGCAGGGCGCAATGCCGCGGTCTGCCAACCGTAGTCGGAAGGCCTCGCGGTGCGGTAAGCCCGGACGAACGTCCCAACGCCCGGGCGGCTCTCGATTAGTCCTTGTGCAGTCAGAGTCCTCAAGGCCTTCTGCACCGTTACCGGGCTGGCTTGGTATTCGGCCACCAGTTGGCGGGTGGATGGCAGCTTCGCACCCGGAGCAGCCCCTGCGATCCATTCCTTCACTCGCGAGACGATCCGGGAACTGCTATCGTTATTCATGAGTCACAATAGTAGCGCTACTACACTTTCGCCGCCAGTGGTATCCACTCCAACCTCAACAGGAATCTTGTGGGGGTTGTTGGGCGTCGCGGCTTTTTCCCTCACCGTTCCGCTCACGCGAGTGGCTGTTGAGGGACTCTCTCCCCTGTTCATTGGCGCAGGACGGGCTGTGGTTGCAGCTATTCTTGCCGCGCTGGCATTGGCCGTTACCCGTCAGCCTTTTCCCCGCGGCATCCAATGGCTGCGTCTGGCCGTGACTGCCGGGGGCATTGTTGCGGGCTTCCCCCTCCTGACGACATTCGCGCTCACCAGCACCTCCGCAAGCCATGGAGCCGTGGTGATCGCGCTACTGCCTGCAGCCACGGCGACGGTAGCGGTAATCCGGGGTCGGGAACGTCCCCGACTGCTGTTCTGGGTCCTGACAGCCCTGGGCGTCATAGCCGCATTGGTCTTCGCCTTCCTGCAGTCCGGCGGATTCGGCTCGCTGCACTGGGCTGACCTGCTGCTCCTTGGGGCCGTGGTGGCCGCGGCTATCGGCTATGCAGAAGGCGGCTTGCTGGCCCGTGAGCTCGGCGCATGGCAGACCATCTCCTGGGCGTTGGTGGTGGCGTTACCGGCCATGATCGTGTTGACCATCATCTCCGTGGGTCCAGGCATCCAATCCGCCACCCCTGTTCAGTGGGCTTCCTTCGCATACCTTGGCGTCGTGAGCATGTTCCTGGGTTTCTTTGCCTGGTATCGAGGGCTGGCCATCGGCCCCATGGCGCAGGTCAGCCAGATCCAACTTGTCCAGCCCGTCATGACCATTGCCTGGGCAGCCCTGCTTCTTGGCGAGTCCCTGACCTGGACCACGGCAGCGGGCGGACTCGTGGTGATTCTCTGCGCAGGTGCGGCTGTCCGCGTAAGGCTCAACCCGCCGTCGAACATCAAGCCGTCGACCATCAACTCCTGAAAGGAAGAAGAACACCATGTACACCCCGGCGCATTTCGCCGCACCACCCGAAGCCGTAGCGGCACTCCTCAAGAACCAAGAGGCCGCCAACCTCGTCACCATGAGCCCGGAAGGCCTGGCCGCTACCCTGCTGCCGTTTGTCTTCGACGAGTCAGTAGGAGAGCACGGTGCCCTGCAGACGCACATGGCACGGAACAACACGCAGTGGTCCTCGTCAACCAGCGGTGAAGCCCTGATGATCGTTCAAGGAGCGGACTCCTACATTTCGCCGTCCTGGTATGCATCCAAAGCCGAGCACGGCCGCGTGGTACCCACTTGGAACTACTCCACGGCCCACGTCTACGGGAACCTGGTCATCCACGACGATACGGAGTGGCTGGGCCAGCACGTCCGCCGGCTATCCGACCAGCACGAGGCAGGCATGCCGAAGCCGTGGACCGTTGATGAAGCACCCGAGCGGTTCATTGCGGGCCAACTCAAGGCGATTGTCGGCGTCGAACTTGTCATTACGCGGATCGAGGCGAAGACGAAACTCAGCCAGAACAGAACCCCGGACGATGTTGAAGGCGTCATCCTTGGCCTTCGCCAGGTCGGCGAGACAGCGAGCGCTGCGGATGTGGAGCACGCCCGGACCTCGTAGACTCGGGCCATGCGTGACATTGCTGCGGGGTCTGTTGGGTCAATCCACCACCTTGAGATCTGGGTGCCGCACCTTGAACGTGCCCGGGAGGAGTGGGGTTGGCTTCTGGGCGAGCTTGGCTACAGGCCCTTCCAGGAATGGCCCACGGGGTGCAGTTGGAAGCTCGATGGCACGTACGTCGTGGTGGAGCAGACGGATGCGATCACGGCAACCACACATCGGCGCACCGATCCCGGCCTCAACCATGTGGCCTTCCACGCGGGCACGCGTGAGAATATGGACAGGATCCGGGCGCTCGGTGCGGACGCTGGCTGGTACGAGATGTTCGAGTCAAAGTACCCGCACGCCGGCGGGCCGGATCACTACGCGGCGTACCTGATCAACACGGACAGTTACGAGGTTGAGCTGGTGGCTGACTAAGCGATTACTTGGGACTATCCGGGCGGGACCGCCGGGCGCTGCATCGCCACACGGGGCCAGCGGGTCAACCCGAGCTCGGCCTCGTGCTCCATGAGGCGCCTTAGCTCGGGGCCCCAGCTGCCGGCGTCGAAATCCTCAAATCCCAGGCGACGGTAGTACGGGGCGTTCCACGGCACATCCCGGAACGTGCTCAGGGTCTGCCTCTGCATTCCGTGCCCCCTGGCCCAGATCCGGGCAGCGTCGAGCAACTCGCTGCCCAGGCCCTGATGCGCCTGTTCCGGATGGACGCTGACCTGCTCCACATGGGCATTGCCGTCCACGATGTCCACCAGGATGTACGCCACGGCGAAGTCGAGCCCGTCCGCGTGCACCCAGGAACGCGCTCCCGCCACGTAGGTTCGCAGTTGATCGATGGTGAGTGGTTCGTCGTCCGCTACCGAGTCCATCCCGAGCGCACGGAACGCCTCACCCGCAGCCTTTTCGATGTCCTGCAGTTGAAAGAGGTCGTCGTTGCGGGCGAGCCGGATCATGGCTCTGCGTCCAAAGCGGGCGGGACGGGACTCACGAGGAACCCGTTTCGCTTCTCAATCAGGTTCTGCATGTACCGGGCGAGGACCAGCTTTTCCACCAACCGGCCCAACGGACCGAACGGCGCGGCGAATTCCACGGTGTCCACCATCAGCGTGCCGCCGAAGTCCGGCCGGAACTCGTGAGTGTGGCGGAGGTACTTGAAAGGGCCCCTCACTTGCTCGTCAGTGAACGACGTCGGCGCGTCCATCCGCGTGATGCGGCTGGTCATGCGGAACCGGACTCCCAGGTGCCAGGCCTGCCACGTGACTTGCTGACCCTCCGAGATGAGCCCGCTGGTCACACCGGCAATGGCCCGTTCCCTGCTCTTGGTCATGAACCCCACGTGGGCGTCGATGTTCCGGGACAGATCGAACAACTCCTGCGGCGACATCGCAGAGCGGGTTCGGCAGACGAAAGCTACTGGCATAAGACGATTTTCCCACTCCTGCACGGTTGGCTTGCTACGGCTTGTGACCGGGAACATGGCAGCGCGCATCCCGATCCTGATAATTTTCGATTCAGACTGTCCATCCACAAACGCTGCACGATTGGTGGTGTTCCCGTGCCCGCAATCATGACGCATGCCCGTGAACTCCACAGGATAGGGCCTGCAGACAACGACCGAATGTCTGCAGTGCGCGTTGCCCTTAGCGTTGCAGTTCCGGGGATTGTCCTGATCCTCATTGGCCGCCCTGACCTCATGATGTACGCGGTGTTCGGCGCTTTGACCGGCATGTATGGCCGCAATGAGACCCACCAGTTGAGGCTCAAGCACCAAGCTCAGGCCGCACTGGTACTGGTCGGCGGACTCACCATCGGCGTTTTCCTGTCCGTGAACCACATCCATTCATGGTGGTTGGTGCTGGTTGCGACGATCTTCGCCGGAGCCGGGTCGATCTACGCCGACGCCGTGCGCCTCAAACCCATCGGACCGTTCTTCGGTATCCTCGCGTTGGGCGCCTGCGCCTCTGTCCCCACCAGCGTTCCGCTCACGACGGCGGTACTCATCGGAGCAGCGTCGGCGGCCTTTTCGATGGTGGTCGGTTTTGCCGGCTGGCTTAGGCGCCGGACCTGGGATTCGGGAGCGGCCCGGGACGTGCCGTTGCTACGCGGTCCGTTGCGGCAGTCCGCATTGGTCCATGCGGCGCGCTACTCCATTGCCGTTGGCGCAGCCGGTGCGGTAGGCGTGTTGACCGGCAGCGGCCACCCACACTGGGCCATGGCAGCTGCCGCTGTGCCGCTGGCCGGCGCCGACCTCCCAAGCCGCGTCCACCGAGGCATCCACCGCATTGTGGGGACGTTCCTCGGCCTGGTGGTTGTCGCCGGCGTACTTTTCCCAAGTCCGTTCTCGCCGTTGGAGTACTTTCCTGGGCACACCCCGGTGGTCCTTGCCGTCCTCGTGGTCCTGTGCCAATTCCCCACCGAGCTGTTCATGACGCGGCATTACGGGTGGGCCATGGTGTTCTTCACGCCGGTGGTCCTGCTGATCGCACAGCTCGCCGCACCGATGGATCCGGGCTTGCTGGTTCTGGAGCGTGCGGTGGAAACGTTTGTGGGGGCAGTCATTGGGATAGCGGTGGCGGTGGTGGTTCAGCGGCGGAGGTAACCCGACCGTTCTCGTCGAGTATCCGCCCGAGGTGCTTTCCGGCGTGAATTACCAGAGACCGGTCAGCAATCCGGGCCCCTGGGATTGACTTCTCCAGCATGACCTCCAGACGGTGAACGTCATCGAGGGTTCTCAACCACACTGACATGATCAGGTTGTATTGGCTGGCAGATCGGGCTGCAAGCCTTACTTCTTCCACGCGTGCCAATGCTTCACGCACGTTTTCTATCGAGGAGGCCGGGACTTGCATGAAGTACCAGGCATGGACAGGCCAGCCCGAGTAGCTTCTGGCGATATCGGTGCGAAATAGGAGCTCCCGATTGTTCCTTAGCACTGCGATGGCGTCCGCAACCCGCTGACTCGTGACCCCGGCTTTGGTGGCGATGTCCGATGTCGTAGCCCGGCCGTTGGCGGCAAGCTCGGATTCGATGACTCGTTGCAGGTCGTCTGGAATTTGGCGGGATGCCCTCGGTCTCGGTGGGCGAAGCGGCGGAATCCGCTGTATGTCGCCTGCTGAAAGTTCCCGCAGACGCCAGGCACCGCCTTCCTTGATCACGTCCGTGACGAGATGCGTCCGAGCGGAGCGAATAGAGGCGAATTCGCCCAACTGGTAGAGCACGAAGCTAGTAACGTCACGCATCGATTTGGCGACGAAGGTGAGAATCAAATCGCGGCTTCCAGCCGTAAAGTCGACCGAAATAATGTCCGGATTCCCGGCCAGAGACTGAAACGTTGCCATGGCACCGCCGGGTCCGCATTCCACTTCGATCAGTGCAAGCGTTGACCGTCTCTTTCCGGGACTGTAGCCACTGACCCACGCCAGTCCGCTGGATGACAGCCGTTCCCATCGGCGCGCCAATGTCACCGCATCTGCACCAACCACCGGCGAAAGGTCGCTCCAAGAGGCTCGTGGATCAATCTGTAAGGCATGGACCAGGCGTAGATCAATCGCGTCAGGCTCGTATTCCTTCACCATGAGGCCAGTAGAACACTATTTCCTTCACATGAACCATGCGAAGCCTGTGACGCATGACACTCATAGCGCACCCTGGCCTTCCAGGCAGGGCCACAAAGGCAACGTGAAAGGACATCATGACGGTCATTGATTCGGTAGCGCCATCACCTGAAGAAAAATCAGTACGTAGCTCACAGGACTCGGCAGGCAATAAATTCGATCGGGCCGAACGGCTTGAGGTGATTGCCTCCATCACCAACCATCACTTGCCCGTGTTCACAGAACTTAGCGACGCCATCTGGGATCATCCTCAACTGCGGTGGGAGGAGTCTGACGCCGTCGAAAGGCAGATAGCGCTTGCAGAACAGCACGGCTTTAAAATCACAAGGGAACTAGGAGGCATCCCCACCGCCTTCTCGGCTGAGTACGGCAGCGGTGGCCCTGTCATCGCAGTCCTCGGTGAGTTTGATGCTCTTGCCGGTCTGAGCCAGGCATCAGGCTCAGCCTCCCGGACCCCTGATCCAGGCAACACAACGGGCCACGGACACGGCTGCGGTCACCATTTGCTCGGTGCCGGTTCCCTACTGGCTGCCGTCACCGTTGCCGAGTATCTGCGGACATCGGGGCTCCCTGGACGTGTTCGCTACTACGGATGTCCCGCAGAGGAAGCAGGGTCAGGGAAGGCCTACCTTGTCAAAGCCGGGGCATTCGATGACGTCGATGCGGCTGTTACATGGCATCCGATTCCCAACACCTCAACCCGTCAATGGCTGAGCTTGGCCAATATCAACCCGGTCTTCCATTTCCGCGGTGTTGCGGCACACGCAGGCGGCGCCCCGCACATGGGCCGCAGTGCACTGGATGCAGTGGAACTCCTCAACGTAGGAGTCAACTTCCTTCGGGAACACATGCTGGATAGTTCACGGATACACTACGCGATCACGGACGCCGGCGGGGAATCTCCGAACGTAGTTCAATCCCAAGCTTCGGTCTACTACTTGGTAAGGGCGAGGACCGTCCGCGAGATGCAGGAGCTCTACGAACGTGTCCTCAAAGTAGCCCGCGGTGCCGCACTAATGACAGAAACGGAGCTAACGGTCGAAATCCAAGGAGCGACCGCCGAGCTGCTGCCCAATGAAGTATTGGAACGGGCAATTCATGAAATCACTGAGCTTATTGGGCCCGTCCCCTTCAACGAAGCCGACCAAGCCGTCGCACAAAAGTTCCTGACGCAATACCCCGAGTCCGAGATCACAGCAGTCCGGCAGCGTTTTGGTATCGACCGCTTCGATACCAAGGCCCTCCACGACTTGCTGCCTGCGCTGAATCCTTCAATGCCCAGGCACCAGGAGACCGGATCAACGGATGTGGGTGACGTTAGCTGGGTGACACCAACCGTCCAGATTTTCTCCGCGAGTATGGCCATTGGCACCCAAGCCCACTCCTGGCAATGGGTCGCCCAAGGAAAGCTTCCAGCAGCACATAAGGGAATGGCGCATGCCGCCAAAGTCATGGCAAGCACAGCGGTAGAGCTGCTCACAGATGAACCGCTCCTGGCAGCGGCGAAAGCCGAGCACCTGGAAGCCACCACGCTCACGCCATTCATTTCCCCGATTCCCGACGGCGTCCTGGCGCCTCCGCTGCGTACAAACGACGCCTAAGACTTCCCCTTTGGAGTAGCAATGAGTTCCACACGTATCCTTCGGAACCCCCAACCCGGTGCTGTCAAGGCCGGGACGTCGGCGGCAGTCGGGTTCCTGATTTTCCTGGAATTTGGCAGCGGGCTGTTGCAGGGCTGGTTGGGCCCCCTGCTTCCTGCCATTGGCGCAACCCACGGCGCCTCTGCCGCGTCCCTCAACTGGATCATGGCCATCTATCTTCTGGCAACCGTCGTCGCGGTTCCTATTTTGGCGAAACTCGGCGATATGTTCGGTCACAAGAAACTGCTGGTCTTCGCGACTGCTGCCGTGGCTGCCGGATCCCTGCTGGTCGCCTTTGCGCCCAGCTACGAATGGCTCCTGGTTGGCCGCGCCCTGCAAGCACCTCTTGGTGCATTCCTTCCATTGGAGTTCGCCATCGTCCGTCACAGGGACCCTGAAAACGCGGGCAAGAGCATCGGTCGGCTGGTCGGCGCGCTCACTCTAGGCGGAGTCGCGGGTGGCTTGATTTCAGGGGCGGTTATGGACGCTTTGGACAGCCTCACACTGACCCTGCTGGTCCCGGGTGTTTTCCTGGCACTGTGCATTCCGGTGGTGAAGTTCTTGGTTCCGGAGACAACGCTTCTTAAAAAGGGCTCCATTGACTGGCTCGGCGCAGCCTTGCTGGGCTTGGGAATGCTCGCACTCCTTGGTGGCGTATCCAATGGGAACGCCCTGGGTTGGACAAACCCGCTTGTGATTGGCGGGATCGGACTTGGGCTTTCCTTCCTTGTCGCTTGGGTCCTTGTTGAACGCTCGGTCAAGCACCCCCTTATCGACCTTCATGTTCTAACGCGCGGCATCGGTCTCCCCGTCCTGATGTCGCTCCTTGTGGGCGCTCAGATGTTCGCTTCCAACACGCCCAGTTCGCTCTTCCTCCGCGCGGACCCGGCAAACGGTTATGGATTCGGACTTAGTGCATCAACAGCAGGCCTGGTCCTTGCCAGTTACGCCTTCGCCCTCTTTGTCGGATCAACCTTCAGTGACAATCTCGCCACGCGCCTGGGAGCAAAGAGCACAATTATCGGCGGAGGAATTCTTAGCGCCGTTGGGTACTTGCTCATGGTTTTCTGGCCCGGAACGGTACTAACGTTCAGCGCGTGGCTATTCGTCTCTGGAGTAGCTTCGGGGATCCTCATCGGGGTTCTTCCCACTGTCATCGTCAAGCGAGCACCGGCAGATTCAGTAGGCATCGCCTCGGCAATGTACAACACATCGCGCTCCGTGGGAGGCGCAGTAGCCGGAGCCGGCTTTGTGCTCGTCATGTCATCCCTCATAACGCAGACAAGCGTCAATGGTGCTCCATCGGCCATACCTTCCCACGACTCGTACCGCATCGTATGGAGCATCTGCGCCGCCATTTGCCTGGTGGTTTCCCTCATGGCTACACGGCTGAAGAGTAGCAAGTCAGTGGAAACTGCAGGCTCACAAGGCAACGAGAGCCCATCGCTACGAGACCCGGACCATGAGCTCCAATCGGTCGGTAAATCCTCCGAAACGATTAAGCACGAACCGGCTCCCACTGCCCCTTCAGCGGCTCAGGACTTGTAAACGCGAAGAAAAACCAGGACCACGGAAGTAGGTTTGCTATGAAGAATATTGAAAAAGTAAGTGAAGTAATCACTGACCTGGCTCCAGAGTTTGTCCAACTCTCGGATGCTGTTTGGGACGAGCCCGAGCTCCGCTGGGAAGAACACGTAGCTGTTCGTCGCCACTGTGAACTGGCGGAGAAGTATGGGTTCACCATCACCCCGAACGTTGCGGGCCTCCCGACGGCATTTTCAGCTGAGAAGGGGACCACCGGGCCTATCATCGCCTTTCTGGGCGAATACGATGCACTCGCAGACATGAGCCAGGACAGTGGGAATCCTGAACGCTGCCCAAACCCACACAGTGATTCGCTTAACGGCCACGGTTGCGGTCACCATCTGCTGGGGGCCGGGTCCTTGTTGGCAGCTGTTGCAACAGCCCGGTATCTGGAGGAAAACAGCCTCCCCGGCCGCGTCCGCTACTACGGCTGTCCAGCCGAAGAGGCGGCAGCCGGCAAAACGTATATGGTCAGAGGCGGCGCATTCGACGACGTCGACGCAGCGATCACTTGGCATCCAAACAATTCCACAGTAGTCCGTCAGGTTCTGACACTCGCCTACGCGCAGGTCTACTTCCACTTCACCGGCATCGCATCACATGCAGGGGTGAGCCCCCATTTGGGCCGGAGCGCGCTCGATGCCCTTGAACTGACAAACACCGGACTGAATTACCTGCGCGAACACATCCCGGACTCGGCACGGATTCACTATGCCATCACTGACGCTGGCGGTCTGTCGCCCAACGTTGTACCTTCCCGGGCTTCGGGCTTCTATATCGTCCGCGCCGAAGACACCGCCCAGATGCGGGAGCTCTTCGACCGCGTCGTAAAGGTGGCTGAGGGTGCGGCACACATGACGGAGACAAAGCTGACGATTGAATTTGATGGTGCCTGCTCGGAGATCCTTCCCAACGACACTCTTGAACAGGCGCTGCACAGCACAGTGCAAACTTTGGGAAACATCCCTTTCACTGAGGAGGACCACGAGGCAGCTTCCACTTTCACTCTCAACTCATCACCCCGGGACATCAGGCACGCCAAGCAAAGCTTCGGTTGGCCATCCGAGGACCCACGTTCGCTCCATGAAAGCCTGCCGCTCACCGACTTTGACCGGCCGCGCACCCAGATGACCGGTTCAAGTGACGTTGGCGACGTGTCCTGGTCCGTGCCGACGGTACAGATCCTGGCATCGACATACGCGCTCGGAACCCCGTTTCACAGCTGGCAAGCAGTGGCTCAGGGTAAAACGCCCGCAGCGCACAAAGGCATGGTCTACGCGGCGAAAGCAATGGCCGGCACAGCCCTCTCCATCCTCACGGATCCGGATCTCTTGGCAGCCGCAAAAGCGGAGCATGCACGCGCCACAGCCGAGAACCCGTACGTGTGCCCGGTGCCTGACGATGTTGTCGCGCCTCCCCTTAGGACGAACACGGACGCCGGCAAAGAACTGCAACCGTCTTTGGCAGGAGCATCATCCCGTTAAGGGGGGATCGGCCGGGACGCCCTGGCCTTGAGTTTCCAGCCTATGTTTGAAGCAAAGTCACTGACCACGCTTCCGTTTACCTGGATCGCGTGTTTCCGTTCACCTCAGTGAGCACGCGATCCAGGTAATCAAACCTAACGCCCTGTCCAAACTGATTTTTGTCCAAGCTAATTGGACATTCCCCTCGAGGAGTGGGACATGCCTAACAGCATTGTCGATCCTGGCTCAACAAATATTGCACCCCTTATCAACCATCCCGTTCTGTGGGCATGTGCCATCGGGGTTTTCCTAGTAATCATTCTGCAGTCAGTGATCTACTATCGAGCGGTCAAACAGGCCGCTCCCGAGGCAAACCTGACTGCGGCTCAGGTTCGCGGGTCCGTCCGCACTGGTGCGGTCGCGGCGATCGGTCCCTCGCTTGCCGTCTCACTCATAGCCCTTTCGCTGCTGCCTCTGTTTGGCACGCCTGCAGTACTGACAAGAATCGGACTGGTCGGTTCTGCCGCCTTCGACGTAGCGGCAGCAGGTATTGCTGCCGGCACCCAGGGGGCACAGCTTGGCGGTCACACCTATACCCAGAAGATCTTTGCACTGGGATTTGCGGCAATGACCTTGGGCGGACTGTTGTGGATGCTCGCAGCCCTTATTCTCACTCCCGTCCTCAGCAAAGGCGATGCGAAGCTGCGAAAGATAAACCCCGCAGTGATGACGATCGTGCCCGCGGCGGCCTTACTGGGTGCGTTCTTCACGCTGGCCTTGCAGGAAACCTTGAAGTCCCCGACGCACCTGATCACGATGCTCGTTTCGGCGGCAGTCATGGGGGTCTGCCTGCTCGTAGCCAAGCAGCTCAAACGCCCTTGGGTACGCGAGTGGGGGCTGGGCATTGCGATCCTGGTTGCCCTCGCGGTCGCCTTCGTCATCACCGATGCAACTTCGATGGCCTGAGCAGAAAGACCCCGAAATGTCACGTTCAAAAGAAACCCGAAGCGGCCTTGCCGCGTTCGACCACGCCACCGCAGTCTGGGGCCCTGTAACCCTCGGACTTGGCTTCCTCATCTCCCTGCTGGCCGCCCTGTACGCCGTCTTCGGGACGGGATTGGGTATATCCGGAAGCCAGTTATGGACCGCTGTTGGTGCCGTTGTAGCAACTTTCGGCGCCCTTGCTGTGATTGAACCGGTCTCCTATTTCCCCATCCTGGGCCGCTCCGCAATGTATCAGGCGTTCCTCATAGGAAACATATCCAACAAGCTGCTCCCGGCTGCCATTGTTGCCCAGACGAACCTCGACGAAAAACCCGGTACCCGGCGGGCTGAACTCATTGCCGGAAGCGCGATCATCGGAGCGGTCCTGGTCCACATCACCACCTTGGTACTTTTCGTGGCAGTGCTTGGTTCATGGCTTGTCGCGTCATTGCCACCCTCAGCGGTTGCAATTGCCCGGCTCTACATCCTGCCTGCGATTTTCGGGGCGGTTCTATTGCAGAGCGTGCTTGCCATGAGAACGATCCGCACAACCATCATTGCGGCCGTGGTCGGGGTTCTGATCGTCTTCGTACTCCTGCCTCTGCTTCCAGCGCTGGCCTACTTTGCCACCGCATTGGCAGTGGCCCTCACAATTGTTGTGGCTTGGTACACGCGCTCAAATTCCCAGCGCCCTTCTGAGCCCATCACCACGTCCGTTCCGCATTAGACACTGCGGCGGAGGAAAGTGCACGCAGCCTGAAATTCAGAGACCCAGCGCCATACTTGTTTTATGCAGGCGACGACTGTCCTTGTGGAGGGCGAGAGTGACCGGCTTGCGGTCCTTGCGCTCGCTCTTCGCCGCGGCCATGACCTGACCGCTGAGCGGGTCACGGTGGTGCCAATGGGAGGTGCTACAAGCATCGTCCGCTTCCTGGACCACTACGGGCCTAACGGCGCAAACCACAGGCTCCTCGGGTTGTGCGACGAAGGCGAATCCCGCGGCATTGCCCGGGCACTCGGCCGGGCGGGCGTGGGGACCGGCCCACTGGACGAACTCGGTTTCCATGTTTGTCGCGCTGATCTGGAGGACGAACTCATCCGCTGCCTGGGCATCGATGCCGTACTCAACGTCATCGACGCCCAGGGCGAGCTTGCGTCCTTTCGGCTCCTCCAACGCCAGCCGTCGCAGCGCGAGCAGCCGGTATCGGCGCAGTTGCGCCGGTTCTTCGGAGGCCGCAGTGGAAACAAGATTCGCTACGCGCCGTTGTTGGTCGCTGCCTTGCCTGCCGGGCAGGCGCCGGAGCCGCTCTCCCGGCTCATTGGCGACTTCCGGCGCGAAAGCTAAGGCTCCAGCGGCCGGCGGGGTGGTCCGGACGTGAGCTTTGCCGGCAGTATCCTTGCGAAGAAGCTGACTACTTTATAGCGACGCGTCGGGATGGAAACAGCTTTGCCTTTGGCATTGTCCTCCAGGCCTTCCCGCACTACGCGCTCGGCTTTGAGCCAGAGGAAGCGGGGAGCCACGGACTTGTCCATGCCCATGCGTTCGTGGAATTCGGTGTGCGTGAAGCCCGGACATACGGCCGTCACCTGCACTCCGGACTTTGCATATGCGGTGTTGGCCCAGCGACTGAACGTTACCTGCCACGCTTTTGCGGCTGAGTAGCTGCCGCGGTTGGCGAAAGCAGCCACACTGGCGACGTTGATGATCCGGCCCTTGCCGCGGGCGAGCATGACCTCCAGGGCAGCATGGCACAGTTCCATGGGCGTCTGGACGTGGAGGCGAAGATGGCGCCTTTCCTCCTCCAACTTGTTCTGCTCGAACGACTTCAGGAGCCCGATCCCGGCGTTGTTGACCAGCACGTCCACCGGCCTGCTTGGGTCGCGGAGCCGGTCCGCCACCGCGGAAACCCCGACGTCGGTAGTCAGGTCTGCGGACAAGACCTCCACCGAGATACTGAAGTCGCGTTCGAACTCCTCCGCCTTCTCCTTCAGCCGCTGTTCATCGCGGGCCACCAGGATCAGGTGATGGCCCTGCTCGGCGAGTTGGCGCGCAAATTCCGCGCCCAAGCCGGCGGTAGCACCGGTGACCAGGGCTGTGAGTTCGTTGGCTCGGGTAGTCATGCGCCTAGATTAGTCCCCACCTCCCCCGCGAGATGGCACTTAATGACAATGTTTGCCCGTGGGACTGTCATTAAGTGCCATCTCGGCGAGGGGTTGTTAGGCGAACTTCGCCAGGGGGTTTGCGAGGCGTCCGGCCATCTGCAGCCCGCCGGACGGGTCGGAGATGTCCAGCATCTGCTGGTTGTTCCGCAGCTGCAGCCGGTTGAGGCAGGACAATTCAAAGTCCGGCGCGAATAGGTCGTGCATCGCGAACTGGTCCGTGAGCTCCGGGTGGCGTGCCTGGTACTCACGCAGCACCGCGGCGGCGGTCCCCCAGAACTCGTCCTCGCCCAGCGTCCCGTCCTCCACAAGGATTGCCCCAAGGAAACGGAAAATGCAGTCGAAGACGTCAGTGAAAATCGCCAACACCATTTCCTCGGCAGGAATCTCGGCCTTGATGCGGGACACTTCGGACGGCAGCTCCAGCCTGTCCCCCATCACCACGATTTCCTCGGCGAGGTCCTTCATGATGGCCCGAACGGGCACACCATCTTCAAGGACCAGGATGACGTTCTCGCCGTGCGGCATGAAGGCGAGTTCGTACTCGTACAGACAGTGCACCAACGGCACGAGGTAGGCCTCGAAGTAGCGGCGGAGCCACTCCGTCGGTGCCAGCCCCGAGCGGGAAATCAGTGCGGAGACCACGGAATTTCCGGAGCCATCCAGATGCAGCAACGACGCCATGGTGGCCAACTGCTGACCGTTCTCAAGCAATGGCAAGGGACTTTCCCTCCACAGCGCCGAGAGCATCTTGCGGTAGGGCGAACCCTTGGCCGAGGCGGCCTCGTAGTAGTGGTTGTGGTATCCGATCGCAGCGCATTCCTTGATCATGGCCAGGCCCCGGTTCTGGAGCTCCTGGTCCTTGTCGATCAGTTCCTGCAACCAGTCGTTGATGGCCGGTGTTGCCTTCATGTACTGCGGCGACAACCCGCGCATGAAGCCCATGTTCAGCACGGACATAGCCGTCTTGACGTACGCCTTCTCCGGTGAGGTGGTGTTGAAGAACGTACGGATGGACTGCTGGGCCTGGTAGGAGTCCTCTCCGGTTCCAAGGTGGACGATGTGCCGCTGGGCGATTTCTGCCGCGAACGTCACCGTGAGCTTGTTGTCCCACTGCCACGGGTGGACCGGCATCAGCAGGTAGTCTTCGGGGTCAAGGCCGGAAGCGGAGAGCTCGGTGTTGAACCACGCCAGGGTTGCCGGGCCGAGCTCGGATTCGAAGTGCGTCCGATAGTCCAGACCGGCACTCGACGTGAACACGGCTTTGCTCCGGTGCACGGCGATCCACTGAATCTTCACGGTGGCCCCTGTTTCCGGGGCAAAGGCGTGGTAATCGGCGATGCCGAAGCCCAGCCGGCCATTGTTGGCCACGAAACACGGATGCCCCTCGGTCATACTGTGCTCGATCGCTTGGAAATCGACTGCCCGGTCCGCGCCGCCCGTGACACCGGCGACCAACTCCGCCGAGCTGTACGGCTTGCCCTGCTTGTAGGCATGGCTCGCCAGGGTGCTGCTGATCTCTTCCAGATACACGGGCAGCATTTCCTCGCGGATGCCCAAGGCCTCATGGAACTCTGCGATGAAGTCCAAGGCATCCACCGGCAGTTCCTCGCCGTCCCGGAGGCGGGCGATCGATTCGGCGTTCACGGACCAGTGCTCAAGTTCCAGGAGCCGGGCCCGGAAACGGTACTCCACGGTGTCGTCGTCGCTCGCTACCTTGTACAAACCGACGCCGTCACCTTCGTCACGGATCAGCTCCGGAACCAGAATGCGCTCGTGCGAGAACTCCGCAATGGCCTTGCGAACCAGATGCCGGTTGGCGGCAGCCCAGCGTTCCGGAGTCAGATGGGCTACGGGAGCGGCGATCTCATTAACAGGCGTCTCGGCGGTGGTGGTCACAGGGATTCTCCTCTGGTCGCCGCGGCAGGCGCGGCCAGAATCGGGGTCAGGGTAGCGAGGAAATCCTCGCGGGTGCAGAAGCTCAACAGCCCTTGCTTGTGGTCTTCGGCAGGGTCGACGGCGGGAAGCGTCACCACGCCGTGCGGCCGGAAACCCACCTTCTCGTTGAGAACGTGAATCTTGTGGTTCCGGGCGTCAGGCTCGACGACGACCCGCCGGGTTGCGGGGTCATCGAACAGTTCCGCCATGACGGCCTGCATGACGGCGGTGGTGAAGCCTGGTTGCGGGTCACCGCTGGGCGGGGACACCAAAAGGTGCATGCCGACGTCACCCTTGAGGACCTCATAAACGTCCGCCAACGGTGATGACTCCGGACGGTACCGCTCCATCAGGAAGGCGGGGACGCCGTCGTCGAGCCCCAGAAAGGCCTGGTGATGCCCCGACTCTGCGATCCTCGTGTACTCCTCCACAACGTCCTGCTCCGTGGACGACACCATGCCCCAGAAGCGTGCGTACTCCTGGCTCACCCAGCTGTGGAGGACCGGTGCGTCGGCGATGGGATCAACGGGACGGAAAGTGAAGCTCATGCGGAGGCTCCGATGGGTGCGGCTTCGGCAGCGGGGACGGCGGCCGGAGCGCCAAACTGCTGGAACGCGATGCTGCGTTCAACCGGGTACACCTCGCGGCCCGTGATTTCCCGCAGGATGCAGGAGTTCCGGTAGGCGGCCATGCCGAGGTCCGGGGTTACGAAACCATGGGTGTGCAGTTCCGCGTTCTGGACGAAGATTTCACCCGGTTCGACGCCGGTCCCGTAGTTGCGCTCGACGTCAAACCGGCCCTTGGCGTCGCGCCGGATGCGGTCCTTGATGCCAGCCAGGAAGGCGGGTTCCTTGTAGGTGTAGCCGGTGGCGAGCACCACGGCCTCCGACTCCAGTGAGTAGTCACGCCCGTGCTCCTCATGGCGCAGGTGGAGGGTGTGGGTTCCGGTGGCGGCGTCCCATTCCGCAGCGGTCAGCGAGGAGTGGGTGTGCAACTGAGTGTCCACGATTCCGGACAGGCTCTTGGTGTAGAGGAGATCGTAGATGTCATCGATCAGGTCCGAGTTGATGCCCTTGTACAGGTTCTTCTGGTTCTTGATCAGGTGGTCGCGCTGCTCGCCGGGGAGTGAGTGGAAGTAGTCAACGTACTCGGGCGAGGTCATCTCGAGCGTGAGCTTGGTGTACTCGAGCGGGAAGAAGCGGCCTGAGCGGGTCACCCAGTTCAGCTGGTACCCGTAGACGTCAATCTCCTGAAGGAGCTCGTAGTAAAGCTCGGCTGCACTCTGCCCGCTGCCCACGATCGTGATGCTGCGCTTGGACTGCAGCTCACTCTTCCTCGACAGGTAGTCGGCGTTGTGGAGGACCAGCCCCCCACCGTCGACTATCCCGGCACACGAGACCGGGATATAAGGTGACGTGCCGGTGCCAAGGACCAGCCGGCGTGCGCGAAGCACCTCAGCGCCGTCCGGGCCTTGCACGGAAAGGCGGTACACGCCGTCGTCGTAAGCCACATCCAGCACATCCGTGCTAAAACGGACCGACTCCAGCTGACCGGCCACCCACTGGCAGTACTGGTTGTACTCCGCGCGCAGCGGGTAGAAGTTCTCACGGATATAGAAGCGGTACAGGCGGCCGGTCTGCTTCAGGAAGTTCAAGAACGAGTACGGCGACGTCGGGTCCGCCAGTGTGACGAGGTCAGCCATGAACGGCACCTGCAGATGCGCCGGCTCCAGCATCATGCCGGGGTGCCAGTCGAAGGATTCACGTCGCTCAAGGAACACGCAGTCCAAGTTCTCCACCGGCTCGCTCAGGGCGGCCAGCCCCAGGTTGAAAGGCCCGACGCCGATACCCGCTACGTCGTAAATCCTGCTGTTGTCCGGGGTGCTCACGCGGCGGCCTCCGTGGTGTTGGCGAGCAGGCTGGCGCCTGTCCGGCGGATAAGTTCGATGATTTCCTGAATGTCGCTCAGGGACGCCTCGGCATTGAGGAGGGTGAATTTGAGGTAATGGCGTCCGGCTACCTTGGTGCCTGCGACGACAGCTTCGCCCGACGCGAAGATCGCAGCCCGGATGGCGGGATTCAGGACATCTGCGGCGTCCTCGTCAAGCCTTGTGCCGTCAACTTCGGGGCGGTAACGGAAGACGAGGGTGCTCAGCTGGGGTGCGGCGGCGAGTTCGAACTGGGCGTCGTCGCCGAGCAGCGTGCCCACGCGGCCGGCAAGGTCAATGGCTTCGTCGAACAGCGCACCGATGGCATCGGCACCCATGATGCGGAGCGTAAGCCAGAGCTTCAACGCATCAAAGCGGCGGGTGGTCTGGATGCTCTTGTCCACCTGGTTGGGGATCTCGGCCTTGGCGGCGCTTTCCGGGTTGAGGTAGTCGGCGTAGTAGGTGACGTGGCCCATCATGGCGCCATTGCGGACCAGGACGGCGCTGGAGCTGACCGGCTGGAAGAAGGTTTTGTGGAAATCCACCGTGACGGAGTCGGCAAGGTGGATCCCGTCCAGGAGGTGGCGGTAACGGCCGGACACCAGGAGGCCGCCACCATAGGCAGCGTCAACATGCAGCCAGGAGTCGTAGGCGCGGACGAGTGCCGACAGTTCGGCCAACGGGTCTACCGAACCGAAGTCAGTGGTTCCGGCAGTGGCCACGACCGCCATAGGCACCAGGCCGGCGTCGTGCGCCTCTGCCAAAGCCGACGCGAGTGCTGTGGGGTCCATGCGGTGGTCTTCAGCCGTTGGCACGGCGATCACGGCATCAAAACCGAGGCCCAGCATGGAAGCGGACTTCTGGATGCTGAAGTGGCTGTCAACGGATGTGAAGATCCGGAGCCGGTCCAGCAGGTGCGGCAGACGCGCTTCACCGTTGCTGGCCCGCAGCTTCGCAACAGCGTGGTTCCGGGCGATCAGCAGCGCCTGGAAGTTGGACTGGCTGCCGCCCGAGGTGAAGACGCCGTCGGCCGCTTGGCTGAAGCCGATGCGCTCCGCGGTCCAATCGATGAGGCGGCGCTCGATCATGGTGGCACCCGCGCTCTGGTCCCACGTGTCCATGGAGGAGTTCACTGCCGAAAGAACAGCTTCACCAACAAGGGCCGGGATGACGACGGGGCAATTCAGATGTGCGGCATACCGGGAATCGTGAAAGTAGATCGCGTCCTTCAGGTAGAGCCCGTCAAGCTCCTCCAGGGCCGCCGCCGTGTCCGGCAGGGGACGGTCGAGGTCGACAGCACCAACACGCGCCTTCAGTTCTGCATGCCCGACGCCGGTAAACGGCTGGGCGGTCCGCTGGACTTTGGTGGAGACGGCATTGACTCCTTGAAGGACCTGCGCGACGTAACTGGGCGAATTTCGTGCGTTGAACAGCTGGTTGGTGGCAGCGAGGGCCAGTTCCACTTTGGAGCCAAAGTCCTGCTCCTGAACGATCCGCTCTTCGACACTAGGTGACGTCACGTCAGCTTCCTTCCATTGCATTGGGGCGCTAGTTAGCAAAGGCAAGCCTTACTTAGGATTGCCTTTCCGTCAAACTTTTGTGACCTAATTCGCCCTGAATGCGTTTTCTTGTCAGTTCGAAAGGGTGAGTGTCGTCATTGACTTTGTTTCGCGCGGTTTTCGGGGCAAGATTCTGCCCATTTTTGGGCACACACTGTCCGGCATGCTCGTGGCCCCCGGGACGCGTAGCCGAGGAGTAGAGTGCAAGGACTATCCCGTCAACGGCTTGGGGGAACCAATGAATGATCGCGATCACGAGCGCATCGGCTTCCGCGAAATCGACGAACACGGAAATGGTGTACCGGCAATCAACCCCCACATGCCGGCCGCCGTCGACCCGGCTCACACGCGGCTGCAGCCCAACCCCTTCATCATCGCGCTCTGGGTCCTAACCGCAGGGTTGTGGTTCTTCGGAGCGTGGGCCTTCAGCACGGCGGCGGCCGCCGTCATGGCCCCGCCCACCAGCGAGATCGCCCAGGTGAACTACATGCTGCTGGCCAACGCCCCCTACGCCCTGCTCGCAGCTGTCCTGCTGACGGCTGGCCTCCTGTTTTGGCACGCCTCGCGTTGGCAGCAGAAGCGGACGGGTCTCTAACTCACTCGAAAGCGCGGCCCGTCCGGCAAGTGCGGGCGAGCGGTTGGCGCGGGCAAGCGACGGGCGCGGGCAAGCCCAACTAGGTCGCATTACAGCGCGTTTTGAGGGCTCAAAACGCCATCTGCTGCGACCTACATTCAGGGTCGAGGCTCGGACTGCTTCCTCGTCACGGTTTTTTGTAACATCGCTACTGAGCGCCATGGGCATGGCTTCGCCCACTACTCAGTGGGACTCAATCACGGATCGTGACGCGAAAATCTGGAAATTCTTCACAGGCTAAGAGAACTCGTTGGTGAAGGTCATGCCTTCGAAACCTTGACCGGTAAACCCGTAATCCAGCTTGCCTCGCCGGGCTTCGCCCGGAACCAGCACGCCGAAGTCGAAAGTGACGCCATGCGGGTCCATGGACTGTGTGGTGCAGTGGATCCTGTGGATGTCTGCTGCCGGATCCGAACACGTCCAACCCGCTGGTGGCACAAAGCCATCCGTGGCAAACGAGGCGCCTTCGGACAAGGTGAAGTCCGCCTCAGCCCAGCCCGAGGAGCCTTGACCGTCGATTGAAAGACCAACGCTTAGGACCCGCTCGGTGGTGCCGCTACCCTGCCGGACTCCAAAGGTGACCTCCACAGCTTGTGCCGGTGCCGTGGGAGAGGGTGTCGGCGTTGGTGTCGGCGTCGGGGACGCTGCCGGGCCGGTCGGCGTCGGGGAGGCTGCCGGACCCGTCGGCGTGGGAGACGGCGAGGGTGTCGGCGTCGGGGAGGCTCCCGGACCCGTCGGCGTAGGAGACGGCGAGGGTGTCGGCGTCGGGGAGGCTGCCGGACCCGTCGGCGTAGGAGACGGCGTTGGGGATGCTGCCGGGCCAGTCGGCGTCGGAGACGGCGACTGTGCAGCCTTGCCCCCGGAGGTGTAGTTCCGCGGCAGTGGATCCCGGGAGGCCGGGCCCCGCAACGCCAGGATCGGCGCAACGGCCACCCCGGGTCCCAGATCGGAGGGCGACGTCACGAGTGTGGCCGGAGCCCACGGCACATCAAGCGGAGCCGGCGACGGAACAACCGGGGGGACGAACGGTGCGGCAGGCGATGGCACACTGCTTGGACGTGTACCCGATGGCGCTGCTTTCTGGAGCGGGGCGTTCGGCGCTTCGGCCGCGCTGGTGTTCGCCGAAGTTTGCCCGAGCCACATGAGCGCGCTGAACACCGCCAAACCGACGGCAGCCACGGCAGCTGCTGCTATTTTCCACATCTCACCGAAGGACCTGACGGCCGTGGTTCCGCTGGCGGCCTGCGGCATGGTTGGCCCGGACGAAATCCCGGCCACAGCCGCCGGAGTGAACACGACGCCGGTTACCAGCGGGAAGATGATCACCCTCATGGCGCTCTGGATGTCATTAAGCTCAATCAGCAGGGCAGTGCACTTGGAGCAGTTGTCCATGTGTGCGCGCACCTTCTCATAGGTGCTCCGCTTCAGCGCACCCCTGGCATACTTCCCGAGCTGGCTGGAATATTCGAAGCATTCATCATCCGGGGTTCGACTGATGTGCTTCTGCAGGTAAGCCTGGCGCAACCCCTCCCTGGCGCGGATTGCCAAGGAAGACACGCCGTTAGCGCTAACACCTAAGAACGTGGCAACCGCGGCCGGCTTCATTCCCTCGATGTCCAGGTGCCACAGCACGATCTGCCAGCGCTCGGGCAGGGACTTGAAAGCCGCCGCCATCGCGGACGACTCGAATTCGTTGAGGACGCGATCGTGATCCACAACGGCGAAATCCAGCATTGCGTCGTCAGGTGCCGCCTGGAGGCGCCTGGCCTTCCGGTTCCGGTCGTGAGCCATGCGCTGAACCGTCGTCAGGAGGTAAGCACGGAAGAACTTGTCCGGCCCCCTACCCTGACTCAGCGCCTGGAAAACCGACGCGAATGCCTCCGCCACCACATCATCCGAGTCACTGGGGTTGTCTATCTGGGCACGCGCAACATACTGCGCCGCCGGCAAGTGTCGGTGGTAAAGCTCGGCGAACGCATCCTTATTGCCGGTTCTAACCATCGCGATGATTTCTGGATCGCTATGCGGCTCGGCCGCCATAGTCCCGGGCACACCACTAGGCCCTGAAGCAGGTTTCTTCCCCATGCCCCCTAGTGTTACATCACATTGCGGAATGACTTGAATCGCAGGTTGCTTAGCAGTAAAGGCGGTCGGCGCGCCGAATGCCCCGCGTGGTCACCGTTATCGGGGCACGATTCCTCGGCTTCTCCTCGTAACGACACCGGGATGGGAACGTCCGGAAAGAAAACTCCCACTTTCTGCAACACGAACGGAAGCCAACTCCTACTTACTTCCTGAGAGCTGCCCAGGGGAACCTGGCGGCTAACCCAAAATCTCCAATCCAAGGTGCATGGACGCCCACCTTGGTCCACACGATGAGGGCACTGGAACGGATTACAGAAAGCTGGAAGGAACTCGTTTTGAAGTCATCCTTTAGGAAAGCGACATCGATTGTCGCCACATTGGTGGTGTTCCTTGGGCTGCTGTCTTTCGGCTCGTTGGGTTTCGGCGCCCCCGCCGAGGCCTATCAGGTGGCGACCACGCAGGCGAGCGTTAACGGCGGCGTTGCCACATTGTCCATGCCTGGATCGAACCTCGTCACCACCTATGACCAGTCCGGGCTAACAGACTTGGTGGGCAGGGCCCGGATGGACAGCCGCGGCTATGTCGCCACTGACTTTCAGCAAGGCATGCCCGCCACGACGCCAGGGGTTGAGTTCGCGTCAAACCTGATCAACAACTGCCCCGCATCCGGCACGTGTTCCGGCTTGGGAACCATAACAATCTCCTTCAACCAGCCCGTGCGGAACCCGGTCCTCAACATTGCTGGCATTGGCGGAAACGTCTACATGGACATCGGCGACGACGGAAACATTGACGAGCAGTCACAGCTCCATGCGGTCCTCAACCTTGCAACTCCGGGGTTGTCAATGACCAAACTCTCCGGTGGCAACCTCGCTGTTTCAGGAAATTCGATCACCGCCACAAACCATAACGCGGGCACGTCTTGCGAGACGAACGTCCAAAACGATTCACCGGATCCTTGGGACGCGCAGGCGACTGCTGCCTGCGGGGCGGTACGCATCAACGGCATCGTGAACACCTTGACGTTCAACATCAGTGCCGTGTTTGTCCCGACGCTCGACAACCGTCCTGGCTACACCAACAACGACACATCAGATCCGCCTCACAACACCGATAACTACGTGATCTCGATGACTGTGCCGCAGGACTTCGGAGATGCACCGGCTACTTACGACCAAGCCAATGCAGCCAGGGCTATCCTCTCCGACGTCACCTTGGGACCAAACGTGACGGAAGACAACGCCCAGGTGGCCAACGGCACGTCCTCACCGAACGCCAGTGCCACCGCGGCCCTGGACCAGATGGACGACGGCGTGATCCTGGCGCCCCACGTCGCAGGCACCACCAGCTACTCCACCACTGTTGCAATCAGTGGGGCCAGCAAAGCAGGCACTGTCTGCGGGTGGATTGACTTCGACAAGGACGGCATCTTCGACAACCCGGCAGAGCGCGCCTGCGCCACCTTTGCTGCCGGTGCAACCACGGCAACGTTGAATTGGACCGCGATTTCCAGCCAAGTCACGGCGGGCACCACCTATTCACGGTTCCGGATCGGCTACAACAGCACCCAGACGATGCTCCCCACCGGTGCCTCAGACTCTGGTGAGGTGGAGGACTACGTTTTCACCATCACCCCCGCGATAGTGCCCGCCCCGGCCATTTCGCTCGTGAAAACAGTGAACAAGACCACGCTGGTGGCCGGCGAAACTGCGACGTACACCTTCGTTGCAAAGAACACGGGAAACGTGACGCTGACCGGCGTAGTGATCTCCGAAACCCAATTCTCCGGCACGGGAACCATGAGCGCCCTGTCCTACACGTGGCCAGCCCTGCCGGGTGTGCTGCTTCCGGGACAATCTGTCACGGCAACCGCAACGTATGTAGTCACCGCCGCGGATGTCACCAGCGGATTGCTGACCAATACCGCGAAAGTCACCGGCAACCCACCTCTTGGCAACCCGGTCACCGCCACAGACGACGCCCAGGTCTCCGCACCACCGGCCTGGAAGATCAAAAAGACTGCGGCTGTGGACGGCAACTCATCCAACGGCAGCGAGGTCAGCCCTGGTGACACCATTACTTACACGGTCACGGCCACAAGCGTGAGCGGGCAGATCACGGGAGTCGTCCTTACGGACAACCTCGCTGACGTCCTGGACCATGCGATCTTCGTGTCCGGCTCGGCCAGCCTGACCATCGGTACTGCCGCTCCCATCGTCGTCGCCGACCCCGCCGCCGGCTCGACCACCCTCGTCACCGCACCGTTCACCCTGCCTGCAGGGCAGACGGCCACGCTGCGCTACAGCGTTACCATCCACGACGACGCCTGGAGTGCGGAGCTAGTCAACGTCGTAACCGGAAACGCATCAACTCCACCACTGTCCTGCCCCACAGGTTCCGGAACACCCGCGCCTGATTGCACCACAACGCACCGGACGCCTGCCAAGATCCTCATCGAAAAGATCGGTGAGTCATCTGATTCGACGTGGGTCCCCATGGCCGGTTCAACCTGGGCTATCCATGACGACGCCAGTGGAACACCGGGCGCGCTGAATACGAGCTACCCCGTGGAAGCAATCACGGGCCAGACCGGGCAGTTCCAGCTCGAGGGCATCCAGCCAGGCGTGTACTGGCTCCACGAAATCACGGCCCCGGATGGTTTCAGCCTTCTGGCCGAACCCGTGCAATTCACCGTTGCCCCTGATGGTTCGGTGAGTCTTGGACAGGGCAGCGGCACCGGTGTTGTCACCACCAGCGACGTCGACGGAGACGGCATCTTCCTTGTCACCGTCCGCGACGTTCCAGCACTGGAACTCCCCGAATCCGGCGGAATCGGGTGGTGGCCCTTCACTGTGGCCGGTTCCATGCTTCTTCTTACCTCGGCACTCATGGCCGCCGGCACCAGCCGACGCCAGAAGGTCCGGTCTGCATCTTCCTGATAACAGTCCCCGCTCCTACGTAACCCGTTAGGAGCAGGGCATTCACAAATGTTCAATTCCGAGCATCAGCACCACACAATAAGAAAGAGGATAAAAGTGAGTAATCAAAGCTCTCGGCGGCTTTGGAAAACCGCCGCCGCTACCATAGCCGGGGCGGTGTTGGCGATGACCTTCTCGGTAACGCCCGCGTCCGCCGCTCCCCTGGTGGACGGCGACCAGCTCGGTTCCATCACCGTGCACAAATTCGAACGGCCCTCCACCGCCACGGGCTTGCCGAACAACGGCACCGCCGTTGACACTACGGGGCTGACGCCTCTGGCCGGCGTCGAATTCACCATCCAGCAGGTCAACACCATCGACCTCTCCACGAATGCCGGCTGGGACGCTGCACACAACCTGAGCAGCGTTTTCTCCCCCGCGGACCCGACCGGGTCCATCACCGGTGCCGGTTACACCCTGGGCGGCGGGCAGGCACAGACCACCGATGCCGCCGGCACAGCAGCCTTCAGCGATCTTCCCGTCGGCCTGTACCTCGTCACCGAAACCAACTACCCCGCAGGCGTGACGCCGGCGGCTCCATTCCTGGTTTCCGTGCCGTTGACCGATCCTGACAACAACGACAACTGGATCTACGACGTCCACGTCTACCCCAAGAACTCCCTCACCGGGGCAGAGAAGACCGTCACCGATGCCCCCGATGTAAAGCTGGGCGACCAGATCGACTTCACCATCACCGGTGACATCCCGAACGAGGACGTCATCGACGGCTACAAGATCGTTGACCAGCTTGACCCCAAGCTGACCTACGTCGACGCCACCGCTACCCTCGTTGACGGCACCGTCCTCACCGAAGGCACCGACTACAACGTGGTCTTCGATGCAGCCACGAACACCGTCTCCGTTGTCTTCACGCCGGCTGGCCGTGCACTGCTCGCAGCCCACAATGACACCCGCGTCCAGGTTGTCGTCAACACCAAAGTCAACACCATTGGCGAGATCGAGAACGAGGCATTGGTTTACCCGAACGCTGCCAGCTTCGACATCACCCCGGGCCAGCCTGGCGGACCGATCGTTACTCCCCCGGTTGTCACCAAGTGGGGCGAGATCACGCTCGAAAAGGTTGACGAGAACGGTGCAGCCCTTGCCGGCGCTTCCTTCTCCGTTTACGCAACCGAAGCCGACGCACAGGCCGGTACCAACCCCATCGCCCTCAACGGCCAAACCACCTTCACGGTAGCGGCAGATGGAACCCTGACGATCTCCGGACTGCGCTACTCGGACTGGGCCAACGGCGCTGCCGTAGCTCCCGGCGATGCAGAGTACCGCACCTACTACCTCGTCGAGACCACCGCTCCGGCAGGGTATGAACTGCTCGCCGAGCCGATCTCCTTCCTGGTCAATGCAACAACCACCACCGTGGGCATCGACCTCGAGGTCAAGAACATCCCGTCCAACTCCGGATTCGAACTGCCGCTGACCGGTGGCGTGGGAACCGGGCTGCTCTACGCAGCCGGTGCACTCCTCATCACCGGCGCAGGTCTGCTGTTCGTCCGCTCACGCCGGACCAGCAACAACTAACACCCAGGAACCGCTACAGCGGTCCTAATCACCGAAGTGGGGAAGAACGCCGAACAAGCGCTCTTCCCCACTTTGCTTCATCCCGGAACAACCTTCTCCCAGGAACCTGATGACACAGCGCCAACTTTCCCAGCTGCGCCCGCGCAGAAGAGTTCAACAACCGCGGCACACGCCCACCACGTGGAGCAAGCAACGCATCTTCATCGTGCTGGCCGCAATCATCGGCGTTGGTGTCCTTCTCTACCCAACGGCGGCGGCCTGGTTCTCCGATCGGGTCCATGCAACAGAAATCAGCGGCTATGTGGAGACAGTGGAAAACCTTTCGCCCTCAGCTCAGAAGTCCTTGTTGGACGAAGCCCGGCAGTTCAACTCGGATCTTCCATCGGGCCCTCTCCGCGACCCCTACTCTTTGAACGAGAAGGGCGAGCATACAGTCATTGGTGCAGGATCCGATGCCTATAAGAAGATGCTGGACGTCGGTCCGGGAGGCATGATGGCCCGGATCAGCATTCCAGCCATTCACTCGGATCTTCCAATTTTCCACGGCACCGACGAGGCCACTCTCGCCAAAGGCGCAGGGCACCTCTTCGGTTCAGGATTGCCCGTTGGCGGCACCAGCACCCACAGCGTACTCACGGCACATTCCGGATTCGTCAATGCCACCCTCTTTGATGATCTGGACAAAGTTGCCGACGGCGACATCTTTACCCTCAGCGTGCTCGGCGAGACCCTCTATTACCGGGTAAACCAGATCAAGACCGTGCTCCCGGAGGAAACTGACGACCTCCGCAAGGTTGACGGAAAAGATTACGTCACGCTGGTCACCTGCACGCCAAAGGGCGTCAACAGCCACAGACTTATCGTGAGGGGTGAACGTATCGATCCCCCAGCCACGGACGAGGGTCAACGAATGCTCCCCAGCCAGGCATTGGACCCCGGTTTCCCCTGGTGGGCACTTGCGTTCGTGGGAGCGATCGTCGTGGCCGTACTTGTGACCCGGCCACGCAAGGGGCCCGCTGAAGAACCCCGGGAAGCTGTGGAAAGCGACGAATAGCGGCTATTCGTTGTCCGGCTCGCCCACGGGTTTTTCGGCCGGCCAGTCGACGTCCTGCTCGTAACCTTCATGCTTCTGCAGGTAGGCCGCGATGTAAGGGCAATGCGGGATGATGCGCTTTCCGGATGCCACCACATCGTCCAGCGCAAAGTGCGCAAGCACCTTGGCCAGCCCCTGGCCCTTGAACTGGGGCCTCGTCTCCGTGTGTGTGAAATCGATGTGACCGGGCCTGTTGATGAACTGGGAAATCACCGCCAGTTCACCGTCGACGCGCAGCTCATAGCGGTGGAATTGGTCGTTGCGCACTGTTGTGACGCCAGCGCGGAAGGAGTCTGCCAGGGAGTCGGTTTGCTCGGTCATGATTCGAGATTGGCACGTAAACCTTGCTCTGGCAATGTGGACGGTTGTTCGTCCCGAGGGCCGGATGTTTCGACGGGAGCCGGCGGCAGCACCGGCGTCGTGACCCTGCCAAGCAACAACACTGCGAGCGCAAAACAAGCTGCTCCCCCGCCGAGCAGCGCCAGCGTCAGGCCGTTGAAGGCGGCATCCGCCACAGGAACAAAAACCACGACGGCGGCAGTCACCACGGCGGTCCGGGAGGGACCCCGGGCGTGGCTGGCCGCCGTCGGACGTTCCTCAAGGTGGCCAAGAAGCGCAACGGTAGGCAGCAAGAGACCTACGACCGCACAGAAGACGGGAATCCGGGCCCACCACCATTCGCCCGTTCCGGCTGACGGCTTGGGAAAATCGGTGAGCAGCAGGAGCGCCGACATACCCACCAAGAGCGGAAGATGCCAGAGGTAGACGGTCATGGACCAGCGACCCGCGACCGCGATGGTTGTCCGCACCCACCGGATCCCGCCCAACCATCGCACTCCCGGAAGCAGCAGTTGAAGCATCGCCGTCTGGGAGATAGCCAAGAGAAGCAGGCAGAGGTTGGGTGGGTTGATATTAACCACCATGTTGCCCGGGTAGATGCCCACTCCGGTGACGAGCCCCAGCAGGAGGTTGCTGGCGACCATCACGCCAAGCAACCACGGCCGGCTGCGGTCCTCGAAGTAGCCGTCCAGCATGAAGAATCCCAGTTGTTGGACGGCGCACCACAGGAAAATCATGTTGGTGAAGGCCAACACGGGTGCCGCGCCCCTCAAGGAATCGACTGCGATGATCAGGGCAACCAGCGCCCCGAAAGTCACCAGCGGATGGCGTTGATGGAGGCGGGCCATCAGGGGGATGCTGAGTTGCGCCGTCAGATACGCTGCCAGGAACCAGAGGGGCATCGCTGCGCCTGTGGTCATCAGCTGGATCACCTGCGGGTGGACGCCGAGCAACAGAGCCGCCCAAAGCCCTGCCCACATCAGGGCGAGCAGGGCCATGGCGGGTCGGACCAACCGCAGGAGCCTGAGCTGCGCGAAGTCGAAGCCCGTTCCACCCCGCGCTTTCAAGCGTCGCCATGATTGCAGTCCCGTGACGCCGCCCAGGACGAAGAACAACGGAACAATCATCAGGAGCCACACCACCGGCGTGAACCAGGCTTGCTCCATGAGGGTGTTCTCAGTGGTGACTGTCCCGTCCTTGTGGAGGACGGGGCTGACCATCATGCAGTGGGCTACGACCACCAGCAGCAGGCAAATGAAGCGGACAAGGTCGATCGCCGGGTCACGCTGCACCGGTTGACTCTCGCTTGCCCTTTCCATGGTTCTCCCTACGGATGCACTCATGTTCGTGCTGACACCATTGTCCGCCCGGGCCGCAGGTGGGACCAGAGTTCTGCTGCCGCCTTCCAGCCGACCGGCCCACGCTCAACCTGCCATGCGCCGCAGGAGCCGTGCCCTTTCCGCCGGGTCGCGCGCGGCGGCGCATGCTGCAGACGCCAAGCCGAAGGAGGCATCGACGATGGCCAGGTCGGCACCGGCGGAAGCACCGAATGCAGCGAACTCGGCGGTGTGGTGGGCGGCGCCTTTGACGTCGTAGCCAACCATCGGGTGAATAACGGGCACTATCTGCGAGACGTTCCCCATGTCCGTCGAGGCTACAGGCTCGGCGCTGTATGTTACGGACCTGCCCCGGCCTGTCATGGCTGCCCGGTACGCGTCGGAAAGGAAGGGGTCCTGGCGCAGTTCGGCATAGTCATTACCGGTGGGTGTGACTTCGAGGGAGCATCCACTGGCTAAGGCGCCTGCTTCAAGGCAACACCGCACCTTGTCTTGGATTACCCTGAGTGTCTCCATGCTGGGAGCGCGCATCTCGATGCTGGCCCGCGTCCTGGCCGGTATGACGTTGACGGCGCTGCCGCCTTCGTTGACGATCAGGGAAACGATCGATCCCGCGGGAAACTGCTGCCGGGCAAGCGCGATGGCAGTTTGCGCGATCACCATTGCATCCAAGGCGTTGACCCCTTCGGCGGGCGCCGCGGCTGCGTGGGCAGGACGCCCTTCGAACACGACTCCCCACATGCACATAGCCAGCGACGAGCCGCCCACTACATCCGAAGCCCCGGCATGCGCCATCATCGCCAGGGAGACGTCGTCAAAGAAGCCGGCCTCTATGAGGTCCACTTTTCCGCCGGTGGTTTCCTCCGCGGGGGTCCCCAGCACCTTCACGGTCAGACCGAGCTGGTCGGCCACGGCGCACAAGGCCAGGGCTGCTCCCACGGCGCTGGCAGCATTGACGTTGTGCCCGCAGGCATGGCCGATGGCCGGCAAAGCATCATATTCGACACACAGCGCCACCACGAGTTCGCCGGTACCGAACCGCGCGCTGAAGGCAGTGGGCTGCCCGGGCTGCTGTTCGTCGAAGCTGAATCCCGCTTTCCGCAGCACACGTCGCACGCGTTTCACGGCGCGGAACTCCTGGCCTCCCAGCTCCGGATCCGCGTGGATGGCATGGCTGAGGTCCAGGATCTCCGGTGTCCAGCGTTCCACTGCGGCTTTCAGGGCAGCGTCCACGTCATGTTGGGAGAGATGCCCGACGGCGGCTGCCCGCCTCTCGCTCGCTACTCCCGTGATCACGCGGCCACCTCCTCAACATGGCGCCTCGGGTAGGTGGCGCTGGCCCCCGCGGCGATCAAGGCACCCACAGCGAGCGCTCCCCAAATGGCGTACAGCCCACCCTCGGTGATGCGGCCGGATTCTGCGGAAGCCGAGGAAATCAGCTTGACCACGGCAGCTCCCACGGCGATACCAACCGATAACGCGAGTTCGTTGAGTCCCGCCGCGGTGGAGGTTTCTTCCAGCGGGATGCCTTCCACGGAGAGCGCCCGGGTTCCTGCTTGGTACATTCCCAGGCTGAGGTTGAACATGGCGAAGCCCAGGCAGTAGCCCGCGAATGAGCCGTGCGCAGCCATCATGACGAGGAAACCGCCGGCCAAGAGGACTCCGGCGAAAACCAGGGTGGTTGGTTCACCGAAGTGGCGCAGCGCCTTTGCGGTCAACAGGGAGGAAACCAAGGACAGGACGGAGGCCAGCGCAAGAATGATTGCGATCATGAGCGGGCTCAGGGCGAAGCCGTAGCCGGACTTGTCCGGGTTGGAGTGCAGGAAGATACCGTTGGTGCCGAAGTAGCTGATGGACGCAAAGCCGAAGAAGAAGGTCGCAAGGGAGATCGCGCGGATCCGTGGGATGGCCAGCATGCGCAGGTCCATGAACCGTTTGCTGTGGGTTGCACCGGCGTCACGGCGGGCCCAGTACGCAAGGAGCGCCAGACCCAGGATCCCGACGCCGATTGTGCGCACATCCAGCCACCCCCATTCCGGCGCCATCGATAGCGCCACGACAAAGCCGATCAAGCCCAGCGCGCAAGCCAGCAACGGCGCAAGGGCGATGCCCTCACGAGTGGGGACCCCGGCGTCGGGCAGGAGGAAAGAGCAAACGAAAGCGACCACGGCGAACGGGACTGCCACCCAAAAACCGAGTGTCGGATCCGTGACGCCAACGATTCCGGCGAGAAGGCCTCCCGCTCCCACCATGATCATGAGCATGCCGATCATCACGCTGACGCCGGTGCGGGTGTGCGCGGGACTGGTGACGCGGAGGATGCCCATCATGAGGGGGATGAATCCCACCACACACGTGAGCATGACAACGCCAATCGTGACCGTCCAGAGCGAAGGCCACAATGCCATCTGGAGCACACCCACCGTCACGATGCCCGTGGACCAGCGAAGCACAAGCCTGTACCCGTAGCTGTCGCCGAGCCTCGAGATGATCGGAGTGAGCACGGCAAAGCTGACGTTGGAGATGAGGAAGATGCCGTTGATCGTGGGGTCGTCAATCTCAAAGACGGGTCCCAGCGCAGGCAGGATCGGGTTGAGGTATCCCTGGGTGACGCCGCTCAGGGATTCGATCAGGGCCATCGCCAGGATCATTCCCGCGATGGTCCGGTGGGTTGTTCGTGACGTCGCCGGGGGTGCTGTGTTGCTTGCCATGGGCTTCCTTGGAGTCTGTGTTATGACGGAACGGTGATGCGAGTCACAACGCTAAGGCGACCATCTACACTTGCCTCAGAATTGTTTGAACCCTCCCTCAAAGCAGGTCACGTTGAATGAATCAGCCGTAACCACCGAGCTTGACCTCGAAATCGTGAATGCACTTCAGATCAATCCGCGTGCGGAATGGAGCCGGGTGGCAGAAGCCCTTGGCCTGTCCGCCCCCACGGTAGCCCGTCGCTGGAGCGCCCTCGCCGGGCAAGGACAAGCGTGGATCACGCCGGCACCGGGCCCTCGGTATCTGAGCGCCGGATGGTCGGCCTTCATCCACCTTTCGTCAGCGCCGAGCGACAGCGAAGCGCTGATCGAACGGCTGTGTGCCGAGCCGGCCTTCGGCACGGTCTCGCTTGTCACCGGCTCCCACGACGTCTTTGTGGACTGTTTCGCTTCCAGCCACAACGAGCTGATGGACATCGTCACGGGCTCGTTCCCGAAGTTGCCGGGCGTGAGCCACCGCGAGGTTGTCTTCGTCACCAAGCTGTACCGGCAGGCCTCGGATTGGCGGAGCGGGACGCTGGAGCCCGCCCGGGCGCGGCTCGTTTCAGCCGGGCCACTCGCTGAGCAGCAGGGATACTCCCCCGATCACCTCGACGCCGCCCTGCTCGTGGAACTCGCCAGGGACGGGCGGGCAAGTTGGGCTGAGCTCGGCGCGGCCTGCGGCGTTTCACCACAAACTGCCCGACGACGGGTGGAACGTTTCCTCGCCACGGGATACATGACGCTTCGTTGTGACTCGTCGACGGCGGCACAACAGGGACTGCGTGAGGTCACCTTGGTCCTGAACGTCCCGGCCCAATACGTCGACGACGTCGGCCGCTACTTCGCCGCCCTCGGCAACTGCCGGTTGAGCGCCCAGGTCCTGGGCGCTCAAAACCTGCTGGTCACACTGTGGGTGCGCGACTACTTGGAGGTGCAGGCCTACGAACGCGAGCTCGCGGGACGGGCTCCGGGAAGCGCGGTCATCTCGCGCCAAGCGGTGGTCCGGACCTTCAAACGCCTGGGTCACATCCTTGACGACACCGGGTGCAGCCAACGGGTGGTCCCACTGCCGCTGTGGCGGGAGGGCTCCTGATCTCTATCCACAACCGGTAAAGCAGGTCTGGACGGGGCCGCCGGGAACCGGCAGGATCAAAGCCATGACAACCTCCATTTTCGTGAATTTGCCCGTCAGCGACCTCGAGGCTTCCAAGGCCTTCTACACAGCACTCGGCTACTCCATCAATCCGAACTTCACCGACGAGACCGCAGCATGCGTTGTCTTCAGCGACACGATTTACGCCATGCTGCTCACGCACGACAAATTTTCCCAGTTCACCAAGCAGCCCATCGCCGATACCCAAAACTCGACGGCGGCAATCGTTGCGCTCTCGGCCGACAGCCGGGAAGCTGTGGACACGCTTGCCACCAAGGCTTTGGAAGCGGGCGGTTCAGAAACCTATGACGCCCAGGACCTCGGGTTTATGTACAGCCGTGCTTTCCGGGACCTCGACGGCCACCACTGGGAAGTCCTGTGGATGGACGAGGCTGCTGCCCAGGACGGCCCGCCGGCTTCCTAGCCCACAAGACCTCTAGCGCAGGGTCAGGGCCAGGATTCCCAGTACGACGGCGATCAGCGGCGTGGTGCCTTGGAGCGCCGCCGCGCGGAGGTACTTTTTGCCGCTGGCAGCGAGCACGAGGGCTGCCAGAAGCATGGATCCGCAGCTGCTGAAGACGAGTGTCCAACCGACCTGCGGAGCCCCCGACCAGATGGCAACGATACCTGCCAAGGCCCCGATTGCGAGGAACAGGTTGTAGAAACCCTGGTTATACGCGAGCGGTTTGGTGGTTTCGGCATCAGCCTGCGAAGTGAGGCTGAACCGCTTCCATGTGGCTGGCCTGGTCCAGGTGATGGACTCCATCGTGAAGATGTAGACGTGGAGCAACGCCGCAATCAGGGCAAAAATCAGGGAGGCCAGGATCATGAGTTGATCCTAGCCTCCCCTTGTCCTTGCTTTGCGTCAGACGCAGCCAGTCAGGCGTTCAGCATGGCCAGCGTGGCTCCGGCGAACGACCACGCGGAGCCGTTCCAACGCGCCAGCAGGCCTTGGAGGTTCTCGCCATCGGCACGGTGGGCAGCCGTTTCAGCCTCGAGCGTCGCAAGGATTCCGGTGCGGAGCTCGGTGTTGAAGTTCACCTTGCCCACCTGCATGGAAGGCGCTTTGGCCAGTTCAGCGGCTGGTATCCCGGATGCGCCATGGAGCACCAGGGGCACACCGGTCCGTGCAGCAACGTTCTGAAGGACATCCCAGCGGATGTTGGGCTCACCCGTGTACTTTCCGTGCACGTTCCCCACCGCCACTGCCAGCAGCTGCGCGCCGGTTCGGTCGACGAAGTCAGCCACCTGCTCCGGGGCCGTCAGGCCTTCAACGGAAGTACCGGCGTCGTGCGCTTCACCCGAGGCGCCGAACGCTTTGTCCTCGTCACCCGCCAAGCCGCCCAGCTCCGCTTCAATGACGACGTCGGCACGGCCGTCCGCGTCCAGCGCGGCACGGACGTCGCGAACCAGGGCGATGTTGTCCTCGTAGGCCAGCGACGAACCGTCGGCCAGGACCGCATCTGCACCGGCAGCCACTGAGTCACGGATGACCTGCAGGTCCGAGGCGTGGTCCAACTGGACCGAAACCGGAACGCTGGCATCGTCCGCCAAGCCCCGCAGGGCTGTGATGAGCCGAAGCCCGTTGGGCGTTGCAGCCGTCTTCGGAGCTACCAGCAGGATGACGCCGGACCTTGCTTCCTCGGCGGCCGAAACCACGGCCATCGCAGTGGTGAAGTCATAACAGGTGAAGGCAGGAACAGCCGATCCTGCAGCCAGGGCAGAGCTGACCAGCTGGTCGAGTTTGGCTCGCATTAGTGGGCCAAGCCTCCCACCAGAATCCATGCCACGTAAGTCAGGGCAAAGCCGGCCAGGCCCAGGATGGTGGTGAGGACGGTCCAGGTCTTAAGGCCGTCGGACACCGTGAGCCCGTAGTAACGGACCACGGTCCAGAAGCCGGCGTCCGTGACGTGCGACAGGCCGAGCGAACCAAAGCCGATGGCGATGACGATCACGGCGATCTGGGCCGGCGAATAGCCGCCTTCCATGACCGCGGAGGTCAGCAGGCCCGTCGTCGTGACGATGGCGACTGTTGCCGAGCCCTGTGCGGCACGAAGGGCCAAGGAGATGATGAAGCCCAGCACGATTACCGGCAGGCCAAGGCTGTCCAGCGTGTGGGACAGGGCCGCGCCGATGCCGGAAGTGCGGAGGACTTCACCGAAAACGCCGCCGGCTGCAACAACCATAAGGATGGACGCGATGGGAGGCAGCGCGCCTTCGAAGATCTCGCCGGTTTCCTTGAGGGACCAGTGGCGGCGGACTGCCAGCAGGAAGAAGGACAGGGCAACGGCAACCAGCAGTGCGAAGAACGGGTTCCCGATGAAGGACGCCACGCCGTACCAGTAGTTGTCCTTGGGGATGGTCAACGTGCCCACGGTGCCGAGGAGGATCTGGACGATCGGGGCGGCAATCAGGAACATGATCAGGCCGGGCCGCGGAGGCGCGATGGCGCGGGCACCGGGACCGTCGTGGCCGACGTGGACGAGGGTTTCCGCCGAGCCGAACTCGTCAACCTGCTGCTTGACGCCGGGGAGCAGCTCGTACTCCTTGCGGTTCATGATGCTGGCAACCCAGTAGGACAGGAAGCCGAGCGTCACGCAGATGATGAGGGAGATCAGCGTGATGAGTCCGATGTCCGCCCCGAAGACACCGGCACCCGCAACGATGCCCGGGTGCGGCGGGACGGCGACGTGGATGGACAGCATGATGCCGGCCATGGGCAGGCCGAACTTGATCGGGTGAACATTCGCGATCTTGGCGAAGGCGTAGACGATCGGAACGAGGACAATGACACCCACCTCGAAGAAGACGGGGATTGCGACGAGGAAGCCGACTGCGGTCAGCGCGATGGCGACCCGCTTGGCTCCGAGCTTCTCAGTGAAGTGCGTCGCCAGCGACTGAACGCCGCCGGAGACCTCGATCATGCGGCCAAGGATGGCACCGAGGGCAATGAGCAAAGCCACCTTGCCCATGGTGCTGCCGACGCCGGTAGTCACCACCGTGAAGATGTCCTTCAGCGGAATCTGCGCGGCAATGCCTACCAGGATGCTGACGGCCAGCAGGGCAACGAACGCCTGGATCTTGAAACGGATGATCAGCACCAGCAGCAGGGCGATGCCCGCAGCGGCGATGGTCAGCAGCAGCGGAGTACCCAGCTCCACGGCGGGCTTGATGGCCGGCGCGTCGGCGGCGCGAACCATCAGCGAATTGATGAGGGGATTCATTTGGGGAGTGTCTCCTTTGACATACCAGTCTAGAAGACCGGCGAAAGGTGGCGACGACGACGAAGGGGGGACCGCCGTCGTCGCGGGTTTTATCTGGGTGCTGGAAAGCGGTGGTACTTAGGCCGTGCGCTTGGCGGGCGCGACAACCTTGATGACGGCGGAATCGTCGGCAGCAGCAAGGCCCTGGGCCTGGCCGAGGAGGTAAAGCTGTTCGGCGGCGGCTGCAACGGGAGCCGCGAGTCCGGCGGCACGGGTCGCCTTGCCCACGATGCCCATGTCCTTGACGAAGATGTCCAGGCGGCTGAGGACCTCGGCGCCGTCTTCGCTATAAGCCTCCAGGATGCGGGGTCCGCGGTTGGAGAGCATGAACGATCCTGCGGCACCGGCTTCCAGGGCCGCGAGGGTCTTGGCCTGGTCGAGTCCGAGGGCGTCGGCAAGGGCCATGGCCTCGGCAGCTGCGGCGATGTGGACGCCGCACAGCAACTGGTTCACGGTCTTAAGAGCCTGGCCGTCGCCGGGCTTGTCGCCCACGATGCTGAGGGTGGAGGCCAGCAGGTCCAGTGCAGGACGGGCCTTCTCCAGTGCTTCCGGCTCAGCACCGACCACGATCAGGAGGTCGCCTTCTCCGGCCCGCTTCGGGCCGCCGGACAGCGGAGCGTCCACGAGGGCAGCGCCGTATTCGGCGAGCCTCTCCACGGTTGCGGGGATGGCCTCGGTGCCAACAGTGCTGCCGAGGATCACGACGGCGCCCGGCTTCAGGACGGAGGCGACGCCGTTCTCGCCGAACAGGACATCGTTCAGCTGCTCGCCGTTGCGGACTGCCAGGAGCAGTGCGTCCGCGCCGTCGGACGCTTCGCGGGCGGTCCCGAAGGTCTTGATTCCTGCCGCGGCAGCGAGTTCCAGGCGGGGTTCGGCAATGTCAAAGCCGTGGACCGTCAGCTCGGACGCGAGGCGGGTGGCCATCGGCAGGCCCATGGCGCCAAGGCCGAGGACGGTGACTGTGTAGTTGCTGGTCATGGTGTTCTCCATTGAATTAGAAAGTGGCGCTGAGTTTGCGGGTGACCTGGGCGAGGGACTGGTCGTCGCCCACGTTGCCTGCGAAGACGATGTACGGAATGCCCTTGGCGGGTCCGTCCACGGGTTCCCAGAGGGAAACGATGCCCGGGAGCATGGGACCGCGGACGATCGCGCGTCGGATTTCGAGGCCGTGCGCGGCGACGTCGGAGGAAGTAATGCCGCCCTTGGCGATGACAAACCGCGGCGGGAAGGTCTTCAGGGTGCGGTTCACTAAGGCGACGACGGCGGCAGAGACGGTGCGGGCAATCTTCAGGCTCGCTGCGGGGTCGTCCGTCTTGATGAGCAGGCGGCTGGTGTGGACGATGACGTCACCTTGGCGGAGGGCCTCCACGACGTCGGACACGACGGTTCCGACGAAGGCTTCGGTTGCCGCTTCGGTTTCGGAGGCCAGGAGCTTCTCGACGTCGATTTCGATGATCCGCGCGCTGCTGTGCTCGGCCGTGAGGACGTTGAGCTGGCGGGTGGTCAAACCCACGTGCGAGCCCACGACGATCAGGCCGCCGGCGGTGGAGGGTGTGTTGCCGGCGTAGGCTTCCTCCGAAGTGAGGGCCGTGCGGATTTCCTGGCCGATGCGGCCGCGGACGAACGGCGGACCCACACGGTAGAGCAGCTTTTTGCCGCGCCGTTCTGCTTCTTCCAGGCCAAGGGCCAGCGCGCGGAAGTCGTTTTCGGTGACGATATCCGCCACGATCGGCGTGGAGTTGGTGGCGGACTCGATTGCATCCGCGATGGCCTTCGCGGAAATCGCGGGATCATTGGCCGCTGCACCTGCACGAATGATGTTCAGGTCCAGGATGATCACGTCATCGGCCGGGAATCGGCCCTGCGACTTCTCCTCCACATACTTGGCCAGCCCGGAGTTGGAGAACCCGAACGTCGCATCCCTGGCGAACTCGGTCTCCGCCACCGGGGTGAGCGAACCGCCGTCGGCCCGCATGTAGTGGACACCGCCGATGGTGACGCGGCCGGCGTCGGGAAAGGCCGGAACGATCACCACGCCGTCGGTGGTTTCACCGGTTTCGGCGGCCACGGTCGCAGCGATGACGTCCGTCTCCAACGGGTAGTGTCCCCTGAGAGTGGAGTCGCTTCGGCTGACGAAGCCTACGCCCAGGCCGGCAGGAGCGGCTGCGGCGAGGGCATTGCGGACGATTTCCTCGTTCCGCGCGGCCGCTTCTGCGGCGTCCAGGCTGCGGGTGTTGGTGAGGACGTAGACGGCAGGCCCGGTCCCATGCTCGCGGATATGCGCAAAAGCCCATACGAAGTCTTCGACGTCCCAGCGGGTGAGCACAGCGAGATCCGCTACGGACTGCGTACCGGTGGGGTCGTCGTCGAGGACTACCAGGACGCGGGGGCTGCTTGCCGAGGACGCGGCGACGGTATCTGCCACGAGCTGCGCGGGGATCTGAACTTCCGCGGGGAAAGCGGCCAGCATGTTGGCTTCAAGTGTCACGGTGCACTCCATTGTGGTCTGTAGCTTTTACGTGAATGTAAGATGTCAGACATCTAACATTTGAATGTTAGTGTGACACATGGCTCTTCAGCGCGCAAGGTGCCTCCGGTCACTAGGCTGAACTCATGGATGACACTGCTGTACCGCTTTCCTTTGTGGATGTTCGCGGTCCAAGCGGGGCGCACCAAGACGTGCCCGTCGTGCTGATCCATGGATGGGCATCGGGCTCCGCTTACTGGGAACCGCTGGCAGCTTTACTGCTCGACGCCGGGTGGCCGGTGTGGATTCTTGACCTCGCGGGCTATCACCCCGGGGACAGGCTTCAGAAGGACTTCACATGGACACTGGAGACGGCTGCGGCTGGCGTTGCTGCGGTCATCCGGGCCCGGTCCGACGGTCCCGTTCATCTCGTCGGCCACTCCATGGGTGGCAGCGTCGCGCTGACGGTTGCGGCCGCGAACCCCGGGCTCGTGGCTACCGTGGCTCTGGTAGGAATGGTTCCGGCTCCTCCCAATGATGCGTTCCGCGCCATGTTGCAGTCCCAGCTGGCGCAAGGCTTCATTGATGATCAGACCAAGGCCAAGTGCATGAAGGCTTGGTACGGGAACTTGACGGGCCAAGACATGGAAACGCTCAGCAAAGGGTTCGACGTGCCCTTCGAAGTCCTCGGCCCCAGCGGCGAGGCGGCCATGACCGGCGTCGAACCTTCAGTGCCCGGGCGCGTCCACGCGCCACTGTTGGTGCTCGCAGGAGTGGGCGACCGCGTGCGGTCCATCGACCAGATGGAGGCGTTCGTGGCGGCCGCGCCGGAGCGGAGGCGGTTTCATGCGGTTCCCGACGCCGGCCACAGCGTGCACTGGGAGCAGCCTGAAGCTTGCGCCAAGGCGTTGGATGAATTTTGGAGAACAAGCTGGCCTCCGCCAGCGTAAGATGTCTGACAACCGTCCAGCCCTGGAGGAAACATCTCCCGGACAGCTGGACGTTGTGAGGCCCGCTCTGCGCCCCAAAACCTGGGGTTAGGGCGCAGATCGGCCTTACAGTCAGGAGTACAGGAAATGGGGATACATGGCACGTAAGTCGCTGGTCGGCGTCGTTGCTGATGAGCTGCTGGACCGGATTGTCGCGGGAGAGTTCCCGCCGGGAACCGTTGTCCCGGGAGAACTTGAACTCAGCGCCAGGCACGAGGTGAGCCGCATGACCGTGCGCGAAGCCATGAAAACCCTGGAGGCCCAGCGCATCCTGAGCGTGGAGCGTGGCCGCGGAACCTTCGTCAATCCGCTGAATCAGTGGGCGTCACTCGAAGCGGTGCTGCGTGCAACCTCCGAGGGGGCCAAGGATGCCGCAGCCGCCATCCAACTCATCGAGTTACGCCGGATGCTCGAGACCGGCGCCTGCGAACTAGCCGCGGAGCGTATCTCCGATGACGAGCTCACCGCGCTCAAGGACCATGTCGAAAAGATGCAGGCCGCCCATGAAGCCAGCGACCTCGCAGCCTTCGTGGAAGCTGACCTCGCCTTCCACGACGTCATCCTCCATGCTTCAGGCAACGTCTTTGTCGCCGTGCTCTTCGAGCCGCTGCACCGGGTCCTGGAAGCGCGCCGCGCTGAGACTTCCGCTTTCCCGGAGATCCAGGAACACGCAATCGGCCATCACCGGAACATCGCCGCCGCACTTGAATCCCGCAATCCCCACGAGGCCCGCCTTGCCATGGACGCCCACATGCAGCAGACCCTCGACGACCTTAAGACGTACGTGCTGGAGGCGTAGGCACCCAACTGGGTCGCAGTTAAGCGCGTTCTGAGCTGTCAAAACGCGCTTAACTGCGACCCAGTTGGGTCAGCGGCGCAGGCTTTCCGACGGCAGCTCGCCGAACGCCTTCAAGTACAGCGCCGAGAAACGACCCTGGTGCGAGAAGCCACAGAGTTCGGCAACGGCCGTGACGGACTGCTCCCGCGGGTTGGCCTCCAGCAGCATCTCGCGGGCGCGGTCCAGCCGGATACTCCGCAGCAACTCCGACGGCGTAGCCCCATACTCCGCGCGAAGAGCGGTCTGCAGGGTCCGCACTGAAACGCCCAGGCACTCCGCGATGTCCGGCACTGTCAGTTCCTCGAACGCGTGGCGCTCAAGCAACTCCCGGCATTCGCGGACCAGGCGGCTTTCGCCATCTGCGTTCCGGGCGTCCGAACCGACCGGCGGCTCCATCGCCATCAGCAGCCGCGACATCATGCTGTCTGCGAGCAATCCCTGCACGAATGCCGGGGCGGCAGCCTGCGGCTGACTCACCATGTCGTCGTGAAGTTCGACGACGGACCTCAGGAAAGCGCGACCGGCGGCACGCGTGAGGTCCATGCCATAGCCCAGGCCGGCAGCCTTCCCGCCGTACAGTTGACCGGCCACGCGTTCCAATGCCAGACGGCGGACATACACGATGAGGTGCGGGCTGCCGCCGTCCCAGCTCATGGAGAAGGGCCGGTCCACGGGCGGAACAGTTGCCATGTTCGGGCTTGAGTCCACGGTCTCGGAGCCGACCTGCATGGTGGCGTGCCCGGCGAGCGGGACCTGCACCAAATGGAAATCCTGCAGGCCTTCCGGTTCGATCCGAACGTCTGCCCCATAATCCAGGAACTCGATCCCGACATCACCGCGATGCAGGGACCGCAGCTTCATGTCCACGGACGATTTGCTGGTGCGCGGCGCCAGCTGATGGCCGCAGAAGAGCTCCGCGATCTTTTCGTGGGCTTCGTCCACGTCTTTGGTGGCCAGTGTGGGCCGTCCCCGAAGGACATCCCGGGGAAGAATCCTGACCATTTGGCACCTTCTTACAGGGTCATTTCACAGCGTTTCGCTTTTCGGATGATCCTCACGCCAAGTGGATATTCCGTAGTTCGGCGGCTGTCTACAGTCGCTCTTAGGACAAGTATGACGCACGTCATATTCGCACAACAGCACTGAAGCGAGGTGAGTACCAGATGAAGAACATCAAGCTCGTACACGTTCGCCGGGAGGAGTGGGAACGCGACTTCGCAGCATGGGGCAGGGAAATGCGCCAGCCGGAAGCACGGTTGACCGCAGCTCCGTGGGTGGGGTGGCTTGAAGAGACGGATGAGCAATACCCGGGAGATTGACCGATGCGTTTTTCGGATGCCCTCTGCGCCAAGTGGATATTCGAGGCATCGGCGGCTGTCTAGAGTCGCTTCCAGAGCAAATATGACGCACGACATATTTGGGCAACAACAAGAAAGGAACCGGCCATGTCAGGACTCCAAGGCAGGACAGCCATCGTCACCGGCGGAGCTACCAAAGTGGGCCAGGGCGTCGTCACAGCCCTGCGGGACTCCGGCGCCACCGTGGTGGTTGCGGACATAAACCCCGACGGCGAACCCCTCACCAAAGCGCTCGGCGAAGGAATCCTCTATTCCCACACAGACATCACCGACGACGCTGCCTTAGCCGAACTCGTGGAGGGCACCGTCGCCCGGCACGGCAGCTTGGACATCCTGGTGAACCTGGCCTGCACCTACAAAGACGAAGGTGCAGACTCGGGCCGCCAGGACTGGCTTGAAGCACTGAACGTCAACCTCGTCAGCGCCGTGATGGCCAGCAATGCCGCAAGGCCCTACCTCAAGGCATCCGGCCACGGCGCCATCATCAACTTCACCTCCATCTCAAGCTCGGTGGCTCAAACCGGGCGGTGGCTCTACCCCGCCAGCAAAGCCGCCCTGGTGCAGATCACCCGCAGCCTGGCCGTGGACTTCGCCGCGGACGGTATCCGGGTCAATTCGGTGAGCCCGGGCTGGGTGTGGAGCAACATCATGGCTTCGCTCAGCAACGGGAACCTTGAAAAGACAGACTCCGTGGCGGCCCCGTTCCACGCACTGAGGCGGGTGGGCCGGCCGCACGAGGTGGGTGACGTCGTCGCGTTCCTCGCCGGCGACCAAGCCAGTTTCGTGACGGGCGCCGACTGGGCCGTTGACGGCGGCTACTCCGCCTTGGGCCCGGAGCGGGCCGAGGAAACGATCCCCCTGCTCGCCGCCAAGTAGACGCCAACCAATCGCACCGCCAACCAAACTCCAAGCTTCGCCAGCTAGCTTCACAACTACGTCCCACAACAGAGAAGGACAAGAACCATGACGCAACGCCACATCACCATCGTCGGTGCAGGCCAGTCCGGGCTTCAACTGGGCATCGGCTTGTTGGACGCAGGGTTCCAGGTGACCACCATTTCCAACCGGACTCCGGAAGAAATCCGCGACGGCAAGGTGTCCTCCAGCCAATGCATCTTCCACAACGCCCTTGAGCACGAACGGGCACTCGGCCTGGATTTCTGGCCGGACGCCCCCACCGTGGATGGCATCTCCTTCACCATCCCGCATCCCGAACTTCCCGGAGAGAAGGCCATCAGCTGGGCCTCCCGGTTGGACAATCACGCCAAGTCCATCGATCAGCGGGTCAAGTTCCCCCGCTTCATGGAGGAGTTCACGGCACGGGGCGGGGAGCTCGTCTTCGAGGACGCCGGAGTGGCGGAATTGGAAAAATACACGCAGAACTCCGACTTGGTGATCGTTGCTGCCGGTAAAGGTGAAATCGCCCAACTTTTCACCCGGGACGCTGGACGCAGTACCTACGACGCACCGCAACGGGCCCTCGCCCTGACGTACGTGAAGGGCTCGAAACCGCGCGAGGAATACTCCGCCGTGTCCTTCAACCTCATCCCGGGCGTCGGCGAATACTTCGTCTTTCCGGCACTCACCACGAGCGGCCCCTGCGAAATCATGGTGTTCGAGGGCATCCCGGGCGGACCCATGGACAGCTGGAAGGGACTCACTCCAGAGGAACATCTGGAGAACTCCAAGAACATCCTCAGGACGTTCCTGCCGTGGGAGGCCGAACGCGCCACGGACATCGAGCTCACCGATCCCAACGGTGTCCTCCAAGGTCGCTTCGCCCCAACCGTCCGCCACCCGATTGCCACCCTGCCGAGCGGTAGGCAGGTACTTGGCCTGGCCGACGTCGTGGTCTTGAACGATCCGATTACCGGGCAAGGTTCCAACAACGCGAGCAAGTGCGCTGCGTCGTACCTTGCCAGCATCGCGGGGCACGACGGCGCCTTCGACTCGAACTTTATGCAGGCCACGTTTGAACGCTACTGGGATTACGCGCAGCACGTCGCGCACTGGACCAATGCCCTCCTGGCCCCTCCACCGCCGCATGTCCTGGAACTGCTTGGGGCGGCCAACGCGGCTCCGGAGATCGCACACAGATTTGCGAACGGCTTCAACCACCCGCCGGAATTCCAGGACTGGTTCATGTACCCGGACAAGGCCGCGGACTACCTGGCGAGCCTCAGCGCTGCCAAAGTTTCGTAGCACACGCCTGCTAATAAGGACTCATCATGCGAAAGATTGCCATCATCGGTGCCGGCGAATCCGGCGCCCAATTGGCCTTGGGCCTGCAGCGGGAAGGCTATGCGGTCTCCCTGTTCTCCGACCGTTCCGCTGCACAGATCCGCACGGGCAAAGTCATGTCCAGCCAGTGCATGTTTTCCACGGCCCTGGACGCCGAGGCACAGCTGGGCACGGCCCTGACAGGCCTTTACGAGTCCGGCTCCGTTCCGGACATCAACGCCATCAGGGTGCGGGTGGACCGGGAAAAGGAACCCATCGAGTGGGAAGCGCCGCTGGACGGACCGGCCCGCTCCGTGGACCAACGGATCAAGAGCGCGCTGTGGATTGAGACATTCGTGGCGGCAGGCGGTGACTTCCGGATCGAGAAAGTCACTCCCCGCATGCTCGAGGAACTCGCCCGGGATTACGATCTCGTCATCGTCAGCACCGGCAAGGGCGAGGTCGGGCAGATCTTCCCGCGGGACAAAGCAAAGTCGCCTTTCGACCGGCCCCAACGGGTCCTCGCCTTGAATTACGTGACGCCCGCCGGTGATGACGACGGCGGTGCTGCCGCCGACGCCCGTGGCCCGTCGCCGGAGTCCGCCATCCGAATGTCCATGGCGCCAGGCGTTGGCGAGTTCTTCACATTTCCCGGCCTGACCGTCTCCGGCCCCTGCCGGATGATGGTGTTCGAAGGCGTGGTGGGCGGCCCCATGGACTGCTGGACCGACGTCGGGACCCCCGAGGAGCAGCTCCAGCGTTCGCTGGAGATCCTGCGTGGGCATTTCCCGCACGAGGCCGGACACTTCGCCGGGGCGAAGCTGACCGACGACGGCGCCACGCTTCTGGGGCGCATCACGCCCACGGTGCGGTCCGCCATCGGGGAGCTTGGCAACGGCAGGCTGGTCTTTGGCTTGGGTGACGCCGTGGTCCTGAACGACCCCCTGACGGGACAAGGTTCCAACAACGCGACGTTGGCCGCCAAGTACTACCTGGATTCGATCATCCGCCGAGGCCAGGAACCGTTCGACCGCGCGTGGATGGAGCGCACATTCGATGAATTCTGGCGGGGTTGGGGCCAGTGGACAGTGGCGTGGACCAACGACATGCTCAAACCCCGAAGGGACCACCAGGTGACCCTGCTGAGCGAGGCCATGGAGCATCCCTCCTTGGCAGCGAGCATTGCGGGTGGTTTCGATGATCCGCGGACTTCCTACCCCTGGTGGTTCGATGCCGCGGCCGCCGGCGACTTCATGCAGGCCCGCAAAGAAGAGGATTCGGCGGCATTTGATGTCAGGGACTTCCGGAGTGCGCTGGGGCAATTTGCCACAGGCGTCACCGTGGTCACCACCGTCTCGGCCGACGGGCGCAAGGTGGGCATGACCGCCAACTCCTTCACGTCGGTGTCCATGGAACCGCCGCTCGTGCTGTGGTGCCCCAGCAAGCGGGCTCCCAGCCTGGCCGACTTCGAGGACGCCACACACTTTGCCATCAACGTTCTGGCCAGCGACCAGCACGTCCTCTCCCGGCAGTTCGCCACTCCGGCAACAGACAAATTCGCCGGTGCGGAGACTACGGAAGGCATCGCAGGGGTTCCGTTGCTGGACGGCGCGGTTGCCACGTTCCAGTGCCGCACGGTGTCCCGCCACGACGCCGGCGACCATGTCATCTACGTCGGTGAAGTGGAAAGATACAACAACGACGGCGGGGCTCCCCTCGTGTTCCACGGCGGCAAGTACCACGCGACAGCCAACCACCCGGATTTCTGAGTACTTCTGAAAGGAGTGGCCCCGCATGGACGGTCCCACTGATGTTGCGATTATCGGTTCGGGCATCAATTCACTGGTTGCTGCAGCCGAACTTGCCCTGGCCGGAAAGCGCGTATGCCTCATTGAAAAGGCTGACCGGTTGGGAGGCTTCATCCACTCGGGAGAACGGACCTTGCCCGGGTTCATCCACGACACCTTCTCCTCGTGGCATCCGTTGTTCGTGTCCGGCGGTGCGTACGCTGCGCTGGGCAAGGAACTCCATGCCCGTGGCCTGGAGTACTGCAACACTGACGGGCCGGTAACGGCAGGTGTTGCTGCGGATCCGGGTACAGGATCCCACCGCGTGGTCATCGCGCACCGGGACCCGGCGGAGACGGCTTCCGCGTTCAAGGAGCCCAAGGACCAGGAAGCCTACCTTGCGATGCTGGACGACTTGGGCCGCAATTCCGGCACGGTGTTCGGGGCGTTCGGTGCCGAACTCCGCTCCTTGAAGGATGTCGCGAAGCTCGCTGTGGGTTTGTTCAGGAGCGCGCGGTTGGCCGGCACCGAGGCCTTCGTTCGCGACTCCGTCATGAGTGGCCGCAACTACGTCCGGAGCCGTTTTGATGGGTGGGAAGCGGACCAGCTCTGGTCGCCGTGGCTCTTGCATGCGGGGCTTGGCCCCGACCAGGCCACCGGCGGGGTCATGCTGCCGGTGATGGCCATGAGCATGCACGGCTTCGGACTCCCGGTGGTCAAAGGTGGCGCGTCCCGGTTCGTGGCAGCCTTCGAGTCCCTGCTGCGGGACAACGGTGTCCGGATCATGCTGGGCACCGAGGCCCGGGAGATCCTGGTGCACTCAGGCTCAGTGGGCGGCGTGCTGACGTCCCGGGGAGTGGTTGATGCGCGGACCGTGCTGGCCAATGTCTCACCGCAGGCCCTCTACACGAAGCTCCTCACCCAACCGCCTGCCCCGGCTGCCGGCGCAGCTGCCCGGTACCAGAATGGCCGTGGCGCCCTGCAGATCCATCTGGCCCTGGACAAGCCGATGGCCTGGCTGGACCCCAGGTTGGATACCGTGCCCCTCGTCCACGTCAGCAACGGCTCAGACAGCACAGGCATCGCATGCGCACAGGCGGAGGCCGGGTTGCTGCCTTCTGTACCGACGGTCGTGGTGGGCCAGCAGTGCGTCCTCGACCCGTCAAGGGCTCCCCAAGGGAAGGCCACCCTGTGGCTCCAGCTTCAGGAGGTCCCGTTTGAGCCCGTAGGCGATTCCGCCGGCGAGCTGGACGTCACCGGGGGTTGGACAGAGGAATTGAAACTTGCCTACATGGAACGTGTCCTTGCCCGGTTGGAACAGTTCGCACCCGGCACCAGGAACTCCGTCCTCGCGTGGGACATCATTGCACCTACCGACCTTGCGGCAATGAACCCGAACGCCGTGAAGGGCGACCCCTATGGCGGGTCGGCGGAACTGTTCCAGAACCTCTTATGGCGGCCCTTCCCGGAGGCGGCGGGCCACGGCACGTCCGTCGAAGGGCTCTGGCACATCGGCGCGTCAACCCATCCCGGTCCCGGGCTGTCCGGCGGCTCGGGGCATTTGGTCGCTGCGAAACTCACTGCTCCCACTCCCGTTTCTTCCCGCATCTCCCGTATTCAAGCAGTACTTAAACCACGTAAGCGTTAGGAGAACAATGTCTGTTCTGGCCGGGCTCACTGCAGCCCTTTCGAATGGTTCGGTGGAGATCATCGACCTCACCACTCCCCTCAGTTCCGAAACCCCGATCCTGAACCTGCCGCAGCCGTTCGCGAACACGGTTGGGTTGTCGGTCTCGCCCGTCAGCAATTTCGACGACGCCGGTCCGGCTTGGGCGTGGAACGACGTCACGGTGGGCGAACACGCCGGCACGCACCTGGACGCTCCGGTGCACTGGATCACGGGCAAGGACGGCAAGTCCGTGGACCGGATCGAGCCGCACCGGTTGGTGGGCCCTCTAGTGGTGATCGATAAAACCGCGGAAGCCGCCGCGGATCCAGATTTCCTGTTGGAACCGGACCACTTTGAGCAGTGGCAGGCCGAGCATGGGTTGTTTCCGGAGAATTGCTGGGTGATCTTCCGCACCGGTTGGGCTGCGCGTGGCGGTGACGCTGCGGCTTTCGTCAACGCGGACGACGCCGGTCCGCACACTCCCGGGGTCTCTGCGGCAGGTGCCAAGTGGCTTGCCGGTAATGCGTCCATCAGCGGTTTCGGCGTGGAAACCGTGGGCATCGACGCCGGGCAGGCCGGCACCCTGGACCCGATGTTCCCGGTTCACTCCTTCCTGCTGGGGGCGGACAAGTACGGCGTCACGTCCCTGCGAAATGTGGATCGCCTGCCGGTCACGGGTGCCACCCTCGTGGTTGCTCCGTTGCCGATCGTGGGCGGGACGGGCAGCCCCAGCCGGGTGTACGCGCTGGTGGAGCCCGGTAACGCCGCGGAGCGCGCATGAGCAGCGAGCCGGGCGTGACACGGCAGGCGCGGGTATCGGAGCTTGTCGGGCGGACGTTGGCGAAGCTCGGCGTCGGGCATGTTTTCGGCGTGGTGGGCTCCGGAAACTTCGATGTCACCGGCACCCTCATGGCCGAGGGTATTCCGTTCACGGCTGCCCGGCATGAAGGCGGTGCCTCGACCATGGCCGATGCCTACGGGCGGATGTCCGGGAAGGTGGGCGTGGTCACCACCCACCAGGGTTGCGGGCTGAGCAACGCCATCACAGGCATCGGCGAGGCTGCCAAGAGCCGGACTCCGATGATCGTCCTGACGGCTGATACGCAGGCTGCGGCCACCAGGTCCAACTTCAAGATCGACCAGGATGCTTTGGCCCGCAGCGTCGGAGCCGTGGCAGAACGCATCCACTCCCCCGCCACAGCCATCGCCGACACCGTCAGGGCATTCCGGACCGCGGTCAATGAGCGCCGCACTGTGGTCCTGAGCCTGCCGTTGGATGTCCAAAGTGCCACCGCCGCTGACGAGGTGGGTGCCGTCGTCGTGCCTGTCCCGCTGAAGGTGCGCCCGGACGCCGGCTCCGTAGAGCAGCTGGTCGATCTGATCCGTGCTGCCGAGAGGCCGGTGTTTGTTGCGGGCCGCGGCGGGCGCGGAGCGCGGGAGGAGATCCTGGCCCTGGCGCAACATTCCGGAGCATTGGTGGCCACCTCGGCCGTGGCAAGCGGGCTGTTCAACGGAGACTCGCACAACCTGGGCATCTCGGGCGGGTTCTCGTCGCCGCTGACCGCTGAGCTGATCAGCGGCGCGGACCTGATCGTCGGGTGGGGCTGCACGCTGAACATGTGGACCATGCGGCACGGCAGGTTGATTTCGGCCGACGCCAAAGTGGTGCAGGTCGACGTCGAGGATGCCTCCTTGGGCGCCAATCGGCCCATCTCGCTAGGCGTGCTGGGCGACTCCGCGCTCACCGCGCAGGATGTGCTGACGGCGCTGCGTTCCGTCCAGCCGGAACCGGCGGAGAAGTACCGCACGGAACCGAACGCGCTGGCCATCAAGCAGGGCTCGCGCTGGCGGGACGTGCAGACGCCGGACGTGTCCTCTTCGGTGTCCATCGATCCGCGGGTCCTGACCCGCGAACTCGACACGTTGCTGCCCGCCGAACGGATCGTGTCCGTGGATTCGGGCAACTTCATGGGCTACCCAAGCCAGTATCTGGCCGTGCCGGACGAGTTCGGATTCTGCTTCACCCAGGCCTTCCAGGCGATCGGGCTCGGGCTGTATACGGCGGTCGGCGCAGCCATGGCGCAACCGGAGCGTTTGCCCGTGCTGGGCGCCGGGGATGGAGGCTTCCTCATGGGCATCAGCGAACTCGAAACCGCCGTCCGGATGAAATTGCCACTGGTGTGCATCGTCTACAACGACGCCGCGTATGGGGCCGAGGTGCACCACTTCGCTTCCGGACACCCGGAGAAGGACCTGGCGAGCGTGGTGTTCCCGGACACGGACATTGCTGCGATCGCTCGGGGTTTCGGCGCGGAGGGTGTGACCGTCCGGGCTCTCGGCGATCTGGATGCTGTAAGGCCTTGGATCGCCGCGTACGAAGCCGGCACCCAAACCAGGCCACTCGTAATCGACGCCAAAATCGCCTCCGACGGCGGCTCCTGGTGGCTGGCTGAGGCGTTCCAAGGCCACTAGGTGCCGGCCATCCCAACTGAGTCGCAGTAGAGCGCGTTTAGAGCCGCCAAAACGCTGTGAGGATTGTGCTGGCTGGTCTGGGATTGGCTGGCAGAGTAGGTGCAGGCCGTTCCACCCCGCGGTCGTGACTCACAAAACGCTTGGCCCCTTGTTCAAGGGTGTCCTTCTGAGCGACTTGTCCGTCTGCGGTGTGGACGGCCGGTACCTGCCCGGCCCACATCGGTG